>JANOYE010000072.1:0-16211 GCA_031428695.1 Rhodoferax sp. | reverse complement strand
CCCGAAGGCACGGTGACGATGATGGCCTGGGTGCGGCCGAGTTTCACAACCTTCTCAGCGCCTTTCCAGACTTGCGGTGACACCACCGCCTGGCCCGCGTCAAACAGTTTGACGGCTTCAAACGCCGTGTAACCCCAGTTCAGCAACTTCTGTGATTCATTGGCGCGGGCGTTTTCGCTGGCAGCGCCCAGCACCACCGAGAGCAGGCGGCGGCTGCCGGTGACTGAGGACGCTGGTGCCGCTGCCGACCCGGCGACCGCTGGGCCACTGGCCGGGGCAGCCGGTGCGGCCGACGTGCCTGCAGGCGCCACCGGAGGCAGACTCACCGCGCCCAGGCCCGCCACCTCGCGCCGGGCGGTGGCGATCAGGCAATAACCGGCGGCGTCGGTGTGGCCGGTTTTCAGGCCGTCTACCGTGGGGTCGCGGAAGAGCAGCAGGTTACGGTTGCTGTCGTTGGCGGCGGGGGTGCCTTCGTAGCGGTATTTTTTCAGCGCGTAATAGTGCACGTACTGTGGGAAGTCTTGCATCAGCCGCGTGGCGAGCAGGCCCAAGTCGCGCGCGGTGGTAGTGTGGCCAGCTTCGGTGAGGCCTTCCGGGTTTTTGTACTGCGTGGCCTTCATGCCCAGCGCCTTGGCCTGCTCGTTCATCAGCTGCACAAAACGTTCGTGTGTGCCGCCCACACCTTCGGCCAGCGCCACCGTGGCGTCATTGCCGCTTTGCACGATCATGCCTTTGATGAGGTCTTCAACCGGCACTTTCATCTTCGGGTCGATGAACATGCGGCTGCCCGGCATCTTCCAGGCGCGTTCACTCACGCCAAAGGTTTGTTGCAGCGTGACCTTTTTGGACTTGAGCGCGTCAAACACGAGGTAGGCCGTCATCAATTTGGTAAGCGACGCTTGCTCCACCGGCGAGTCAACGTCTTTGGCAGCCAGCAATTGGCCCGAAGTCATGTCAAGCAGCAGGTACGATTTGGCGGCAATTTCCGGCGGCTGGGGCGCTTGCGCGGTGGCTGAGAGGCTCAACAGGCTGAGCAAACTGGAAAACAAGAGAGTGCGGAGCTTCATCAGGTAGAGAAAATTTACTTACTGTTAAAATTTACAACATTAATTTGTATAAATATTAATCATATTTAGTTGAAAATAAATAGCATAATATTCAATTAATTCGTGACTTAGAGGCAATCAAATTCGATATACAATTTAATATAATTTTTATTATTGCTGCGTTGCTGACGCCTCGTGTGGCAGACTCAGCGCCCCAAATGCGCAGGCGTCAGCAAACGCTCGACAACTCGCCCATTTTTCAGGTGCGACTCGACGATTTCATCGATGTCGTGGTCGTCCACATAGCTGTACCAAACCGCCTCCGGGTAGACCACCGCCACCGGGCCTGCGGCGCAACGGTCAAGACAGCCCGACTTGTTCACCCGCACCTGGCCGGGGCCGGCGAGTCCGGCGGCTTTCACCTGGGATTTGCAGCGGTCAAAGCCGGCCTGGGCGTGGTGGTGGGCGCAGCAGTTTTCACCGTTTTTGCGTTCGTTGAGGCAAAAAAAGATGTGGCGCTGGTAATAACTGGGGGAAGTGGGGGCGGAGGTGGCGGTCTGGAGCATGGCGTATTTTAGGTTTGTGCCAGCTTGCGCCCGGGCGAAGGCTAATTTTTTCCGTCGTGAGCCCCCAGAAGGGTGATCAAGTACACCAAAGTCGCGAACGGCCACAACCAGCTCAGCCACTGTGCCAGCCCGTTGAAACGAATGAAACGGCCCTGCTCCCAGGTGTGCAGGGTCTGCTCAAAATACGGCCCGGGCGAAGCCTGGTTGAGCACCCCCAGCAAGATGCCCAGCGAAAGCAAGGCCAGTGCGGCGCAGAGGCGGCGCGGGGCCAGCAACAACGCCACCGCCAGCAACACCGCCACCACCAGGCCGATGCGGGTGGGCAGATTCAGCCAGTCCCAGGCCTGCGCCGGCCCAAAACTCAGGGCCGATGACAAGCCAGTGATGGCCACGGCCGCCAGCAGCGCGGTTGCCATGAATATCCCGCGGCGCCTGCCGCCCCGGATCACGCAGTAGCCCAGCAGACAAGGCACCAACGCACCCAACGCCACACACAACATTTGCCCGCCCGGCAACAGCGGCTGCAGCTCGACATCGCGCATTGGCAGCCATTCAAGGAACGGCGTGTCGATCAACCAGTCCACCAAGGTGGCCTCCAGCCGCTCCATCACCTGCCCCAGGCCCAAAGGCGCTGAGGTGGGGAACAGCAACGCAAACGGCCACAAGGCGATCAACACAATGCCGCCGCGCGCGTGGGGCACAAACCAGCGTTCGCGGATGCGGCTCCAGCGCGCCAGCGCGCCCATGCGCTCTAACGTGTTGGCCAGCACCGCGCCCAGGCCCGCTCCCAGGGCGTTCAATAAAAAATCAAGGTTGGACGACACCCGCGCCGGCAAGTAACTTTGCGCCACCTCCATCACCAGCGACAAGAGCGCACCGGCCACAGCCCCGACGGCCACCGCTTGCCGCAAGCGCCCAATGCGCAGCGCGCTCAGGGCCAGCAAAAACCCGAAAGGCAGGTAGCCCAGGATATTGATCCAAACGTCAAACCCACCCCAGTATTTGGGCAGAGGCTGCCACAAATGGGCCAGCGGGCTCAAACCCTGGTTGCGCCAATCGGAAAACGGAAACAGGCTGGCGTAAACAATCAGGGCGCCATAAACCAACGACAAGGGCCAGGCAGAGGTTTTGTGCATCTGCATCAGGCCTTTAGCATTTGCCGCTCAATTGGGGCTCAAAACGGTTTGACCACCACCAGAACCACGGCGCACAACAGCAGCAGCACCGGCACTTCGTTGAACCAGCGAAACCAGGTGTGGCTGCGCTGGTTTTTCCCGGCCTGAAACTTTTTCAACAGGCTGCCACAGGCGTGGTGGTAGCCGCCAATCAGCAACACGACAAACAGTTTGGCGTGCAGCCAATAGTTGCCAGCGCCTTTGCCGATGCCGTAACCCAACCAGAGCCAGCCGCCAAAAATGACCGCCAGCAAGGCCAGCGGCCCCATGAAGCGGTAAAGCTTGTTGGCCATCAACAGCAGCCGCTCGCGCTCCGCCGTGGAGCCTTCAGGCACCTGCGCCAAGTTGACAAAGATGCGCGGCAAATAAAACAGCCCAGCGAACCAGCTGGCGACAAAAACGATGTGGAGGGATTTGATCCAGAGCATGAGGGGATGATATTTGACGAATCAGCCTTCGCTCGCACGCTGGCCATCTAGCTTTTTAGTTCGTTGTTCGCTCGTTCGTTCACTCACCTCGCCTTCGCCAAGAAGGCCCGTTGCCGGGATGAAGTCCAAGGCGCCCGGCCAGGCGAGCGACCTGTCGGTCGCCTGAGCCGTCGGCGCCAAGGGGGCAAATTGGGGTCAGAACCCAATCTACCGACCCTGGCACCTTCGTGCCTGCCTCCGGTAATTGGGGTCTGGCCCCAATTTGCCCCCTTGGCGCCGACGGCTCAAAAAAAAACCCCGGCACTGGGCCGGGGTGGTAAGCCTATTTGCTGTCACACATCAAGGCCCCGCTCAGGGAGGAAAAGCGGGGGGTGGCGAACCACCCAGCCCACAATTTAGCAAACATTGGTGTATGTTTCAAGCAGGTTTACCCATATTTTTGCGGTTGAGGCGACAATAATTGATGGAAACCTCTCTTTTTCAATTCGTCACAATCCCATGCCACTCCTGACCCCCGCGCCATTTCCGTTGGCCCGCCCGCGCCGCCTGCGCCGGGACGTTTTCACCCGCAACCTGGTGCGTGAGAACGCGCTTTCTGTCCACGATCTGATTTACCCGGTGTTCGTGGTCGAGGGCAAAAAGCAGCGCCAGCCCATCGCGTCAATGCCCGGTGTGGAGCGCCTGAGCCTCGATGTTTTGCTGCCGGTGGCCGAAGAATGTGTTTCATTGGGTATCCCGGTGATGGCGCTGTTCCCCGTGGTCGACCAATCGCTGAAAACGCCCGACGGCAAAGAAGCCACCAACGCCAAGGGTTTGATCCCGCGTGTGGTCGCGGCGCTGAAAAAGAGTTTTCCCGAGCTCGGCATCATGACCGATGTGGCGCTTGACCCGTACACCAGCCACGGCCAAGACGGCCTGCTCGATGCCGCCAATTACATTCTCAACGACGAAACCGTGAAAGTGCTGGTGAAGCAGGCGCTCACACAGGCTCAAGCTGGCGTGGACATTGTGGCCCCCAGCGACATGATGGACGGCCGCATCGGCGCGATCCGGCAGGCGCTGGAGGCCAAAGGCCATATCCACACCCGCATCATGGCCTACAGCGCCAAATACGCCAGCGCCTTTTACGGCCCGTTTCGCGATGCGGTCGGTTCCGCCGGCAACCTCGGGCGGGCCAATAAAAAGGTCTACCAGATGGATCACGGCAACTCCGACGAAGCGCTGCGTGAAGTGGCGATTGACATTGCCGAAGGCGCCGACATGGTGATGGTCAAACCCGGCATGCCTTACCTGGACATCGTGCGCCGCGTCAAAGACGAGTTCCGCGTGCCCACATTCGCCTACCAAGTCAGCGGTGAATACGCCATGCTCAAGGCGGCCGCCATCAACGGCTGGCTCGACCATGACGGCGTGATGATGGAGAGCCTGCTGGCCTTCAAACGCGCTGGCGCCGACGGCATCTTGACCTACTTCGCGCTGGAGGCGGCGCGCTTGCTGCCCAGGCAGCCACCTCACGACAAGTAGACCGTTCAACCCAACGCGGCCAGATCAGCACCCCGACTCACAAATTTCGCACCATGCGTGTTTTCAACATCTCCGCCAACAGCGTCGTGGAAAGTCGCGATTTGCCCGCCAGTTTGCCGGCCAACGGGTTTGTCTGGATCGCCTGCGCACGGGGCGAGTTTGAAACCGCTCAGGCGCAGGTGCAGGCGTGCCTGCAAACGTTGTGCGGCCTGCAACTGGTGGATTTGCACGTGGCTGACCTGGTCAACATTCACTTGCCTTCGCATTTTGATTTCACCTCCGATTACGAGGTGCTGGTGTTTCGCCGCCTCGCTGCCGGCGTCGGCGACAAGAAGCCGGCAGGATCCGAGCCACCGGGCATCTTGGGGGCCAAAGGCGGGCCGCCGATCCTGAAACGCATCGACACCAGCCCGGTCGGTTTTGCTGTGTTTGACCGGGTGTTGCTGACCGTCCACCCCGCCGACTGCGCCGTGCGCGAGAGTTTTGCCGCGCGCCTGTTGAGCACGGGCGTGGCGGGTGCGGCAGCAGCATTGGCCGCAGCGGCCGCGCCAGGCGCGCCCAATGAAGCCCGCGCCACCGGCGCGCGCCTGCCCGCCAGCCCGGCCGACCTGATGCTGCGCATCGTCAACCAAATGGTCGATGGTTTTCTGGAGTTGCGCCGCGAACTCACCCGCCAACTCGACCACTGGGAAAGCGAACTCATCAACCCGCGCACACGTTTCAACAACTGGCGCTCTCTGCTCGATGCGCGGCGCAGCCTGCACTACCTGGACGAAGTCTGCGAAGACCAGCGCTCGGCCGTGCAGGACTGGAACGAATCGCTCAAGACCTGGCCGGAAGCCCAAACCCCGGCCCAGGCGCGCGAGCGCGACCTGCTGCACGTGCGCAGCCGCGATGTGCTCGAACACATCGAACGTGTGGTGCACCACGTGCGCCGCCTGGAGCAAAGCGCCGAGACGGCCGTGCAGATCCACTTCAGCGTGCAAGGCAGCCGCACCAACGACATCATGCGCACCCTCACGGTGCTGACCGCGATCTTTTTGCCGCTGAATCTGATCACCGGCTTCTTCGGCATGAATTTCGAATTCATGCCCCTCGTCCACCAAAAAGGCGCCTTCTGGTGGATCTTCGGCACCATGGTCGCCATCGCTGTGGCGACGGTGACGTTTTTCTGGCGGAAGCGGTATTTGGCCACGACGGGGCGGTAATTTGTTGGGGGATTCCGAAGTTTTGGCGGGCTCGGGTTGAGCCTGACTGAAATTCGCCAGGGTTCACAAGGCAGTTATTCCAGTTCGGTTATGGGCGAGCCGGAGAGGCCGGGGTGGAATGCCGAAGCCGAATACACGCGCCTCTGCAAGGGTCGGATCGGCGACGGCGGTTAACTGCGGAGCAAAGTCATCACGAAAGGGAAGCCAAGACCAAAGCCCATCAACCCTTGCGATGAGATTGATCGACCATCATGGCCAAACGGGCAGATGTAGCAGGCTGTTCTGGCATGGGGCGAGGCGGACAAACGCTATTCGTTATGTTTCACTTCAATCGGTCGCTGTTCGGTCATCAGCGGCAAGCGGCTGACGTATCAAAGGACTCACGGACAACGGGCCGTCGAAGTTTGAGCGGCTGCTGGCAACAATTCTCAGTCGGAACGACTATTGAATAGTCGGCATTGCATCCTTGGTGATTAGCATTCGGAACGCATCTTGGTTGTAGATAACCGCTTTGTTGGTGTAATAAGCCGCTCGCTCATACTGAGCCTTGCCAACTGAATTTTGACTTTCGGCAACTGCAAGAATGTAACCGGGTTTTTTGTCGGCCCGATACTGAAGGTATATGACTTCTGCTTCTAGAAGACGCGTCGCAGACGTGGCGGCAACAATGATTATTGGATTTGCACCCCCAAGCACATGATCTGCCTTCAACCCACCAGCAATAGGCAATTCGACATCAGAACTCATTTCAAGATTGGCCTCGGTGGATATTTCGCTCACTATTTGCTTTATTCGCTCCTTGAAATCGCTGGCCTGTCGATCTACTCGTGCTGTGGCAATTGCGTGCAATTGCTGTGCGGCTTCTGCGACGCGAAAAATGTAAGGAGCTATCAAACGCTCATTTGCGCATTTCACTGAGATACGCTCATCATCCGTGAATTCAACGGGCGAATGAGTGGCCATTTCGCCAGCCCATCGCACCACCGCTTCAGATTCGGTATCCCCCCCGCTCATAGATGCGTAAAAAGCGGCTTCTCCATTTTCATCAATTTGAAATCCATTCCCATCCGAAGATGGGCGCACTCGTACGACGATCTGGTCTCCACTGCCTGGGTATTCGAGAGGCGTGACAACTCGCTGCACTCCGCCTTCATCAGAGTGCACTTCGAAGAGAGAGCAAATCGCCTTTTTGAGGTCGAGAGTAATCACCATAATGGTTGAGTGTTGGAGTCCGATACAGGCAATGAAATTCCGCAAGACTTACAAAAAAGCATCACAAGCATTTTGAGTTCATCCGGCTTTTTCGGATCGTATTGGGACGTTGTTTTGATGGCAAATTCAGGCGCACCTGGCAAGTTACGGTCAGTGTAGTCATTCTCAGTCTTGCACGGTGTTTTGCAATGAATCCCTTTGTGACTTGGGTGCCAGTGAAACTCAAATAGCGGGCTGGTTTTCCCGTTCGCTAGCCGACAAAAAAGATGCCCATAAAAAGCGCGGTCTGTCAAAATTTGACCTACTCGCCAATACATCAGCACTGCATGAGTGTCTGAAACATCGAGTATGCCGGTGGGAAATATTCTTGGGCCACCGACATGCTTAAACGGGCGCTGCAAGCGTTTTCTCGTCTGGAACTCAGGAACCTGTCGTAACTGTTTTGCGGCGCTCTTATGGTTTTTCAGGTCGCGCGGAGTCATTGATATTCAGATTGCTAAGTTGGGTAGTCTCTGATCATGCCATCACTATCACAGCCCTCTAGGCCGCAACAACCCTCACCGTTGCCAAATCCTGACGATGTGCTACAGCGTTTGCTCTGTACGCCACCACATCGGCATCAGCGGGCACCAGTCAAGTCCAAGTGACAGAAACGCAGTTCAGCAGTTTGCGCCCAAACTCATGTCAGGGTTTGTAAACTACGTATGTCCAAAAAATTGGCTGCAAGTCTTGGATTTATTGTGTTATTAGCTATATATATAATAGCTATTGAACCGGAAAGGAACTCAAAATAATCCCGACCCCTTTGTCTTCAGCCGTTGATCACCCGCACACCAACAAAGATCAACTCGATGGGGCGCTCGGCGAAGCGGCATAAAGAAAGAACTGGCGGCGCTAGAGGAGACTACGCCGCCGTGGGTGACAGCCGCGCAGCTGAGAGCCCGGTCGGCCTGATGCCGCCAGCGACCTGAAGCGTCACCCTGTTACTGCAAAACCGGTCATTGAAAAATGCCAGGAGGTGCAGATCAACGCGCACGTTCACACCAACGGCGGCAACAACTTCTCCGTGGCGATCACGCGTTGCACGGCGGGGCGGGCGAGCATTCTCTGCAGGTAGGGGCCAAGGTGTTCGCAGGTGCGGGCGGCGCCGCTTTGGAAGCCGCGCGTCCAGCGGCACAGGGTGAAAACGTAGGCGTCGAGCATGGTGTATTGGCTGCCCAGGAACCAGCCGTCGCCATCGTCGAGGTCGTCGCTGGCTTTGCTGCGGCCCTTCACCCGGGCGAGCTCGTCGTCGAGCTGCTCCAGGTGGCCTTTGATGCGGGCCTGGGCTTGGGCGGCGACGCTGGCAACCACTTTTGGGTCGCTGCTGGTGACATACCGCTCGGGGTAAAAATACATCATGATGTCTGGCTGGAAGGTGTTGGAGAGCCAAAACAGCCACTTGTAGGCGTGCGCCCGCGCGGGGGTGCCGAGGGGCGGCATCAGCCCAGCCGCCAACCCGCCGGTTGATCTATTTGAGGCGCCTCCTTTGGGCTGCGTGTCGCTCAAATGCAGGCAGATCGCCGCGCTTTCGTACAAGACCAAATCGGGTTGGCCGGGCTCGCGCTGCACCAGCGTGGGAATCTTGCCGTTGGGGTTGAGTTTGAGGTAGTCGGGCGATTTGTGGGCGTCGTGGCTGCGGTCTACCAGCACGAGTTCAAACAGCACACCCAGCTCTTCGAGCACGATGTGCGGGATCATCGATGCGTTGCTGGGGGAGTAGTGCAGCTGAATCATTTCGGGTCTTTCAACCCAAACAGCGCCGCGCCGTTGCCCCAGGCGATTTTGCGGGCTACGTCGGGCGGCAGGTCGCCGAGCCAGGTGCGGTAACCCTTCATGAGCTCGTCGTAATACTGCCAGCGCTGGTTGACCCAGGTGTCGGAGCCGGTCATGAAACGGCTGGGGTATTTGAGCATCAGGGTGCGCCACTCGGGGCACAGCTTTCCGCCCTCACAGGTCAAGCCAGGCCGATACGACAACTCGCCCATCAGCAAGGGGTATTTGCCGAACAACTCGTCGATGCGCGAGGCGGGCGCGCCGCCGATGCTGGTGTGGGCCCAAATCAGCCTAAAGCCGCCCCCACGCTCCGCCGCTTCGCGGGTCGCTGCCCCCCGAGGGGGCTGATCTGCCTTGGGGCGGCCCGGCGGCAGATCGCCATTTTTGGCCGTTGTATGGGCCATGAGCAAATCTATCGCCGCATCGTCCACATGCGCCAGCACGGCGAGGTTTTTCTCCTCGGCGAAGGCCATGAGTTTTTTGGCGACGGGGCCGTTGGCGTTTTCGCTGTGGTAGAGGTGGAATTCGCCGATGCCTTTGTAGGCCGCTGCGGGCTGCCCTGGCACCGCGCCCTTGGCGTGTTCGGCCTGCACCATGGTGTAGATGGTGTCGTCTTTGAACCAGCTGTCGTAGTCGGCGCGGTTGCGGTAGAGGCGGATGAAGGGCACGACTTGCAGGTCGCCGGACTTGTCTGCGCTGACGTGCGCGGCCAGCGCCTTGCTGCCGTCATTCGGGCGCGAGTTGGCCAAGATGCCTTTGACGCCGTTGCGTTTGATGCGCGCCAGCACGTCGCTGATGGGGTGCGGGCCCGCAGTGGCTTCGTCGTTGTAATGCAGGTGGGCGTCAAACAGCGGGCCGTTGTAATCTGCGGCAAAAATTTCACCACAGAATACAGCAATAATAATAGCTGTGTACGCAAGTAATCCGTGACTTAATGCCATTTTCATCTGTCCAGTTGTGAGTTAACTATTTATTTCAACAATTGCCCGATATTGCCCGATCAATTCGCTCCATGGTGTGTGGTTCTCGGCTGGCCAGGGTGCGGAAATCACCGCAAATAATTGGCGAAAAACGCCAACGTGCGCGCCAGCGCCAGCTCGGCCGCCGGCGCGTTGTACGAGCCTCGGTGGTCGCAGTTGAAGCCGTGGTCGGCGGCGTAGACATTCACTTCGACATTTTTTTGCGCCGCCGCGAACGCTTGCACCGTGGGCAGGGTGATGTGTTTGTCTTGGTCGCCAAAATGGCACATCACCGGGCATTTGGGCGTGCGCGAGGCTTCCGCGCCCACTGTCATGCCGCCGCCGTAGTAGGGCACCGCCGCGCTCACGCCCGTGAGCAGGCAGGCGGCGCGCCAGGTGAGCAGGCCGCCCCAGCAGTAACCCACCACGCCAACGGCGCTGCCTCGGCCGCCCAAGCCGCCTTTGGCGCTGGCGACGATGGTGTCTTCAGTCGATAGTTTGCCCGCCGTGGCGGCGTAGTTCACGGCGGCCTGGATGTCGTGCATCACCAGCGGCGTGACGGCATCGCCGCCTGGGGTGGCAAGCCCTTCAACCGCCGCTTTGAGCGCCACGCCGGCGGTCATGTCGTCACCCGTGTAGCCCAGTTCCACACCGTCTTTGATGCGGTGAAAGGTGGCGGGCGCCACCGCTAAATAGCCCGCTTTGGCATAACCCTCCACCACCGCGCGGATGTGCGCGTTCACGCCAAAAATCTCCTGCAGCACCACGATGGCGCCGCGCGGTTTGCGCTCGGGCACGGCCACGTAGGCGGGGAAAACAAAGCCGTCTTGGGACGTGAGGTCGGTGGTGAAATTCACGAAAGCTCCTTGAGAATGAGACGGGTTGGGGTTGCGGCTAAGATCATCGCAAGCCAGCATTGTTAACCCGAAACCTCTTTCAAGGCACACCACCTCCATGAATTCACAAACCGTTTCCGCTGGGGCATCTGAGATCGCCTCCGATTCATCTGAGATCGCCTCCGGCTCAGCGGGCATCGCCCCCGGCTCGGCCGGCATCGTTCTTGTCACCGGCGGCTCGCGCGGCATTGGCGCGGCCACCTGCCTGCTGGCGGCCCAACGCGGCTGGGCCGTGGCGGTGAACTACGCGGCCAATGCCGCCGCCGCCGAAGCGCTGGTGCAGCAGATCCAGGCGGCGGGCGGCAAGGCCATTGCCGTGCAGGGCGATGTGGCGATTGAAGCCGATATCTTGCGCATGTTCAAAACCGTTGACGCACAACTGGGACGCCTCACCGCGCTGGTCAACAACGCCGGTGTGGTCGATGTCGCCTGCCGCGTTGAAGCCATGAGCGCCGCGCGCCTCAAGCGCATGTTTGACATCAACGTGATGGGCAGCATCTTGTGCGCGCGCGAGGCGGTGTTGCGCATGAGCACCCAACACGGCGGCGCGGGCGGCGCCATCGTCAACCTCTCCAGCGTGGCGGCGCGCCTGGGCGGCTCGGGCCAGTACATCGACTACGCTGCCAGCAAAGGCGCGATTGACACCTTCACCACCGGCCTGGCCAAAGAAGTGGCGATGGAAGGCATTCGCGTCAACGCCGTGCGGCCCGGCATCATCGACACAGACATCCACGCCAGCGGCGGCGAGCCCGACCGCGCCCGCCTCTTGACGCCGATCATCCCCCTGCAGCGCCCCGGCACGGCGATGGAAGTGGCGCAGGCGATTGTGTGGCTGATGAGCGAAGAATCGCGCTACAGCATCGGCGCGTTCATTGATGTGTCTGGGGGAAGGTAGATGGATTACAAGCCGCTGATCACGATATTGGCGATAGTGAACCCGCTGGCGGTGGTGCCGTTTTTCATCCACTACACGCAGGGTTTCACCGCACACCAGCGGCGGCGCACGATTTTCATCTCCAGCTTTAGCGCCTTCGTCGTGATCGGCGTCAGCGCCCTGGCGGGTTTGCACATTTTGGGGTTTTTCGGCATCACTTTGGCGAGTTTCCAGGTGGGCGGCGGCATGTTGCTGCTGACTTCGGCGCTCTCGATGCTCAACGCCCAGCCAGCCGAGGCGCGCTCGACGGCGGTGGAAATCCAGGAAACCGCCGAACGCAGCGCCGAGCGCGCCAGCATCGCCGTGGTGCCGCTGACGATTCCGCTCTTGACCGGGCCAGCCACCATGTCCACCGTGGTGATTTACGCCGACAAAGCCAAAGACTGGGCGCAAACCGCCACGCTGGTGGGTTATGGCCTGATCGTGGCGCTGGCCACCGTCCTGTGTTTCGCCGCCGCGCAGCCGATTGCCCGCGTGCTGGGCAAAACCGGCATCAACGTGATGACGCGCCTGATGGGGCTGATCTTGGCGGCGCTGGCGGTGGAGGTGATGTCGGACGGGCTGGTGAAGTTGTTCCCGATATTGGCGCGTGCTGGGTAGTGATTTGCTGGGCCTGCTGGGGCCAGGACGTTGTGAAGATGCTGGGTTCTTAAGGGCTCCAGAAACACCAGCGCCGATCGGCTGTGGGTGAGCCGCAGAGGCCAGGGCGGGCAGCTACGCGAATGTCCCCCGCAGCGGCTTGTACTCCGATTCGGGCCGACTGCTCCGCCTTTATTCCGCTGCGCCACCCACCCCGACCTCACCGGCAATTGCGGTGGTTCTTGTGTAGCGGTTGAATACCGCACCTCTACAAAGATCACGTCGGTCGGGCGCTCGGCGCAGCAGCCTATCGGCATTCGGCCTTACGAAGTTGCCGCCATTTCGGGGGCTCCACACAGTTCAATGAAAAGGAGTCATCGAAAAGATGCCAACTCCACTTTAGGGGAATGAAAACACAGCTTCAACGTCGGCGATGACCCGCGAAAGTCGGGTCGATCAACCAGTTAAAGCCGAGCCACCCAATAGCCTGGCTGGCGACGATGATGGGCGATGGCCAACACCTGAACCAATCCATCGACTTCGCGGTAGACGAGGTCAAAGTGAAAAACCTTGAACATGGCACGTCGAATGTCCGGGGCAAGAACAATGCGTGAGCGATCAGGCGAAGCACAAACCAAAGCCAAGACATCCTGAAATTCTGTGTGGTACCGCCTTCCCAATCCCGCTCGTATCTCTTCATAGTGCGCGACCTGCTTTTTGTGTTCTTCAGCGGCCTCGGGATGGAGCCAATAGCTCACTTAAAAAGCGACTGAACTTGCCGCTCAAGCTGTTCGCCACTCACCAGATTGACTTTGCCTGCGTCAATATCATCAGCGCGGCGGCGCGCCTCACTGAGCCAGCTATCCTGAATATCAGTTTCAGATGGCGCATCCAGGCTATCGAGCAACAAATGCACCAAATGCGCACGCTCCGGCTTGGGCAAGCCAAGCACAGACTGTTCGATGGCGGTTGATTTCATGACGCAATGCTAGCACTGAACCGGCACGGCTTTAACGCCCACGCCCACCGGCGCACAGGAACGACTTTTGAATATGCCACAGCGCCGAACGAGCGTCCGCGTTCGGCGTACTGTTAAGCGGCATCGTATCTTTCGAGAACCGATTTTTTATCTTCGGCCATGTTTTCGCCAAAATGTTCGCAAACGCGGCAAAGCAGAAGAATGACGCATTCATGTGCCGCACCCCCAAGGGGTCAGTTTTAAGTTGCATTCAACAGTTTGATGCGCACCACGTGAGTGTGAGGCCATGGCTGGTGGTTGCCGCCGCGTAGCGCGACGCTGGCCGAAGAAGAAATTGTTGTTCGCTCCTAGCAAGACGTGAATCTGAAGATGCTGTCAACAGGTCAGACCGGCGGCAGGCAAACTCGACTAACCCTTTGTGGCGTTCAATTGGCAACGACCACGGGAGCGGAATGGAGTCCTGCCGAGCGGTTCGTATCTGGGTCCGCACACACCGTGGTGCAACAAGGCCGTCTGTAGATGTGCAGTCTGTTCCGAGTTTGACCGCAGCTTCAAATCACCGAATTGCAGGAATGCCGCTTATCAAGGAAGAAAACCGGAAACCAGAAAACCGCTGCTTGACTATTTGGGCAGTCCCTGTAAAGGTTAGGCGTCGCAGTTTGTAGGAACATGGACTGTCTTTTGCCCCAGCGCAAACGATGCCTTCTGAATGCGACTTTCCGCTACTTCGTAGATGCAGAGCATTTCGAGTGTTCCCAGGCCTTCAGGGAAATCTCGTGTGATCAGCTCTGCATCGGTGACTATGTTACCCACGACGATGCGGGAGACGAGTTTGGCGTGCAGGTTTGGCTCTGTGAATCTTGCGAGAAAGCGTGAGCGGAGTTGATCGTGACCGTTCGCCAGCAGTTCACCGTGCAAGGTGTACTGCTCGGCATCTGGTGCGTAGGTTTCGAGTAACGCCTCGATGTCTTTTGCGTTGTATGCATCAAGTTGCGCTTGTACGACTGAAAGGGGCGTTCTTGTCGGCATGGAGTTGCTCAGTGTGCTCGCGAGATTGCGACGCCTAACGTTGCTGATAAGCGGCTTCCCGAAGGCAAGTCCGCTTGATTAGCGTGTTAGGCCGCACCTTAGAGCAGCGATGCAGTTTTAGGTTCCACCAAACTCATTCGATGACCCGATCAGCGCGCTTCAGGACTTCTGGCGGAATCGTCATGCCAAGTTCGCGCGCCACCTTTAGATTGATCAAAAACTCCTGTCGGGTGATCACTTCGAAAGGCGTGTCTGCTGGCTTCGCCCCTTTGAGAATCTTGTCAACGACCAGCGGCATCTTCGGATACGTATCGGTAAAGGCGGTGCCATAGGACATCAGGACGCCCGCGTTAGAGGTGCCGCCCCAGAACAGGGCGGGAATACGGCGGGCCGTTGCAAGTTCGGCGATGCGTCCCGGGGTCTGGAAGGTAACGGGAACTTCCATGACCACCAGCGCTTCAGCGTTTTCAGCAACCACGGCATCAAGCGCCCCAGCGAAGTCTGGCGTTGGGCCACGCACTTTGAGTGTTTGGGGCCTGATATTCAAGGCCGCTGCCGCAGCGATGTTGTCGCGCTCAATCGGCGCGAATCCGCTGGCATCTGCACCGGGAATGTCGGCGTCGCTCAGGAAGGCAACGCGGGCCAGTTTGGGGAACACCTCTTTGAGGACAGCCAACTGCCTTTTTGCCCGATCAGGATCATGGTTGGTGACCCCGGTGACGTTGCCACCCGGACGCGCGAGTGTCGCGGCGGCTCCAATGGCGACCGGGTCGGCGACCAGTGCTGCTACGATGGGAATCGTCGTGGTGGCCTTGCGCGCTGCGGCGGTAGACGGGCCTCCATAAGTGGCGATGACATCGACGTTCATCGCGACCAGTTCAGCGGCAAAGCCCGGAAGGCGATCCAGTTTTCCCTCGGCGAATCGGGCTTCAAAGACGATGTTGGTGCCATCTACATAGCCTAGCCGCGCAAGTTCTTTCTTCAGAACTTCAAAGTCTGGGCCGGGCACCCGGTTAAAGAGCGCGCCTACGCGATAGACCTTCGCGGCTTGCTGTGCTGGCGAAATGCCAGCACTAAAGGTCGCTACGGACGCTACGAGTGCTAGCACGGCAAATCGCTTGATATTCATGCTGAGGTCGCTCCTGGGTTTCGAGTGGTTGAACGGGCTATGCGTTGCAGTGACAAATCGATGGTAGCACTTTGGTCTGAGGTCAAATTCGCAGGACCCGAGTGGGCGATAGGCATTTGGTGCGGTCTAACGAATAGCGTTTATCTGCCGCGCGACGATGTTTGCAAAAGGCGATGAACTCATACGCGGCAGATAAACCTTGTTGGACTGAACCGCCGCCCTGAATGGCCGATGGCGGTGGCATAGGGGGTTGTAAGCTAGCGCCCGTAAATAAGAAATGACCCGAGCCTCATCGACCGAGTGCCCGGTCTGGCTCACCTTGAGCCATGGGAGCGCACAGGCTGCGGCATTCGGTTCGTAGCGCGTACTGCCTGAGCACCCGCGAAACGGTTGCCTGCGAGACGCCGGCCAATCGCGCCACATCGTGTGGTACCAGCTCCGGAAGTGTTTTGGTTGCCGGAAGCGATCATCGATGCGTTCTTCTCAGGCTAAGGGTCATGCGGCGCTCGCCAGAGGAAGGTCGAGCGTGGTGGTTCGCCGCAGTTCCCGGCGATACTTTTTGTCGTCGAATGAGCGCGCGCGGTGCATCGTGGCGCGGTTGTCCCAGATGACGAAATCGTCCTGGCGCCAGTCGTGGCGGTAAACGAACTGGGGCTGGGTCGCATGTTCCATCAGGTCGCGCAGCAGCAAGCGCCCTTCCGGGACGGGCCAGTCCATGATCTGCTGCGCATG
>JANOYE010000071.1:0-2939 GCA_031428695.1 Rhodoferax sp. | reverse complement strand
TCGGCGCCGACGATGCCGCTCATCACTTTGCGGCAGAACTCGGCCTCGTACGCGGAATTGATGGTTGGCGGGTAATTGCGCTCGAACTCAAACTCACACGTGGTGCCGTAGGCCGCCGCAGTGTGGTCAGCGATTTCTTTCATGCGCGCTTCGATCATGTCCAGCACTTCAAGGGTGAAGGTGCGCACCGTGCCTTGCAGCTCGCAGCTGTCGGGGATGACATTGGTGGCTTCACCGGCGTGGATCATGGTGACGGAAATCACCCCGGCGTCAATCGGCTTCTTGTTGCGGCTGATGATGGTCTGGAAGGCCTGCACCATCTGGCAGGCAATCGGCACCGGGTCTACCGTGTTGTGCGGCAGCGCGGCATGGCCGCCTTTGCCTTTGATGGTGATTTTGAATTCATTGCTCGACGCCATCACCGGCCCGGCGCTCACCGCAAATGTGCCGGCATTCGGGCCCGGCCAGTTGTGTATGCCAAACACCGCTTCGACCGGGAATTTTTCAAACAGGCCGTCTTTGATCATCTCGCGCGCGCCGCCGCCGCCTTCTTCGGCCGGCTGGAAAATCAAATACACGGTGCCGTCGAAATTGCGGTTTTTGGCGAAATGCTGCGCCGCCGCCAGCAACATGGCGGTGTGGCCGTCATGGCCGCAGGCGTGCATCTTGCCGGGGTGCTTGCTGGCGTGGGCGAAGGTGTTGAACTCCTGCATCGGCAAGGCGTCCATGTCGGCTCGCAGGCCGATGGCACGGCTGGAAGTGCCTGCTTTGACAATGCCTACCACGCCGGTGGTGCCCATGCCTCGGTGGATGGGGATGCCCCAGGCGGTGAGTTGTTTGGCCACGATGTCTGCGGTGCGGACTTCTTCAAAGCAGAGCTCCGGGTGGGCGTGGATGTCACGGCGGATGGCGGCGATGCTGGCCGCTTGGGTGACGATGGAATCAATCGTTTTCATGGGGATTCTCCTGAACATGACAGTCTAGCCGGGTTAAGCAACCTTTGTCTGCTTGGGAATTTCCCCTTAACGGGTGCCGGCCTCCCCCCGGTATCAAGGATTACCATTCGGAACAGATTGCCGCACCATGACTATTTCACCCTCCCCCTCACCTTCACCCCTGTCCGTATCGGGAACCCGGCATGTGCTCGGCGCCTGCCCGCACGACTGCCCAGACACCTGCTCGCTCATCACCACGGTACACAACGGCATCGCCATCAAGGTGCAGGGCAATCCGGATCACCCGCAAACCGACGGCGTTCTATGCAACAAGGTCTCCAAATACACCGAGCGCACCTACCACCCTGAGCGCATTCTTCACCCCCTGAAACGCGTCGGCCCGAAAGGCGCTGGGCAATTTGAGCGCGTCAGTTGGGATGCTGCGCTTGAAGACATTGCTGCACGTCTCAAAACCATTGCGGCAAAAGGCCCGCGCGGCGCTGAAGCCATCCAGCCCTACAGCTATGCCGGCACCATGGGCCTGGTGCAGGGCGAAGCCATGGCGGCGCGGTTTTTCAACCAGCTCGGCGCTGCACAGCTAGACCGCACCATTTGCTCGGCGGCAGGCACCGAAGGCCTCATTCAAACCCTCGGCGCGAAGGTGGGCATGCGGGTTGAGCAATTTGCCCAGGCCCGGTTGATTTTGATTTGGGGCAGCAATGCGATTGCCAGCAGCGTGCATTTCTGGCGATATGCGCAGGCCGCCAAACGCCAGGGCGCGAAACTCATTTGCATCGACCCACGCAAGTCGGAAACCGCAGAAAAGTGCCACGAACACATTGCGCTGCTGCCGGGCACCGATGCGGCGCTGGCGTTGGCGCTGATGCACGAGCTGGTTCAAAACGACTGGCTGGATCACGACTATTTGCACAACCACACCCTTGGCTGGGACAAATTGCGGGCGCGCGCCCTGCAATGGCCGCCAGAGCGCGCGGCGAAAGTGTGCGGCATCACGGTGGCACAAACCCAGGCCTTGGCCCGTGACTATGGCCAATACGCCAAACGCGGCGAGCCTGCCGCGATCCGCATGAATTACGGCCTGCAACGCGTGCGCGGCGGCGGCAATGCCGTGCGCGCCATCGCCTGCCTGCCCGCGCTCACGGGCGCTTGGCGCCACCCGGCAGGCGGCGTTTTGTTGTCCACCTCGGGCGAATTCAAAGTGGACAAAGCCGCTTTGTTGCGCCCCGACCTGCTGGCCGGAAGAACACCGCGCACCGTCAACATGAGCACCATTGGCGACGACCTGCTGCGAGTCGCCTCGCCGGAATTCGGCCCGCCAATCGAGGCGCTGATCGTCTATAACAGCAACCCAGTGGCGGTGGCGCCCGACTCCGGCAAAGTGGTGCAAGGCTTCGCGCGCGAAGACCTGTTCACCGTGGTGCTGGAACACTTCCAGACCGACACCGCCGACTTTGCCGACTACATCCTGCCCGCCACCACGCAGTTGGAGCATTGGGACATCCACATGGCGTATGGCCATACCGACGTGTTGCTGAACCGCCCGGCGATTGCACCCTTGGGCGAAGCGAAACCGAATTCACAAGTCTTCCGCGAGTTGGCCACGCGCATGGGTGCGGATTTGGGTTTTAGCAACCCCTGTTTCGCCGATGACGACGAAACGCTGTGCCGCCAGGCCTACGGCGCAGAAGTCGATTTCAGCGCGTTGTTGGCTCAGGGATTTTCGCCGCTAAAAGTCGCCCCTGCCCCCTACGCCCATGGCAACTTCCCCACCCCTTCCGGCAAATGTGAATTTTTCAGCGCCCGCCTCGCGGCACAGGGGCAAGACGGCTTGCCCGACTACCTTGAAAACTACGAGCCGGCTGGCTCGTCGGTTCAATATCCGTTGGCGATGATCTCCCCGCCCGCCCGCAATTTCCTCAACTCGAGCTTTGTCAACCTGAAAAGCCTGCGCGACATCGAGGGCGAGCCGCTGCTGGAGATGCA
>JANOYE010000070.1:0-1612 GCA_031428695.1 Rhodoferax sp. | reverse complement strand
TCAGCGGCGGCGGCAAGTTGGAGGCGCTGCCGGGCGACAAGGATGTGTTTGGCGACGGCTCGGTGTTCATCCTCAACACGCCCGGCCACACGCCGGGGCACCGCAGCTTGCTGGTGCAGCTCAAGGGCATGGGCCCGGTGCTGATATCGGGCGACCTCACGCACTTCCAGGAGAACTACGCGAACAACGGCGTGCCCACCTTCAATTTTCACCGGGGCGATACGCTGGCTTCGCTGGAGCGCTTCAAGACAACCGCTGCCAACCTGAAGGCCACGGTGATCATTCAGCACGACGCGCGGGATGTCGGCAAACTGCCAGCGTGGCCGGCTTCAGCGAAGTGAACTGGAATGAAGCGAGTTGAAACTTGGGTTGACAGCAGCCCGGTTGCGTTTTACTGGCGCGAGGGGCGCGGTATGGGCGATGGGCAAAGTGACACGCTTCGCAGCCGCAGCGTCAGTGGCGTGCTGCTGTCAGGCACGGTTGAGGTGCCTGCACCTCTGGCCAGGCTGGTGGCAGATTGGGAGCGTGAAATCGTTCAGCGCCTGGGTTTGGAGCCGGGCGATGTGGAGCCCTTGCCTTTGCCCCGTGCCCGTCTGCGCTGGCCAGACTACCCGCGTTGCGTGCAGGCAGCGCAGGAATGGACGCGCAGCGTGGGTTTGCAAGGCGTGCTGGCGAGCAGCGACGTGTCCCTGATGGCCTGCCGGGGCGCACGTTACCACCATGACGGCGCACAGTATGGCGGCTTCGCTTTTTGCAATCTCTTCTTGAGCGAAGACAAGGGCCTGGACTTGCATTTTTCCGCCACGCGGCACCGCATTCCCCTCATACGCGGCACCGTGGTGGTCTTCGATACCGGCCAGCCGCACGCGGTGATTGCGCGCGGCAACAGCGGGTTTGATGCGGCCGACTTCTCGCCCCAGCAAGATTGCAGCCTGGTGTTTCTCACCTGGGAGTTGCCCATTGAAAACGCCGACGTGGCGCAGGCGCTAAACGTCGCTTTTGATGTTGAGCCTGCAGCCGCGCAGCGGCTGGATGAAGCACAGCTCAGGCTAAACGGCGCACCGGCGGAGGTGTGCCCGGAGTCTGGCCGGTGGCGCTAGGGAAAGCTGGCGGGTTGGCTATGCGCGCGCGGGCGTGTCGGGCGTGTCGGGCGTGTCGCGCGGTAGCTCAGGTCTGGAATTCACGTCGCGAAGGTGCTTATTCTCACGGGCCCCGTGGCTGTCCCTTTGATCAAATCGAAGGGATATGAGCCTGGGTAGGCCGTCAGACTCAGGGCTTGCACCGTCACTTTCGCTATACAGCGCCCATTGGCGCGTGGGCGTGCAGTGACGGATTGAAGTTTCTATGGGTTGCAATCACCGCCACACAAACCGTGGCGAATTGATCGCCCGAGGAATGCTGCGTTTACGGTTGCAGCGAATCTACTGCGGCACCAACCCAGCGGCCTTGACTAGCTCCGCATGCACCTTAAGGAAGCGCGGATCAAATCAACTTTTATCCGCTCTATGACGTAGCGCGTATTTTTTATTTGCGCTATGCCGAATTTTGCGATTATTTTTGCAATCGCGCTCGATTTTTCAGCCTCTACGCCTCTTTCGAGGCTTCTCTTGGC
>JANOYE010000069.1:0-7393 GCA_031428695.1 Rhodoferax sp. | reverse complement strand
CCGATTGAGGGCTCGGTCAGCCTGCTGCCCGCGCGTGAGGCGCAGATGCGCGCGCTGGACTTGCGCACCCGGGCCTCGGCACAGCACGCCGTGATCGTGCTGCGGGATGAAGACAAAGCCGGCGCGCGCGTGTACTTTCGCACGCCGTTGGTGTTCTCGGTGCACGAGGCCAAGGGGCTGGAATATCCGCACGTGATCCTGCATGCGTTGGTGTCGGGCCAGCGCGGCGCCTACGCCGAGGTTTGCGATGGTGTCACGCCGGCGGATTTGGCGGTGGACGACCTGGCTTATCGGCGTGCCCGCGACAAAGGCGACAAGTCGCTGGAGCTGTACAAGTTTTACGTCAACGCGCTGTATGTCGCCATGACACGCGCGGTGCAAAGCCTGGTGCTGGTCGAGGCGGACACCAGCCATCCCCTGCTCGCCCTGCTGGGCCTCAAGCTGGCAGAAACGGGCAGCGCCAGCACAGCCCCGCCAGCGCAGGCCTCCACCCGCGAAGAGTGGGCGCAGGAGGCGCGCAAACTGGAGCTGCAGGGCAAGAATGAACAGGCGCAGGCCATCCGCGCCAGCTTTCTGCAAGTCAAGGCGGTGCCGTGGATGCCGTGGACTGAGCCGTTGATGCGGGAGCTGCTGCCGCGCGCGCTGGACCCGCTCCAGACCTCCACCAAGCCGCGCCAGGCACTGCTGGACTACGCCTTGTGGCACGGGCAACACGCCTGGGTGCAGCAACTGGCCACGCAAGCGCAGTTCCAACCAGCCAAGAGCCTGGCACCCGGCGGCTCTTTCGGCGAACCCAGAACCGATGCCCACGGCCTCCTCAACCACTTCTCTGGGTACGACCAGCAGAAACAACTGAGTGGGCGCGCTGTGGCCGCACTGCGCACCCGCGTCTTGCAGCCCTACACCGCGCACAACTTCAAGGAAATCCTGCGCCAGTGCGAGCAGTTTGGGGTGGACCACAAAACCCCCAGCGGTGCCACGCCGTTGATGTTGGCCGCCCGCGCTGGCAACTTGGCGCTGGTCGATGCGCTGCTGCTGCGGGGCGCCAACCCGGCCTTGCAGGACGAGTTTGGCCACACGCCCTGGTTGCACGCCCTGGGCCGCGCCTTGATCGAGCCTGAGTTTGCAAAACGCTCTATCGCGCCGCTGTTTGAGCGCATCGCCCCGCCCGTGCTGGATGTGCAGACCGAGGGCCGTCTGGTGCGCCTGCAGCACCAGCAAGGAGAGTATTGGGTTTTGAGCCTGATGCTGGCTGGCTTCAAAACCCAAGGCTCGCGCTGCGAGCAACGCAGCCTGCCCCATTACCGTTACCGCCAGGGCTTTTTTGCCGATGGGCTGCAATCGCTGCTGGATGCGTTGCCAGAGCACCTGTGGGCAGCTCGGCGAAAAAAGCGCAGCTACCTCAACCATCTGCTGGCGCGGGCCGAAGCTGCAAGCACCTACCTGCCCGCCCGCAAATTGTGGGTGCGCAGTTACAACGGCCACTACCTGCCCAACCCCGCTCTGCAGTTGCGCCAGCTCGGCGAAGGCGAGAACACCAGTTGGCGCGGCGTGTTTGATGTGCTGAACTTGGCTTGGGTGGACGAGGGAACCGCCGAATCCCGCCATATCTACCCCAGCCAGGCCTTCATCATCGAACAGACGAAGCGCCGTTTGCAAGGGTTGGTTTCTGGCGGCCAGGCGGAAGAGGTTTTCTGAATGCGAAACCCATAGGCCGATCTGCATCTCAATAGTGTCAAAAATGCCGGTTTAGCCGCTGCTTCTACACGCGTTCACCGGGCGCTTAAGGTCACAATTAGTGAGGCTGCGGGCAAGATCACGTCACCGCGTAGGAGCCGTGCGTCAAGTCCACCGCCTCGCCTGACTTGGCCGACTGCTCAGCCGCCAGGCCAATCACCACTGCCTTCAATCCATCGGTCAGGGTGACCTCCACCGGGCCACCGTGCGCCACTGCATTGAAAAAACCCTGATGCTGGTAAAACGTGGAGCCATTGTGGTCGCCCGCCGCCAGCAGCGCGGCATCCACCGGAATCTCCAGCGTGCGCGGCCCTTGCGGCGCGCGTGGGCTGACGATCAACTGCGCCACCGGCGCAGGCCCCAGCGTCGCCTCTGGCCAAAAGCGTGTCGGCCCGGGGATGAAACACTCCACCTTGCCCACCGGGCCGACCACGCTGATGTGCTCCTGGTAACGCGAGCCTTCGGCGAACATGCACAGGTCGAGCATGGCGCGCTGGCCTTGGCCGAAATCGACGATCACATAGGCGTTGTCCAGAATGTCCGGGCGACCTTCGGTGTAACTTTCATCGCGATGGTTGTGGTTTTGCCCGCCCGAGGCGAAAACGCGCACCGGGTCGCGCCCGATGATGAGGCGCATCAAGTCGAAAAAGTGGCAACACTTCTCCACCAAAGTGCCGCCGGTGTTGCGCTCAAAGCGGTTCCAGTCGCCGACTTTTTCGAGGAAGGGGTAGCGGTGCTCACGAATCGACAACATCGCCGTGCCGCCCGTCACTTCCACGTGTCGCACCTGCTGGATGAAGGCGGCAATGGGCGGCATGTAGCGGTATTCCATCGCCGTCCACAAAGGCGCGGGGTACGACGCCGCCAGTTTTCGCAAAGCGGCCACGTCGGCGAGGTGGGTGCAGGCGGGTTTCTCCATCAACACCGGCAGCGGCTTCTGAGCCGCGATCTGCTGCAATTGCTCTGCGTGCCGATGGTTCGGGCTGGCAATCACCAGCGCCTGCAGGTCGGATCGCGCCAGCAGCGCCTCCAGGGTATTGACGAATTCCGCTTGGGGCGCCAGCGCGCTGCAGTGCTCGCGCATAGTGGCGTCTGGCTCAAAAATGGCGCTGACACGGGCGCCCGGAATCATCGCCAGGTTGCGCAAATGCTCCTGCCCCATCATGCCGCAGCCGACCATGCCGTAATTGATTTCTTTCATTTTCAATCCTTCTATAGCGTTGACGGTTTGACGTTGATCATTGCCAGCGGGCCGTGTACCGGGCCGCTTGGGGATCAAACCATGTTCTGGAAAACTCTTCGATCCGGTTGCCACCCGACCACGCCTTGCGTTCGATCAATCCGCACGCCTGGCCTGGCGGCACCGAAAAGTCTTTCGGCGTCCAAAGTGGCGCGGGCGCAACGGAAATTTGGTCTTCGACACGCGAAATCCAGAACCCCAGTTGCTCCTTGTAAAAAAGGTACAAAGCCTCGCTCAAATCAGCCGCTTTGAGCCCCGGCTTATGGCGCGCATCAAACCAGATCTGCTCCAGCGCCACCGGCTTGCCGTCCAGCAGGCGCAGCCGGCGCAATCGGTAACTCTGGCCTGTCGAGGCCCGCCCGGTCGCGGGCCCGAAGGCGCCGAGGTCGTCAGGATGCGCCATTTGCCTGAAATCCAGCAGCCGGGCCGTTGGAAGGCCGCCGCCACCGATACGCTCCAACCGGAAGAATTCGTAAATGCTGCGTTGCCGGCTTGTGCCGCGCACATAGGTGCCCGAGCCCTGGCGGCGCTCCAGCAGCCCCCGCGTCGCCAACTCCGCCAAGGCCTTGCGCACCGTGCCCACGGCCATGCCGAGCAACTTGGCAAGTTCCGCCTCGGTGGGCAGGCGGTCCCCTTTTTGCCAATGGCCGGCGGCGATTTCGCGTGTCAACAACTCGCTGGCACGGATGAAAAGCGGCAGGGGTTTGGGTTGCACAAGCTGAAGGCTAACGCCATTCTTTTCTGAAATAAGGGTTGACGAATTCATATACTATTCCTACACTCTAACAAAATTTGATCACCAACCCAAACCGAGGAGGCCGCCCATGGCCGTCGTGCCAGTCAAAAGTGAAGATGCCAATGCCGCTGAAGTGGCCTGGTTTGCCCCATTGTGTTCGGACGATTACAGACATTTGGGGGTGCCCGAGGGCGACTTGCGCAGCAGCTTTGAAAACACCAGCCGCATCACCCAGCGGGCCGACGCACTGGGTTTTCGGAACATATTGTGCCCATCGTCGTACCAGGTCGGCCAAGACACCCTGAGTTTTGTCGCCGCCATGGCGCCGCTCACGCAAAACATCAACTTGCTGGGCGCGATCCGCTGCGGCGAGATGCAGCCGGTGATGCTGGCGCGCACGGTGGCGACGCTGGACCACATGCTCAAAGGCCGGCTCACGCTGAATGTGATCTCGTCCGACTTTCCCGGAGAAACGGCCTCCAATGAATACCGCTACAAACGGTCTTGGGAGGTGGTGGAAATATTGCGCCAGGCCTGGACCCGCGACGAAATCAAATACGACGGCGAAATCTACAAGCTCAATGCCCTCACCACCGACCCAGTGCGGCCCTACCAGCAAAACGGTGGGCCGCTTTTGTATTTTGGCGGTTATTCGCCCCCCGCGCTGGACCTGTGTGGCGCGCATTGCGACGTCTACCTGATGTGGCCCGAGGCCGAGGCCGACATCGCCCAGCGCATGAAGGCGGCACACGCGCGCGCTGCCCACCATGGCCGGGTGTTGGACTACGGCCTGCGGGTGCACATGATCGTGCGCGACACTGAAGCCGAGGCGCGCAAATACGCCAACGAGTTGGTCTCGATGCTTGACGACGAAGAAGGCCGAAAAATCCGCGAGCGCGCGCTGGACGCGAAAACCTTTGGCGTGGCGATCCAGGCCAAAAACCGCGAACAGGCCGACGACGATGGCTTTATCGAGCCCGGCATGTGGACCGGCATTGGCCGCGCCCGCTCCGGCTGCGGCGCGGCCCTGGTGGGCAGCGTCGATCAAGTCATGAGCAAGATCGAGCGCTACCAAAAAATGGGCATCCGCGCATTTATTTTTTCAGGCTACCCGCACCTGGACGAATGCGAAATATTTGGCAGCAAAGTGTTGCCCCACCTCAAGACCTGCTCGCTGCCAGAAGTTTATGGCCGCATCCCCTCCCAAACCCCCGCGACCCCTTTGGGCAACGGCACTAGACGCTGACTGAAGCGCTGACATGCAAACCATCCAACTCGCCCCTGCACTGCCCGCCTTCAGCCGCCTGGTCTACGGCGCCTGGCGCATGACTGACGGTGCCGATGTCTCGCCACAGACCGCGCTGCGGAAAATCGAGATGTGCCTGGAGCAGGGCATCACCACCTTCGACCACGCCGATATTTACGGCGGTTACCGCTGCGAGGCCCTGTTTGGCGAAGCGCTGAAGTTGGCGCCAGCGATCAAACAGGAGATGCAGATCGTCACCAAGTGCGACATCATGCTCATGACGGATCAGCATCCTAACCGGCGCGTGAAGTATTACGACACCAGCGCACAACACATCCGTGCTTCGGTTGACAACTCGCTGATGCGTCTAGGCGTCGATGTGATTGATTTGCTCCTTATTCATCGGCCTGACCCGTTCATGAACTCGTCTGAAACCGGCGCCTGCCTGGATGCGTTGGTCGAGAGTGGCAAAGTGCGTGGCATCGGCGTCTCTAACTTCGGCCCGTGGGACTGGCAATTGTTGCAGTCTGCCATGCGCCAAACGCTGGTGACGAACCAGATTGAAATCAGCCTGCTGCAACGAGAAGCGTTCACCGATGGCCGCTTGGCCCAGGCGCAGCAGCTCAAAGCGCCACCCATGGCCTGGTCGCCCTTGGCCGCTGGCGCGGTGCTCGGCAATGGTGATGCTGCAACACGCTTGCGCCCCGCGCTGCAACGCATTGGCCAGGCATTTGGCGTGGGTGCAGACGCCGTGGCGGTTGCTTGGCTGCTGGCTCACCCGGCCAACATCATGCCGATTTTGGGCACGAATGACCTGGGCCGCCTGGCCAAACTCTCCAATTGCCTGAAAGTCAAGATGGATCGCGAAACCTGGTACGAGTTATGGACGCTCGCGGCAGGCCAGGAGGTTCCATGAGCGTTGGATTAAAAGAAGCCATGGCAAGTTTTGCCACCGGCGTGACCGTGGTCACGGCGCGGTACCAAGGGGAAGATGTCGGGATGACCTGCAACTCCTTCAACACCGTATCCATGGCGCCTGCGCTTGTTTTGTAGAGTATCCGCAAGGCGTCTGCCAGCCACACCGCATTTCTTCAGCGAGGCGGGTTTGTGATCAACGTGCTGGCTCGTCATCAATAAGATGTGGCACTCAAATGGCGTAAGAAAGCTACCTCCGGGCCAGGTGCAGATCGGCAAAATCCAGAAAGGCGCACCAGTCTGCAAAGTTGTGTTCGTGCCCGCCTGGGCGGAATTTGCAGGCGATTTTGTCCTTTGCACCCAGCAACGCATACACCTCTGCAGCCGCCAGGTGTGTCTGCCAGGCGCCCTCAGGGTTGGCCCAAGGGTCGTCCAGGGCTTCTGTGGTGAGCAAGGCGCGGGGCGCAATGAGTGCTTTGAGGAAGTGTTGGTCAAACGGCAACTCGTGTTCACGGCCCACAAAGGGTTGAAGCGCAGGGTTCATCCAGTGGGGAAATTTCTCCAACAAATCGCCCAAGGTTTCAGCGCCCGCGCCTTGAATGCGAAAACACCCGGCGCCCCCCGCCCCCGAATTGTTGGCGCAGGTGAGGGCAATGCGCTCGTCGGTTGCCCCGGCCAGCAATGCCGCTTTGCCGCCGCGCGAATGGCCCACGACCGAAATAGCGGCCGGATCGACAAACTCCAAGCGGCTCAACACGTCAATCGCCCGGTGGTACGCCCAGGCCCACCAGGCCAGCGCGAAGTTCGTGTTTTGGGCGCCACTATTCAATGGACTTGGGTCTGCAGCCACTTCCACTCGGTTGAATTGCGCAAACACATTGCCGCGACGCAATACTTCGGCAATGACCTGATCGGTCGCATAGTGCCAACAACCATCGCCACTCAAAACCACCGGCATCGGAGTGCCACTTTCCGGCATAAACACCTGCATCAAAAACGCGTGTTTGGCGTCCACCTCGACACGCAATGTCAGCAAACGGGTGCCTTGGACGCTGGAGAACTGCCGAACCGGGGCGATGTGCAATTGGATTCCGACAGTGTGGGCGGGCATGGGCGGATTGTCGCCATAGGCCAGTGGCACGACGCGCCTGCGCACCTCCTCCCGCCGCTTTGGCCACTGACGCGCCAAATGAACTGTTTCGCCAGCATTGAAGCGCAGTAAATCTGGGCCCAAAGCCTGTTTCAGCAATGAAAAAGTCATTGACAAGTCATTTACATGGTTCACTAGTACAAACGATAGGGAAAAACGCCAGATATTGTCTTAGTATCCATGCGTGAACCCACACCCTGTTCCGACTTTATAGGACACCCCGATCATGTTATCCAAATCCCCCCAAATTACCCTTGCGGCGATCGTCACGACGATGCTGGTTGCGCCAGCCGCTGTTTTTGCTGCAGATATCCGCGTCATGTGTTACCAAGATGGCGTTGAGTGCGACGTCACAGCCGAGCAGGCCAA
>JANOYE010000068.1:0-11595 GCA_031428695.1 Rhodoferax sp. | reverse complement strand
CTCACACAACTGAAGTTGGCAGCGGCGTTGATGTCGCCCGCGCCGTTGTACCGCGCTTGTTTGGGGTAGACGCACACCGGGCGCTGGCGTGTCACGGCGCCGTCTTTCACGCTGGTGGCGATGAGGGAATCGGGCGCCACGCCCTGCTCAACCCAGCGGGCCAGTGCCAGCACCGAATCAGTTTCAGCATTGCGCAGTGCCGCCGGCGGGTCGCCGGTGCCGCCGCCAATGTTTGACGGCCCCGAGCCGCCGCCGCAATGCGCCACGTTGGGCAACATGAAGAGGCGGTGGTATTGCTGCACAGCGCTCGCGTGGGTCTGCGCGGCGGCAGCGACATCAGCGGCGGTGAGGGCTTCCACGGCTTGGTCAAACGCTGCGGGCGACAACCCTTTCAAGCGTTCGAACTGAGCCAGCGCGTGCATGAAATTCGGCGAACTTTGCGGCGCCACCACGGCGTCATGCCAGCCGTGGTACTGCAAAAGTTTGCCGCCGCGCGCCTTGAAGCGTGAAAGATCGGGGCTGGGGGCCACCATGAACGGAGAGACCGCCGTTTTGATGCGGTCGTATTCAGCCGCCACGTCAAGGCTGCGCGGGGCGAAGGGCGGCGTGCGTTGGCCATAGACAAAATGGCCGATGAAAACACCGTAACCGCCGTTATCCGCGAAGGCCGGAATCCAGTCGGCCTCGGAGCCGACCACCGGGCCCATCCAGCGTTGGCTGCCATCGGCGCCGGGGATGCCGCGGTACACGTCTTGGGCAGCTTTCAACTGGGTGGCGGTGAGGCAGTTGGGCGTTTCGGCGCCTGAGCATAGCAGCAACGCAGGGTCGAAGGTGCAGGCGCGCGGGTTGGTGATTTGCTGGTCTACTAGGCCGTCTTGCGCGTCGCAGGCGGCGTGGGCGCGGGCGCTCATCGTGGCGCGTTTTTCGGTGGAGAGCACGGGCGGCTGGCCGAGCACGGGCACTTGGGCGTGGCCGGTCCAAACCAGCGATAAAAGCGTGTCGGCATAAAACTGCGAAGGCGCGCCGGCCACGATGCCGTCGAACAAATCGGGGTAACGCTGCGCCATCATCATGGCTTGGCGGCCACCGTTGGAGCAGCCTTCGAAGTAGGCTTTGGCGGCGGGTTTGCCGTAGTAGGCCGCTGTCACATTCTTCGCAGCGGTGGTGACGAAATAATGCGCGCGGTAGCCCCAGTCTTTCACCTTCTCGGGGCGTCCGAGCGTCCACTCGGGCGACTCGCCGCCGGTGTGGCCCATGTCGCTGCCTGCCACCACAAAACCCTGCGCCAGGTCGGCGGCCATGCGCGCGTGCGGCGTGGCGCCCGCGTAACCGCCGGTGCCGTCGGTCTTCAGGCGGCCGCTCCAGGCGTTGGCTGAGGCTGGCAACCAGACTTCGAAGTTGATCAGTGAATCAGCCGAGGGCCGCGCCACGCCCATCACGCGGCACAGCGGCGCGTTGACTTTGGTGGCGCCGATGGTCTCGCCGCTGGCAACTGCCAGCGCCGAGGTGATGGTCGCCATCTCAGACGTGACACCCACCAGTGCCGAGCAGTCGCCTTGTTTTACCGAGGATTGGGGTGGCGCTGCCGGGCCGGAGCTGCAGGCCGAGATCGTCAGGGCGATCATTCCTGCCAGTGCCACAAATGCCGCCACTGTTTTGGCGCCAGTTGCGCTGGCAAACCTTTGCCGGGCGGGCACGCGCGCCGCCTGGGAGTTTTGGTCGATGGGGTGTTGCATGGCGTCTCCAGTCATGGGTCAATCGGTATTGCGGCTTGCACCACAGCATTCTTGCACTGTTTGCCGGACATTCCGGTAATTAACACGTGTATTAATTACTTAACAAAAGTTCAGGCTTTATGCGAGTCTATAAGCAAAACAAGCCCCTAAGTCACGAATTATTTGCGTAAGAAGCTACTTTTTATATAGCAAATCAATTTTGGAACAAAATCCACTTCCGCGTCATCAACAGACTTTCCAGGAGGCACTTTTGCCATGATCACGCTTTTTCACCATCCGAAGACCCGTTCGTCGCGCTTTATCTTCCTGCTCGAAGAACTCGAAGCGCCCTACCAGATCAAGATCGTCACCACACGAACCCGCGACAACACGGGCGGCGTAGACCCTGCCAACCCGCACCCCCACGGCAAGGTGCCCGCCATTTCAGACGATGGCGCCGTGGTGTTTGAGTCGCCCGCCATCGCGCTCTACTTGACCGACAAGTTTCCGATGAACCGCATCGGGCCGCTTGCAGGAGAGCCAGATCGCGGCGCTTATCTCTCTTGGCTGAGTTATTACACGGGCGTGCTGGAGCCTGCGTTCACCTCCAAGTTCATGAATGTCGAAGTGCCCCGTGGCACGGCCGGCTGGGTGCCGATGGAGGAAGCCATGGCTGCGGTCGTGAAGCGCCTGACCGCCGGGCCCTACATGCTGGGCGAGCGTTTCAGCGCGGCAGACGTGTTGTATGGCACGACGTTCGCCATGTTCCAGCAGAGCCCGATGATGCCAAAGACAGCCGCCATATCTGACTACGTGCAGCGCATCGTCTCGCGGCCCGCCTTTGCGCGGGCGCAGGCACGGGACGACGGCTGAGGGTTGAAAGGCGACGGCGCTGCCTTGCCGGCCGCCCTAAAGTGCCGCGCTCAAGTGCCCGAGATGTACCGCTGGAAAAACAGCGTGATGGCGAAACCCACCACTGCGAACACGGCCAACAGCGGGAAGCCGTTGGCCGCGATCAACATGGCGTCGAGCAGCGAGATGCCGGCGATCAGGCTGACGACGGCGCGCGGGATGTCGCCCTTTTGGCGGCGCTTGAGATAACGTAGCGCCACTAGCACCCAGGCGCAAAGCGCCAGCCAAAACAACGCGACGATGGTGTTGGAAGGAATCAACCACGCACCATACACCGCAGGCGCCGCGAGGAACAGCAGCGGCCACAGGTTGCTCACCTCGGCCAGGTTTTCCTGTTTGGCCACGTAGGTGAGGCCAATCAAATAACACAAGATGAGCGCCGCGCCCACCCACAAGGCGCTGGCTGGCTGCGTGGTGTAACACCAACCCGCACCCACGTACACCAGCACGCGGCACAGCCCCATGACGACCGGGCTGAACAGGTTGCCCTTGTGGTTCCAGTTGTAATAGGTGACGGTGAGCGCCAGCGCCAAGCCGCCGAAAGCGGGCCACAGCCCCGTGCGCGGCGGCATGATCAGGCCAACCCAGCCGAGCAACACAACGCCAGCGAGCATCATGCCAATGCCCCAGCTGAAGACTTCTTTGAGGCTGATTTCGCCGGAAGGAATGGGGCGCTCGGGTCGCTCGACGGCGTCGATGCGGGCGTCAAAGGCGTCGTTCAAAAACATGCCGCCGGTGTAGAAGAGCGAGAAGGCCAGCAGCATGACGGCGAACTCGGCGCCGAAGCTGGTGGTGAAACCTGGTGCGCTGGCGAGCACCGCACCCGCGAGTGTGTTCGTCCAGACCGTGGGCAGGTTGGAGACGCGCCCGAGCTTCAATGCAATACGTAGCTTCATGGCAACTTCATGAACTCGCCCTTTGGTTCAAGGGTTCTGCCCCAGTTGCGCCTTCACCCAATTAAGCTCGCGCGCGATGGCGCTGCTCAAACCGACATTGCGCAACTCGGGGGGCAACACGTCCCAGGTGTAGGTTTCAACTTCCAGGTGCTGCGTGATGGGCGCCGCGCGGTGCAGCGCCAACACGTCTTTGAGAAACGACTGCGTGGTATCAAAATGCGGCAGGCGCTCCAGAAACACCGGCACATGGAAATGCACGCGCCACTCGGCGGCGCTGGTGGCTTCTTTGGCAGCCAGTGCTTGCGGCAAATCGACAAACCGGCGCAACTCGCCGTTGGACTTTTCAACCACCTGGTGCAGGTAAGTGGGCTCAACAAAAGCGGCCAGGTGGCGGCGGCTCTCGGCGTTGATGGCGGCGACGCGAAGGGCGGAACTGAGCTGCACTTTGCTGATCAAAATGCCGTTGCTTTGCAGGCGGCCAATGCTGGTTTGGGCGTCTTCAAATTCAACCGCCGCGTGGCACACGTCGTAACACACACCGATGTGTTTTCGCATGGCCGCTTCAGCAGCGCTGGTCGAAATACCCGCCAGCTCGGCGAGGCGCGAGATGCCTTTGGCGCTGAACAATTGCGTATTGAAAAATTCAACCGTTTCCTCAATGGTTTCTAGGTAGCAATAGGGCTCGGGCTCCAACGCCAGGCTGATGGTTTGGCCGGTGCGCGCTTTGATGCCCACGAGGTGCGCCACGTGGCAGATGAGGTTCTCGGTGATGGCGCCCAGGCGCTCGGCCAACCAGGGCTTGAAGGTGCATGGCACGGTGCTCACACTGCCCTCTTGCCCGGCGGGCAGCAGCGCGCTCAGAATGTCGGCCAGGTGGTTGGTGTAGGCCAGGCGCTCGGGCTCGCTCCAGTCGGGTTTGTAGACGTCTTCTTTCACCGTCTGGCCATGAAAGGGGCCGTAGGGGAAACCGTTGAGGGTGAAGACGTAATAACCGCCATCCGTCAGAAATTGCTTGAGTTGGGCCAGCGCCGTCGGTTCGCGCAGACTGTGGGCGGCGGAAAACCCGAGCCTCAAACCGACGCCAAAGGCCTGCCCCGGCGCCACCTGCGCTTTGATGGGCGGCAGGTGCAGGGCCAGGCTGGCCATCACGCCGTCAAACGGCTCGCCGGCGTGGATGTTGGTGCAATAAGTGAGGTGGCCCAGGTCGTGGGCCGCCGAGGTGCCGGAGGCGCGCGCCAGCCGCATCAGGAGCCCGCGCGGGCTTTGAGCCAGACCACGGCTTCGCGCATGCGTTCGCGGTTGATGCTGTGGACTTCAACGCCGACACCGATGCCGGCCAGCAGGGTGATGGTCAACTCGCCACCCAGGTGCTCTTGGAATTCGTCCAGGCCGTCAAAAATCGCCCACTGGCCGCCTTTTCCGGCCTTACCAGTGTTCTCAAGCGCGGGGTGCCACAAATCAAAACCGAGGAATTCGAGCATCGCGCAAATGCGTTCTTCGCCGCCTGCGGGCAGCAGGCCTTCGAGCACTGAATAACGCGCGTCCAATGCCATGCCAATGGCCACCGCTTCGCCGTGGCGCACGTGGTGGCGTGTGAGGCTTTCCAGCTTGTGGGCCGACCAGTGGCCGTAGTCCAGCGGGCGCGCGCTGCCCTGCTCGAACGGGTCGCCGCCCTGGCCGATCTGGCGCATGTGCAGCTCGGCGCAGCGGCGGATCAAATAGGCCAACGCGTCGCGCTGAAAGGTGGCCAGGTCGTCCATGTGGCGCTCGATCCAGCCGAAGAATTCGGCATCGCGGATCAACGACACCTTGACAGCTTCGGCCATGCCGGCGATCTTGTCGCGCTCGGGCAAGGCGTCGATGAAATTCATGTCGTTCAGCACCGCAAAGGGCGGCGCGAAAGTGCCCACAAAATTCTTCACGCCTTGCAGGTTGACGCCATTTTTGACGCCCACGCCCGAGTCGTTTTGCGCCAGCACCGTGGTGGGGATGCGAATATGCCGTAGCCCGCGGTGCGTGGTGGTAGATACCAGGCCCACCGCATCGAGCACCGCGCCGCCGCCGACGGCGATCACGTAGGAATGGCGGTCGATGTGCAGATCAAACAAGGTTTGCTGGATGCTCTCGATGAAATGCAGGTCAGACTTGATCTTCTCGCCGCCCGGAATCACCACCGGCGGGCAGGCCAGCTCGATGGCGTCGGCATGCGCCTTGGCGTAGGCCGTGATGGATTCGAGCAGCTTGGACGCGCCGCCCGCGAGGCCATCATCGACAAAGAAGATCACCCGGTGGCGTTTGGCAGGCTCAATGCGACACAAGACGTCACGCAGGGACAAGTTGGAAGGCTCAAACAAGCCCGAGGTGAAAACCACCGGGAACTCATAAGGCACTGAAAACCGTTGCCAATGGGTGGTGGTTTTGACTTCAGTCTCGGCGAAGAGCGTGCTCAATGGCATGGTTGGGTTCCCTGATCGGTCAACAAATTTTCGTAATTTGGAAAACTTAATCGAATATTGAAGCAAGTGTATTCTGAATACAAAGAACGTGCTTGAAGTGGGCTGTCACCACGTTGGCTCCTCAGCGGCACTCCATGGAGGCACCATTAAAGCTCTGAACGCATCACTCGATGTTCAAGTCGTCCATCGAGCGGCGGTTTTTGGTTTGCTCCACCCGGGGCTCACGCCCGCCGCGCAAAATTGAATTGCCTTCGTAGTCGCCGCGCTGGTCGATGGCGGAAGGATTGAGCCAATCTTCCTCTTTCATTTGGCCGCTTTGGCCATACGCGGTGAGTGCGTTTTGGTAACAAGCCAGGTTCACCTGCTCAGGCGAAATGCCCTGCTGCAAAGCGAGTTTGGCGGTTTTGGCCACGCCCAGCGGCTCGGAGATGCCCCAGTCGCAAGCGGAATCGACAATCATCTGTTTGCCGCCGTATTGGCGCAACAGCTCAACCATGCGCGTGCTGCCCATTTTGGTGGTGGGGTAGACTGAAAACGCGGCCCAGAAACCGCGGTCCAGCGTCTCCTGCACGGTTTCTTCGTTGTTGTGATCGACCACCACCATGCTGGGTTTGAGGCCGTGCTCCATACACACGTCCATGGATCGCGTGGTGCCGCGTTTTTTGTCGCGGTGCGGGGTGTGGATCATCACCGGCAGCTCCAGCTTTTTGGCAAGCTCCAGCTGCAGGCGGAAGTATTTGTCTTCCAGCGCGGTTTGCTCGTCGTAACCAATCTCGCCAATCGCCACCACACCTTCCTTGAGGGCGAAACGCGGCAGCAGTTCCATCACACCTTCGGCCAGTTCTTCGTTATTCGCCTCCTTGGAATTCAGGCCGATGGTGCAGTAGTGGCGAATGCCAAACTGGCTGGCGCGGAAACGCTCAAAGCCGACGATGGAGGACAAATAATCAAGGTAGGAGCCGACATTGGTGCGCGGCTGGCCGATCCAAAAGGCCGGCTCGATCACAGCGACGACGCCTGAGGCGGCCATGGCCTCGTAGTCGTCCGTCGTGCGGGAAATCATGTGCGCATGCGGGTCAATCAACATCATGGGAGTACTCGGCTGGTTAAATGAAAGTGTTTGAGGGCAAAGGGAAGCGTTCGGCGCTCAGTACACAGTTGCCCAAACAAGTTTACTGCTGGCAAGCTCATCTTTGAGGGCGGGCGCAGTCTGCAGGAATTCGGCGGCGCGTTTGTCAGGGCTGGCCGCCAGCGCCAGCGCCGCAGCACGGCGCTCGGTGGTATTTCCGCTCGCCAACACACGGGCCAGGTCGTCCACCATGGCGCCTTCGGCGAACGGCCCGACGCAACGCCAAATTTCAAACGGCACCACGCGGCCCGCCGCCCAACGTTCGTGCGCAAAGTCACACATGATGCGGGCCAGCTCCGCATTGGCGCGCCCATCCAGCCCCTGAATCGGTGCCAAGGGGCTGTCGATGAACAGGGCCTTGAGCACCATGTGGTTCCAGCGGTGCAAGTCAAAATGCACGCTCGGAAAAGGGCTGTTGTGGGCAATGGCTTCAAACACCCCGCGCATGTTGCTGCGCAGGCCTTCGCCCACTTGCGCCTGCAACGCTTCGGGCGCGGGGTACAGCGGCAGGCCCCGGTACAGGGTGACGAGTTCCACCGCGTCCGCCGTTTGGCACAAGGCGCGAAAACGCTCGGCGAAACTTTTTTTGCCGGGCGGCAGCTCACACAGCAGCAAAATGCGGGCGGCGTCACTCACAGACCACGCCGCCGGGCTCCAACCCTGGAGGGCTGCGTCGGCGTCCTGAAGGTCGCTTTCTGTGAGGTCCAAGCTGCCTTTGCCAAGCCGCCTGGGCACCATGCCCAAAGCGATATCCAACGCGGCCTCGCTGGGGTCTTGTGCGACCGCCGCGCTCTGGGCATTGAACCAAGCGAAGCGCTCGGCATCCAGGCTGCGCATCAGCCATTTTTTCAGCAACGGCACCGCCTCTTGGGGCATGACCTCTCCTTGAAATCTGTTAGTCTTCATCATACATGCACCCCACCCTCGTGATCCTGGCCGTTGGCCTCTCGCCCGCCTTGATTGGCGACCACACCCCCCACCTGAAACGCCTCGTTGCACGCGGCGGCATCCGGTCGCTGAATGTGCCAGTGCCGGCCGTCACCTGCACCGTGCAATCGACCCTGCTCACGGGGCTTGCGCCCAGTGAACACGGCATCGTGGCCAATGGCTGGTACTTCAGAGACGCAAGCGAAATCGCCTTCTGGAAACAGTCCAACCACTTGGTCGCGGGCGAGAAGATTTGGGAGGCCGGCCGCAAGCAAAATGCGGCCTTCACCTGCGCCAAAATGTTCTGGTGGTACAACATGTATTCAAGTGCAGACTGGAGCGCCACACCGCGCCCAATGTACCCTGCAGATGGCCGGAAAATCCCTGACCACTACGCGTTTCCCAAAGAACTGCATGACGAGCTGAATGCCAAGTTGGGCCAGTTCCCACTGTTCAAATTTTGGGGGCCATTGACGGACATTTCTTCCAGCGAATGGATTGCCAAAGCCACGCTGCATGTGATGCAGACGCGCAACCCGACACTGGCGCTGACCTACCTGCCGCACCTGGATTACAGCCTGCAGCGTTTGGGGCCGGATTTAAACCACCCGCGCATCCAGCAAGACCTGAAGGAAATTGACGCCGTGTGCGGCAGCTTGATCGACTACGCCGAGGCCAATGGGCGCGAGGTGGTGGTGGTGTCTGAATACGGAATTACGCCCGTGACAGACGCCGTTCACATCAACCGGGCGCTGCGCAAGGCAGGGCTGCTTGAGGTGCGGCCCGAAGAGTTTGGGCGCGAGATTCTGGACGCTGGTGCCAGTGCGGCATTTGCGGTGGTCGACCATCAACTGGCCCACATCTACGTCAATGACACCCGGCGTCTGGCCGAAGTGCGGGCGCTGATTGAAGGGCTTGACGGCGTTGAACAGGTGCTGGATGCCGAAGGCAAACGCGCCTTGGGCCTAGACCATGAACGCTCGGGCGAACTGGTGGCCATCTCCAAACCGGATCGTTGGTTCAGTTATTACTACTGGTTAGACGACAAACTCGCGCCAGATTTCGCCCGCACCGTGGATATCCACCGCAAGCCGGGGTATGACCCGGTGGAGTTGTTTGTTGACCCTGAGCTGAGTTTCCCGATGTTGGCCACCGGCTGGAAACTGGCCAAACGCAAGCTCGGGTTACGGGCGTTGTTGGATGTGATTTCGCTGAAAGATACGGCGCAAGTCAAAGGTTCACACGGCAGGATCATTGAAGACGCCCAGCATGGGCCGTTGGTGATCAGCTCGCGCGCGGATCGGCTACCGGCTGGCCCAATTGACGCCACAGACTTCAAGCAACTGGTGCTGGATCACGTTTTTTCAAATCAAGGGAAATAATGGCAACCGTACCTGACAAAGACTGCCCTCAGTCGCCAGGAAGCTTTCGCCCGGTGATCAACCGCAACCGCTGCGAAGGCAAAGCCGAGTGCGTGAAGGTGTGCCCAGTATCCGTTTTCGCTGTGGGCACGCTGCCCAAACAGCAACGCGGTCGCCTGGGCATCCGCGGAAAGCTCAAAGGCTTTGCCCACCGCTGGCAACAGGCTTTGTTGGTGAACCCGCAGGCCTGTGAGGCCTGTGGGCTGTGCGTGAAAGCTTGCCCTGAAAAGGCGATTACGCTTGTGCGTGCTTAGCCGTCGAGTTTTCCGAGGCGCTGACGCGGCTGAATCGTGCGGTCAAAGCAACGATCACGACTACGCCCCACGCGATCATGAGGCCCATGCCTTCGCGCGCAGTTTCTTCAACACTGAACACTTCTTTGCGCCAGAAATTGGGCATTTCCGGCCAGTAGAAGATGGCCAAACCCAGCCAAACCACACCGCTGGCTTGCAAGACGCGAGTCCACTTGGGTGTCTGCAATAGATCCAGTCGAAATGCGGCCATCCAGGCCAAAGCCGCTGGAATGCCGTAGTAGGCGATCCACAACAATGCATCGGGGTCGTTGTATTGCACTGCAGTAAAACCGATCATCATCAGGCAAAGAAGCATGTTCAGATAACGCATTTCAGGTTCTCCTTAAAATTGAATTTCAACTATTAACGCACACTGCCTTCAAGGCGCAAAGCCGTCGCTCTTGATCCAGGCAACCAGGCCTTTGCGCTCTTCCAGTGAAAACACAGCCTTCCACGGCGGCATGGCTTTGAATCCGTAGGTGACGCGGTCAAAAATGAATTCGGCGTCCATGGTTCCCGGATTGAGTTTCGGCGCTTTGCCGGGATAGGCTTTGGCGCCATGGCAATGCACACATTGCGCCGCCCAAACAGTTTGGCCTACTTTGATATTGGCAGCGTTGCGCATGTAGGCCGGCTCGAACTTGGGCACCGGCTCTTCTGCAGCAGCAGCGGCCTTGGGTGCAGCGGCAGTTTGGGCGCTTGCAGGCCCGGTCACGGTCAGCGCCAAAAAGGTGCCTACAGCAGCCAGAATTTTCAACAATCGATCCACACGCATTTTTTGCCCTCCAGTTAACGATCTAGTTTTCGATTATCTCATTTCAGACGCAAATTCGCCACCGTAGCGCAAGCACCACGGCGGCGAACAGGTGAGCACCTTAAGGAACGACCTTGTAGATCGTATCGAGCGATCCGTTGGGGCCAGTGGTGACTGATGTCAACACATAAACGTCACCGGCGTTGTCTTGCGCAAAGGCCAACACGTAGGGCAGTTTGCCCGGCATGTTGGTGACTTCCGCGACTTCCATAGACCATGCGCCGCCCGCGCCTTTGGTACCGACGAAAATTTGGCCGTCCATCTCGCCAAAGCCTTTGCTCCAGTCGCCGAAAATGTACTTGCCTTTCCACGCGGCGTTTGAACCCTGGTATACGTAACCGCCTGTGACTGAAATGCCCTTGCAACCATTTGGTTTCGCGGTGCAATTAGGGTACTCCAGGATGGCCGGCGTGATACCCGATTTGTCGCAAACAACAGCATGGTCATCTGGCTTGGTGTAGTCGAAGCAACGCATGTTGCCTTCAACCCGACGCCAGCCGGCGTTTTGGCCTTTGGTGACCAGTTTGACGGTTTCATAGCTGTTTTGCTGCACATCGCCGCAATAGAGCTCAGTCGCCGAACTAGCCATGTCAAACGAACAACGCCATGGGTTGCGAACTCCATAGGCCCAAATTTCAGGGTTGGCATCGCGGCGACCAACAAATGGGTTGTCTGCGGGAATGCCGTAAGGCTTGCCACCTGTGCGAGTGTCCACGTCGATGCGCAGGATCTTGCCGAGGTTGGTCGTTAGATCTTGTCCATTGCCGATCAACACATTGTGGCCAATGCCCCAGTCGTTGGCATATCCGCCATCACCCAACGAAACAAAGAGCTTGCCGTCGGGACCAAAGCCGATCCAGTGGCCGTTGTGGTTGAACTGGGGCCAGGAATGCGACATGATGCGGCGCGCGCTGCTTGGGTCAGCCGTGTTTTTGTCGGTGGACGACACGGTGTACACAGCAACGTGGTTGAAGAGTACACCGTGTCGTCCACCGACAAAAACACGGCAGACCCAAGCAGCGCGCGCCGCAT
>JANOYE010000067.1:0-2335 GCA_031428695.1 Rhodoferax sp. | reverse complement strand
GGGTCCTTGAATGCGGGCCACCAGATACAGCGCCTGGCCGAAGCGAAGTGCGGAGAATTACGCCGCAACGAAATGTGGCATGACCTCCTTTCACCCGCTTCCACTTCCAGCCAATCTTCCCCGCGGTCTCATCGCCGTCACAGGCGGTGAACGTTCCGGCAAAACCAGCTTTTTGCGCCGAATCAGCGGCGATTTGCCTGCCCTGCCTGGTGAAGTGCCGCATCCGGATGCGCAATGGCTTGATTTGCGATTGCCTGGGCAAGACGACGAAACACCGCAGCAGGTGTGGGACACGCTTCGGTTGCGCAGCCCGGGTTGGAACGCCGGTTTGCATCAAGACCTGGCCGACGCCTTGGGTTTGGTGCCGCACTTGGACAAAAAACTGTTCATGCTGTCCACCGGCAGCCGGCGCAAGGTGGCTTTGGCAGGCTTGCTGGCCTGCGGCGCAACGGTCACTTGCCTGGACCAGCCTTTTGCCGCGCTGGATTCCGCGTCGATCAAGGTGGTCAGCGCGTTCCTGCATGACATGGGCCATCACCCCACGCGCACATGGGTGGTGGCTGACTATGAGCTTGACCCCCGGTTGCCGTGGCAGCTTGTGATTTCATTGGATTGACGGGTGATTGGAGTGGAGTGCCATTTATTTTCCGATTTATACCTGTTAAGGTAACATTGGGAATGCCAGAAGCAGAGAAACCGTTGGCGTGGATGGGCGGTAGCAAGAAAGACTTGATGGCGCTGCCGACGGAAGTGCGCAAGTTCTTCGGCCATGCGCTGGACTTCGCGCAACGGGGCGATAAGCACGATGCTGCCAAGGTGCTCAAGGGTTTCGGTGGCGCTGGCGTGCTGGAACTTGTGGAAGACGACCAGGACGGAACTTACCGCGGCGTGTATACGGTGAAGTTTGCCGAGGCGGTGTTTGTGTTGCATTGTTTCAGCAAGAAGAGCAAGCGTGGCATTGAGACGCCCAAGGAAGATATGGACATCATCCGCGCCCGGCTAAAGGCAGCCGAGGCGCTTGTCAAGGAGTTGCGAAATGAAAAAATCCGCCATTGAGGGAATCGAGTTTGAAATGGGTTCGGGCAATGTGTTTGCCGACCTGAACCTGCCCAACGCTGAAAAACTAAAGATCAAATCGGGCCTGGTCATCGAGATCGCCAAGGCCATGCGCCGCCTGAACTTGACCCAAAAAGCCGCTGCCGAGCGCATGGGCATCCCCCAGCCCAAGGTGTCGGCCATGCTGCGTGGCGACTTCACCAACCTGTCCGAACGCAAGTTGATGGACTGCCTGAACCGCTTGGGCTACGACATTGAAATCAAGGTGCGGCCAACGGCGGAGCCTGTAGGGCATTTGATGCTGGCTATTGAGTAAGTCACCGGCTTTGATGCTGCGTGAAGCGCCCGCACCGACGGTAAAACGTTTGACACACCGATGAGCGGTGATTGGTGGCTTCAAAGTACTACCCTTTGAACTGCCTGACAACCAATAGGAGATCCAATGACAGAAAACACCCAGTCCCCCACTAAGCGCACCATCCCCGCCAACGGCATCACCCTGCACATCACCGAGCAGGGCAGCGGCCCGCTGGTGCTGCTGTGCCATGGCTGGCCCGAGCTGGCCTACTCGTGGCGGCATCAGATGCCGGTGCTGGCAGAGGCCGGGTACCGCGTGGTGGCCCCAGACATGCGCGGCTACGGCGGCAGCTCCGTGCCGCAGGCCATTGCCGACTACGCCATCACCGACCTGGTGGGCGACATGGTGGCGCTGGTGGCGGCGCTGGGGGAGACGCGGGCCTGCATCGTCGGCCACGACTGGGGCGCGAATGTGGCCTGGAGCGCCGCGCTGTTGCGGCCCGACCTGTTCACGGCTGTCGCCGCGCTGAGTGTGCCGCACCGCCCGCGCAACCCGGCGGCCGCGCCGCTGGATCTGCTGCGGGCGGCTGGGCTGGAGGATTTCTACTGGTTTTATTTCAACCGCGAAGGCGTGCCCGAGGCCGAGTTTGAGCGCGATATCGAGTCTGCGTTGCGCAAAGTGCTGGTGGGCATCTCGGGCGACGCTGCCGCTTCTGGCGCAAAAGGTGGCGGTGGTGCATTGAACGTGCCAGCCGGGCACGGGTTTCTGGATCGCCTCGTGGACCCGCCCGAGCTGCCGGCCTGGCTCAGCGAAGCGGATATTGCGGTGTACGCGGCAGCATTTCGCAAAAATGGCCTGCGCGGGCCGTTCAACTGGTACCGCAACCTGGACCGCAACTGGGCGCTGCTGGCGCCGTTTCAAGGCGCCAAGGTGACGCCGCCAGCGCTGTTCATCGCAGGCGACCGCGATGCGGTGATTGCC
>JANOYE010000066.1:0-9829 GCA_031428695.1 Rhodoferax sp. | reverse complement strand
AAACCGATTACTGGCGGAGAAGGCGGGATTCGAACCCGCGGAGGGTTTTACCCCTCGCACGCTTTCCAGGCGTGTGACTTAAACCGCTCATCCACCTCTCCAGTGATCCGTATTTTAGCTGAGCGATTCGGTCATTTGGCTTGACGAGAGGCGCGGCCATGAAAAAAGCCGCCCGAAGGCGGCTTTTCCAAGAGAACCAGAACAATCAGTTCAAGGCAATCTTCTTGTCACCTTTGTAGGTGTACAGCGTCATGGCGGGGTTTTTCAACTCGCCGTTGGTCTCGAACTGCACCGTGGTGGTGATGCCTTTGTAGTTGGTAGCACCAATCATCGGGCCATACACCTTTGGATCAGCGCTGTTGGCGCGTTTCATGGCGTCAACCAGCACGTGCACAGCGTCATACACGTAAGGGCTATAGACTTGGAACTGCTTGGGGTACTTGGCTTCGTAACGCTTCATCCAGGCGTCGCCGCCAGGCATTTTGGCAAGTGAAGCACCACCTTCAGCGCAGATCACGTTGTTAAGCGTTTTGGCGCCCGCTGCCTGCTTGATCAGGTCATTGGTGCAGATGCCGTCGCCACCGAAGTACTTGACGTTGGTCAGTCCGAGCTGCTCCATCTGGCGCAGCATGGGGCCGGCCTGAGGGTCCATGCCGCCGTAGAACACACCGTCTGGGTTCTTTGATTTGATGGCGGTCAAGATGGACATGAAATCAACGGCTTTGTCGGTGGTGAACTGCTCATCAACGATTGTGATGCCTTTGGAAGCGGCGGTGCGTTTGAACACCTCAGCCACGCCTTGTCCATATGCGGTGCGGTCGTCGATCACGGCGATGCGCTTGAGTTTGAGCGCATCGGCTGCGTAGAAAGCCAAGCCAGCGCCCAGGGCGTTGTCATTGGCCAGCAGGCGCCAGGTGGTCTTGTAGCCGGGTTTGGTCAAGTTGGGATTGGTGGCAGACGGTGTGATGTGCGGAATGCCGCAGTCGTTGTAGACCTTGGAGGCAGGGATGGTGGTGCCTGAATTCAGGTGACCCGCCACGCCAGCGACTTTGGCGTCACACAGCTTTTGGGCAACGGCTGCGCCTTGTTTTGGATCGGCCGCGTCATCTTCCGCAACCAGCTCGAATTTGACCTTTTTGCCGCCGATGGTGACACCCGCTGCATTGAGGTCTTCAATCGCCATGCGGGCGCCGTTTTCATTGTCCTTGCCGTAGGCAGCCTGCGCGCCGGAAATCGGTGCCACATGGCCAATCTTCACCACCATGTCTTGCGCCAGCGCAACGCCGGCGGCAGCAGCCAGGGCGGCGGCTACAGTTATTTTCAGTTTGGTTTGCATAAATAAACTCCAAAATTAAGAGTGAGAAACCCACCCTTGTGAATGATTGAATTCCACAGGCGGCAGGATAGCGCAAAAATGTGGGTTTTACCGATAGGGAAGTTACCATGCGGGTTGCCCCGAATCGTGTCAACCTGTCGCCTGATGGTTCGTTAGGCCACGATCGCTTTGGCGGGTCATTTGCGATCCATTCACCGCTTCATTACCGCTTGGTTACCGTTTCGTTACGGCGTCATTGCTGCGATCTCGGCGTCGCAATCTCCTGGGCGATGGCCTCCTCAACCGACTGCCGCACGGCGCGGTCGACCTCATCGCGCACGCGCGGTTCCATTTCACGCAGTTTGTCGATCATCAAGCTTCCGATGGCCGCCTGCAATGCGGCCTGCAACGGGCCGTCCAGGCGCAGCATGATTCTGTCAACCAGGTCGTCGGTGTTGAAAGCGGGTGCTGGTTCAGGTGTTTTTGCACCGGGCAGGTGCACAACTTCGGTCAAAGTCGGCAAGAACCTTGGCAGGTTTTTGGGGGCGCCAGGTGTGCTCATGCTGGTGTGCCTGCCCAAGAGCCTGATCCAGATACGTCGTGCCGCACCAACGCGTAACCTCTTGATGCGTAATGTTTCCAGCGCACCCGGGCCGCCTGCCGGTCTGCTTCATGGGTGCCCACCAGTTCGATCACAAGTTCATACCGCTCAAAACCTGCGGGGATCAAGTCGTCAAGGTTCACCAGCATTTGCCGCGCACGCAAGCTGCCTTCGCCAGTGCCGCCCTGCCCCAACTGGATGGATGAATTCTTCAAAACGCTGGGCGCAGCGTCAGCAAAACAATGCGGAACGAAATCCAGGGCAGAAAATGTCCACAACGACGCGTCGAGTTGCCGCAAGGTTGCGTCCGGGCCCACCACAACCACCTGGTGACCCGCATTGCCGGCTTTTCTCAGCAGGCGGCATGCATGGGCCAGTTTGTCGGGCGCATTGAAATGAAACGAAATTTCTGTCATCTAAATGCAATAATGCCCTTTAGCGTCAAGCATTGGAAGCTACTTTTTTGGTAGCATTAGGTTTGCTGGCCGCAGCGCTTCCCATTGCCCCTTGGGCGGCGACTTGCCTCAAATATTCGATCAGCAGCCCCACGGGCCGGCCGGTCGAGCCTTTCGCCGCACCGCTCTTCCACGCTGTGCCGGCGATGTCCAGATGTGCCCAGGGAAATTTATCGGCAAATCGTTGCAAAAATTTCGCTGCGGTCACCGCGCCGCCAGCACGCCCGGCCACATTGGCCACGTCAGCAAAGTTGGTTTTCAGTCCGTCGGCGTAGTCGTCGTCCAAAGGCATGCGCCAGCACAGATCCAGCGAAGCCTCGCCCGCCTTCATCAATTGCGCGGAGAGATCGTCGGAGCTGGCAAACAGGCCACTGCGGACGGCCCCCAGTGCCACCACGCAGGCGCCCGTGAGTGTGGCGATGTCTACCACCGCCCGCGGTTTGAATCGTTCGGCGTAGGTGAGCGCGTCACACAGGATGAGGCGGCCCTCGGCGTCGGTGTTGAGCACCTCGATGGTCTGGCCGCTCATGCTGGTCACCACATCGCCCGGTTTGAGGGCCTTGCCGCCCGGCATGTTCTCGCAAGTGGGAATCAAGCCCACCACGTTGATGGCTGGCCCAATTTCAGCCAAAGCACGGAACACGCCCAAAACGCTGGCTGCGCCGCACATGTCGAACTTCATCTCGTCCATTTCCGCCGCCGGTTTAATCGAGATGCCGCCAGTGTCAAAAGTGATGCCTTTGCCAACCAGCACCGTTGGCGCCTGGGTTTTGGCCGCGCCGCTGTATTTAAGAACGATAAAACGCAACTCTTCGGCTGACGCCTGCGCCACCGCCATGAACGAGCCCATGCCCAGTTTGGCCACCTGCTTGGGGCCCAATACGTCGCAACTGATGCCTTTGAACCGGGCGAGTGACTTGGCAGCCTTGCCCAACATGGTCGGCGTGGCGTGGTTGGCCGGGCGATTGCCCCATTCCTTGGCAAACTCAATGCCGCGCACGGTTGATACTGCGGTGTTGAAGGCCGCCTCCAACCCTTCAGCCGCAGGCGCTTGAACCAGCACATTGAGGATTTTTCGGCCTTCAGGTTTGGATTTTGTCGTTGTGAAGACGTAACTTGCATCGGCAAGTGCCACCACAGCGGCGCTGAGCCCCGCCGCCTGCACAGCGTCGGCAAAACACAGGCAAATAGACTTGACGCTGCCGTTGGACTTGACGGCGCCAATCGCCGCCGCAACACCCTTGCACACCTCTTTGGCGCCACCGCCACCAATGCTTGCGACCACCAGCCGAGAAGCCGCAAGGCCGGCAACTTGGTGCATCACCGCCAATTTTCCGGCTTTGTCCTCCAAATCTCCGCTGGCGCGAAGCTGTTTGATCAAAACCGCCAATTTGTCCGTGCCCGGCTTGAAAACCTGCGGCACCAACACCAACAAAGCATCACATTTGTGGGAGCTTGCGGCTGCCAAGGCGCCAGTCTTGAATTCAAAGTTCATAATTCCCCTTTTTCGACCATTTCATTCTCGTTCCGGCGATGTTATTCCATTCCTCCATCCGCAAAGAGCTGGCGCGCAGTTTCGGCGCCACCTTCATTGTGCTGGTCACGGTTGTCATGACCATGACCCTCATTCGCACCTTGGGCCAAGCCTCGCGCGGCAGCTTCAACCCGTCAGATGTGATGATGGTGGTGGGTTACACCGTGCTGACCTTCCTGCCCAACATCACCACGGTGGGGTTGTTTATTGCCATCGTCGCCACCCTCACCCGCATTTACCGCGATGGTGAAATGGTGATCTGGTTTGGCGCCGGCAAAGGCCTTTTTGCCCTGTTGGGGCCCTTGTTCCGTTTTGCCTGGCCGGTTTTGCTGGCGGTCGGTGGGCTGGCGCTTTTCGCCCTGCCCTGGGCGAATCAGCAAATTGAGGGCATCCGCGAGCATTACGAGAAACGTGGCGACCTGGAACGGGTGGAACCCGGTCGTTTTCAGGAGTCGGCCGATGGCAGCCGCGTCTTTTTTGTAGAGAAGAATGCCTCCAGCCTGCGTTCGGGCAACAATGTTTTTATCGCCACCACCGAGCCGGGCAAAGAGACCGTGACCACGGCCGGCAGTGGCCGCATCGAAACCATAGGGAAACAACAGTTTCTGCTGCTCTTCAATGGCCAGCGGCTGGAAAACACCACTGAAAAAGCCGACAAAGCTGAAAAAACCGACAAAGGCGAAATTAAGGAGGATCTGAAAGCAGACTCAAAGGCCGATTCAAAGCCCGATCTGAAGATCAGCGAATTCGAAGAATACGGCACCCGGGTGGGCACGGGCAATGCCGACTTGAAAGACAGCGCCGCGCTGGGCACGGTGCCAAGCATCAACTTGCTGGTGAACCCGACACCGCGCCACCTCGGCGAAATGTCTTGGCGCATTGGTTTTACGCTGGCGGCCGTGAACTTGATCATTCTGGCCATCGCCTCCTCCCGCATCAACCCGCGGGTTGGGCGCACTGGCAACCTGGTGTTTTCGTTGTTTGCCTTTCAAATCTACCTCAATCTTCTTAATTTGGGGCAAAACTGGATCGCCCAGGAAAAGATCGGGTTTGCGGCCTTTTTGCTGGCCCTGCACGGCGGTGTGTTCGCCTTGAGTGTGTTGTGGCTGACGGCCCGCAACAACCACTGGAGCCTGTCCCTGCGCCGACCGGCGCACGCCGAGCCCACTGCCCTGCCCGCATGAAAACCATCCGCCGCCTGATCTTCGGGGAAGTCATTTATGCCGTGGCGTTTGTGACGCTGGGCTTCCTTGCGCTTTTTTCGTTTTTCGACGTGGTCGAGCAGGTGCAGCGCATCGGGCAGACCCGTTCTCCTGACTACCAGTTGCCGCAGGCGCTGACCTACGTCGCGCTGCTGTTGCCCAGCCATTTGTACGAGCTTTTGCCGATCACGGTGCTGATCGGCACGATTTTTGTGATGGCGCGTTTTGCCCAAAGCTCGGAGTTCACCATTTTGCGCACCAGCGGCCTGGGCCCCTGGCGGGCCTTAAAGACGCTGTTGGCCGCAGGCGCAGGTTTTGTGGTCTTGACATTCGCCGTAGGAGACTATCTGACACCCTGGTCCGACCGTGCGGCCCAGTTGCTCAAGGCGCGTTATGAAGGCGACATCACCGTGGGCCAAACCGGCGCCTGGCTCAAGGAGAAGCAACAGTATTCGCAGTTTGCCGCCAATGTGGCAGCCATCGCACCAGATGGGCGTATGCTGGGTTTGCGGATTTTTGAGTTCGACAACCTGGGGCGAGTGGTGTCGATGACACGCGCCGAGTCGGCCAGCTTTTCCGGCAGCGAAGCCTGGAGCCTGAACAAAGTGGAGCGCACCGAGTTCACCATAGACAGCGCGATAGCCGGTGGTGCCAAAGCCGAAGCCCGGGTCGAGCGCGTGAAGATGGAGGAATTCCGCTGGCCCAACGGCATCAGCGCGGAGATGGTGTCCACCGCTGTGCTTAAACCTGAACGCATGGGCACCATTGACCTTTTTCAGTATGTGCGCCACCTTGACGCCAACGGGCAAGCCGCCCAGCGCTACGAAATCGAATTCTGGAAAAAGGTGTTTTACCCCCTGAGTTGCCTGGTGATGGTGGTGCTGGCGCTGCCTTTTGCTTACCTGCATTTTCGCAATGAAGGCATTTCAGGCTACGTCTTTGGCGGCGTGATGGCCGGCATCAGCTTCTTTTTCCTCAACAACGTCTCGGGCTACATGGGCGAGTTGCAGCAATGGGCGCCGTGGCTCACCGCCGCGCTGCCGGGCATGATCTACACCCTGCTGTCACTGGCCGCCTTTGGTTGGCTGGTGCTCAAACGCTGACGCCCGATGGTGTTGACCGCAGCCGCCACCAGCCCAACACGGGCCATCGTCTTCTTCGCCCACGGTTCGCGTGACCCGCTGTGGCAGGCCCCGATGCAGGCGATTGCAGAACGCGCCCAATCGCTTGACGCTTCCCGCGCAGTGCGCCTCGCCTACTTGGAGCTGTGCGAGCCTGACCTGCCCACCGTGGTCCAGCAACTCGTGGCCAGCGGCGTTACCGAATGCACCGTGATGCCGCTCTTCCTTGGCATGGGGCGCCATGCCCGCGAGGACTTGCCAAACATGCTCGATCAACTGCGCGCCACTTGCCCCGGCGTCACCTTCAGTGTGCTTCCCGCACTGGGAGAAGACGCTCGGCAGATCGAACTCGCCGCCCGATTGGCCGTTTTTCCCGCCGCGCCATGAAGCCAGCCGACAAAACCACGCGCTTCGCATTTTTGACGCTGCTTGCAGCCACCGTTTTGGTGGCTGCGTTGCCGACGGTGTTTCCGTCAATTGACCTGGCCGCGTCACACTACTTTTTAAAGCCCGACGCGCCCCTTCAAACCGCGAAATGGTGGTGGGTAGAGTGCATCAACGAACACACCCCCCTGGTCTTTCGGAGTCTGGCCGTGGTCAGCCTGCTTGGCTGGTGGCTGGCTGGTTACTCGGCCAAATTTCGCCACTGGGCGCGCCCGTTGGCGTTTGTCGGCATCGCGCTGGTGGTCGGGCCAGGGCTCGCGGTCAGCGCCCTCAAAGAAATCACCACGCGGGCGCGGCCTTTTCACGTCACCGAATTCAAGGGCGCCAAACAGTTCACGCCGGCCTTCACCGTGGCCAAGCAATGCGACGACAACTGCGCCTTCGTGAGCGGGCACACCTCAGACGGCATCTTCCTCGCGTCTCTGATGCTGATCGACCGGCGCCGGCGCTGGTGGTGGCTCGCGGCAGGCTTGGCGGGCGGCCTGGCGATTGGTTTTGCCCGTGTCTCCGTGGGCGCCCATTGGCTCAGTGACGCGTTGTGGGCGTTTCCGGTTACGCTCTTGGCCAGTTGGCTGGTTTACCTGGCGTTTGAACGTTTTTTCCCGGTTGAACCCGCACCACTTCGACAAGAACAATTGACATGAACCTGCACCAATTCCGATTTGTCCAAGAAGCCGCGCGCCGCAACCTCAATTTGACCGAAGCCGCCAAGGCGCTTCACACCTCACAACCCGGCGTCTCCAAAGCCATCTTGGAGCTGGAAGAAGAGTTGGGTGTGGACATCTTCACCCGCCACGGCAAACGCCTCAAACGCATCACGGAGCCGGGCCAACACGTGCTCAAAAGCGTGGAAATCATCATGCGCGAGATTGGCAATTTGAAGCGCATCGGCGAGCAGTTCAGCTTGGAGGACAGCGGCACCTTGTCCATCGCCACCACCCACACGCAGGCGCGTTACGTGTTGCCGGACTCAGTGGCCAAACTGCGTGAGGCCTACCCGAAAGTCAACGTCAGCCTTCACCAGGGCTCGCCCGAGCAGGTGGCGCGCATGGTGATCGACGAGGTGGCCGACATCGGCATTGCCACCGAATCATTGGCGGGCTACGCCGAGCTGGTGACCATGCCTTGCTACGAATGGCAACACGTGTTGGTGCTGCCCGCAGGCCACGCGCTGGCGGGCAAGGAAGACATCACGCTGGAAGACATCGCCAAAGAGCCGCTCATTACCTACCACCCCTCTTACACCGGCCGCACCAAAATCGACCACGCCTTCGCGCAAAAGAAACTCTCCCCCCGCATCGCCCTGGAGGCAATTGATTCAGACGTGATCAAAACCTACGTGCGCTTAGGCCTGGGCGTTGGCATTGCCGCCGAAATGGCGGTGCGTGACGTGGTGGAAGAAAACGCCAAAACCGGCGGGAAAAGTGACTTGGTGGTGCAACCGGCCGGGCGCCTCTTCGGCCAAAACATCACCCGCATCGCCTTCAAACGCGGTGCCTACCTGCGCAACTTCGCCTACAAATTTGCCGAACTGGTGAGCGACCGGCTCGACCGGGCGCACATCGAAACGGCGATGAACACGGCGCATGAAAAATAATTGCCACTCGACTACTGACAACCTGAGATCATGATTGAAGCCTCTACCTCCGCTTTCACGCCCGCGCTGCAAACCCGCCTGCCCGCCGTGGGCACCACCATCTTCACCGTGATGTCGGCCCTGGCCACCGAAAAAAACGCCGTCAATCTGGGCCAAGGTTTCCCGGATTTCCATTGCGACCAGAAACTGGTGAGCGACGTTTCTGCCGCCATGGCAGCGGGCCTGAACCAATACCCCTCGATGCTCGGCGTGCCCATTTTGCGCGACGCGGTTGCTGCAAAAATCAAAGCAGTCTATGGCCGCGAATACAGCGCTGCCAGCGAGATCACCATCACCGCCGGGGCCACACAAGCGATCATCACCGCCGTGTTGGCCATCGTCCACCCTGGCGACGAAGTGATCGTGCTGGAGCCCTGTTACGACAGTTACGTGCCCAACATCGAGCTGGCCGGCGGCGTCGCCGTGCGTGTGCCGCTCACGCCCGGCACATTCCGGCCCGATTTCACCAAAATCGCCGCCGCCATCACGCCGAAGACCCGCGCCATCATCATCAACTCGCCGCACAACCCCAGCGGCACAGTGTGGTCGCGCGTAGACATGCTCACGTTGCAAGAAATTTTGGCGCCGACCAACATCTTGCTCATCAGCGACGAGGTCTACGAACACATGGTCTTCGACGGCCAAGCGCACCAAAGCGCCGCGCGTTTCCCGCGCCTCGCCGCCCGCGCGTTCATCGTCTCGAGCTTCGGCAAGACCCACCACGTGACCGGCTGGAAAGTGGGCTACGTCGCCGCGCCCGCGAGCCTGACAACCGAGTTCCGCAAAGTACACCAGTTCAACGTGTTCACCGTGAACACGCCTGTGCAACACGGCTTGGCCAGTTACATGGCCGACCCAAAACCTTATCTCGATTTATCCGCGTTTTACCAGCGCAAACGCGACCTTTTCCGCGCTGGGCTGGCGAAGACCAAATTCAAAATCCTGCCCAGTGAGGGAACCTATTTCCAGTGCGTGGACATCAGCGCCATCAATGGCCAACACGGCGACAAAACCGAAGCCGATTTCTGCCTGTGGCTGACCTCAGAGATCGGCGTGGCAGCGATTCCCCTCTCCGCCTTCTACGGCAACAGCTTCGACCAGCGCGTGGTGCGTTTTTGTTTCGCCAAGAAGGATGAGACGCTGAATTTGGCGTTGGAGAGGTTGGCGAAGTTGTAATTTGGCGGGCCATTGTGTGTTCCGCAAATGCCTCTGCTGCTCAGGGTAAGCCTGGCTTGTGTGAAGCGCGAGTGGATTCAAAACTCAGGGCGCGTTGATCGGTTGTTGGCGAGCCGCAAAGGCCGGGGTGGGTGGCTACGCGAATGCCCTCCGCAGCCGCCTTCGCCGACTGCTCCCCCTTGATTTCGCTACGTGTCAAGTCCCGCCTGTTGGTAAACACGTTTGACGAATAAATCGGGTTTTTCTGAGCGCCATTTTTGCAATGTCTGAATGGGCGTTTGGTGGTTCAGGGCGCGTTGCGGGATACGCTGGTCAAGCATGCCTTCGTGCTAGCGCCCGCCTAAG
>JANOYE010000065.1:0-18964 GCA_031428695.1 Rhodoferax sp. | reverse complement strand
ATGGTTCTGGAAATCGACGAAGACAAGCGCCGCATCAGCCTGGGCATGAAGCAGTGCAAGGCCAACCCATGGCAAGAGTTCGCGCAAAACACCAAACGCGGTGACCGCGTCAAGGGCCCGATCAAATCCATCACCGATTTCGGCGTGTTTGTCGGCCTCGCGGCTGGCATCGACGGCTTGGTGCATTTGTCTGACTTGTCTTGGAACGAGACCGGCGAAGCAGCCGTGCGCAACTTCAAGAAGGGACAAGAAGTTGAAGCTCTGGTGCTGGCCGTTGACGTGGACCGCGAGCGTATCTCCCTGGGCATCAAACAGCTTGACTCTGACCCGTTCACCACCTTTGTGTCGATCAACGACAAAGGCCAGGTTGTCACGGGCAAGGTTAAGACGGTTGACCCGAAAGGCGCCGAGATTGACCTGGGCGACGACATCATCGGTTACCTGCGCGCCTCCGAGATCAGCCGTAACCGCGTTGAAGACGCGCGCAACGTGCTCAAGGAAGGCGACGAAGTCACCGCTGTGGTGGTCAATGTGGATCGCAAGACCCGCAATATCCAGTTGTCGATCAAAGCCAAAGATGCTGCCGATCAGAGCGAAGCAATGGCCACCTTGAGCCAGCAGTCGGCCCGCGAAAACGCTGGCACAACCAGCCTGGGCGCTTTGCTGCGCGCCAAGTTGGACAACAATAACTAGCCTTTGGCATAGTCTTGGTTGAGTTTGCTCCTCGCTTGTCACCTTGATGGACGAAAGTCTGTTGAGATGGCAAGTTGAGGGGCGGCAAAACCAAGTCTTGCCGAGGCGGTTAATCAGCCCACAAATTTCTTTCAATGACCCGCTCCGACCTCGTTGAAGAACTGGCAAATCGTTTTGCCCAGCTCACCCACCGTGACACGGAATACGCCGTCAAGGCGATTCTTGATGCCATGAACGATGCGCTGGTGCGGGGCCACCGGATCGAAATTCGCGGTTTTGGCAGCTTTTCCATCAACCGCAGGCCGCCCCGGCTCGGTCGAAATCCACGCAGCGGAGAGAGCGTCGCGATCCCCGAGAAGCGTGTGCCGCATTTCAAACCTGGCAAAGCCTTGCGCGAAACCGTAGACCAGCGCACAGGTGAAGTCGGCGCCGTCACCAAACCCTGACCGCAATCGGGCTCTGGCTAAAATCGCCCCACACACAGGGGACTGGCATGAGTCGGATGTTTAGGTTGTTCAAATGGCTGCTTTATGCCGCCATTTTTTTCACGTTTTTTGCCTTTGCCTTGAATAATCAGCAGGATGCAACGCTTCGCTTTTTCTTCGGCGCACAGTGGCGAATGCCGATGGCCCTGGTCGTCTTGACCGCCTTCACGGCCGGGTTGGTCGCAGGCATTTTGGCGATGGTGCCCCGTTGGTGGCGGCACCGGCGTGTCGCCATAAAACTCGCTCCCCAATCGACCCCACCGTTGAGTCCGGCGCTGAATCCGGGTTTAGGCGCCGTGGCAGCCATCCCTGAACATGGACATTGACGCCACCTGGCTGTTGTTGGGTCTGCCGCTCGCGTTTGGCCTGGGTTGGCTGGCCTCGCGCCTGGATGTGCGCCAGATGCGCATCGAAAACCGGCGCGCGCCCAAAGCTTATTTCAAGGGCCTCAACTTTCTTCTCAATGAGCAGCAAGATCAAGCCATTGACGCCTTCATAGAAGCTGTACAGAACGATCCGGACACCTCCGAATTGCACTTTGCGCTGGGCAACCTCTTTCGCCGGCGCGGGGAATACGAACGCGCAGTGCGGGTTCACGAACACCTGCTCTCGCGCGGAGACTTGAGCCGAGCAGACAGGGATCGCGCACAACACGCCTTGGCGCTCGACTTCCTCAAGGCTGGCCTGCTGGATCGCGCAGAGGCCGCCCTGAACAGCCTGGAAGGCACCAATTTTGAGGGGGAGGCTCGGTTGGCGCTGTTGGGCACCTTCGAGCGCTCCCGTGAATGGGGAAAAGCGGCGCAAATCGCAGCAAAACTCGAAGACTCCGATCAAGGAAGTTTTGCCGCGCGGCGCGCTCATTATTTGTGCGAACAGGCAGCCACCCATTTCATTGAAAATGATTTTTCAGTTTGCAAAGAGTTGCTGTACAAAGCCCAATCTATCGCCCCGACAGCTGCGCGCCCGCCGATGGACATTGCCCGCCTGCATACTCGCCTTGGCGAGCAGCTGGCCGCCTATGCCTGCCTGGCTGAGGCGTTGAACGCAATACCGGCAGCTGCTCCCTTATTCGCGGATCCATTGGCCGACGCCGCAATTGCCAGCAGCCGCGCCCACGCTGCTTTGGAGCTGCTTAAAGCCAACTATGCGTCGGCACCCTCCCTGGACGTGCTGGAAGCGATAGTGAAGATCGAGGCAACCCAGGCGAACTCATCACCCAGCGCGCAAACCAGCGCTCGCGACTGGTATGTGCAACATTTGGAACGCGAACCGTCTTTGGTCGCAGCAGCCAAGTGGATTGCCGGAGAAAAGCTGGAGCATGAGCAGTTTCACCCACAAGTTCAACGGGCGCTGGACCACGCCGTCAAACCGCTTACGCGTTACCGCTGCGCCGCTTGCGGTTTTGAGGGCAAACAACACTTCTGGCAATGCCCAGGCTGCCAGGCGTGGGACAGTTACCCGCCACGGCGGGTTGAAGAACTCTGAGACAGGCCCACCATGACCCATCCGAAAATATCGCGCACAAAACTCGCCCAGGCCAGGGTTCTGGTGGTCGGGGATGCCATGCTTGACCGTTACTGGTTCGGGAGTGTTGACCGCATTTCTCCGGAAGCGCCGGTGCCGGTCGTCCGCGTCACGCGGGAAGAAGAGCGCATTGGCGGTGCCGCCAATGTCGCCTACAACGTGATCACCTTAGGTGCACAAGCGTCGCTTCTGACGGTTGTGGGCGACGACGAGGCCAGCCACAAACTTGAGGCGCTGGTGGCAAAAACCGGAATAGAAACGCACTTTGGTCGCGACACGCACCTCAAAACCACCGTCAAACTGCGCGTGATCGGGCGCCAACAGCAACTGATCCGCCTCGATTTTGAAAACACACCGAAATCTGAACTCCTGGCATCTCAAAGCGCAACATTTTCTGGGCTCTTGCCGTCACATGACGCCGTGCTGTTTTCAGATTACGGCAAAGGGGGCTTGGCCCACGTCAGCGACATGATCGCCAGTGCGCGCACGGCGGGCAAGCCGGTGTTGATCGACCCCAAAGGCAGCGACTTTTCGCGCTATCAACACGCCAGTGTCATTACGCCAAACCGAGCTGAGTTGCAACAAGTGATCGGTGACTGGGAAGATGAGGCGCAACTGATGGTCAATGTGCAAAATTTGCGTATCAAGCTTGGGCTCGATGCCATTTTATTGACCCGCAGTGAAGAGGGCATGACCCTTTTTGACGGCCTAGGCAGCTTGCACGAGCGCGCTCAGGCCCGCGAGGTGTTTGATGTCACAGGCGCAGGCGACACCGTTATCGCGACCATGGCCGCGTTTGTCGCCGCCGGATTGAGCCTGCGTGACGCCATGCCGCTTGCCAACCGCGCAGGTGGCTTGGTGGTGGGGAAATTTGGCACGGCCACCGTCAGTTACGACGAATTGCTCACTTCGACAGGTGCACCAACATGACGCGAATCATTGTGACTGGCGCTGCCGGTTTTATCGGCAGCAATCTCATCAAGGGCTTGAACGCGCGGGGGTTGAATGACATCATCGCTGTCGATGATCTGACCCACGGCGACAAATTCCGCAATCTGGCGGCCCTGCAGATTGCCGACTATGTTGACGCCGCCACTTTTTACAGCGCGTTTCAACAAGGTTCCTGTGGCGACGTTGCCGCGGTGTTCCATGAAGGCGCTTGCAGCGACACCATGGAGACCGATGGCAAATACATGATGGCCAACAACTACAGCCTGAGTTGCGGGCTATTCAACGCCTGCCAACAACAAGGTGTGCGGCTGATTTACGCGTCGTCTGCCGCAACCTATGGCGGTTCGGCCACGTTTCGCGAAGAGCCAGAATTTGAACGCCCGCTGAATGTCTATGGCTACTCCAAATTGCTGTTTGACCAGTTTGTGCGAAGGCACCAAACTGCGGCTCAAGTAGTGGGCTTTCGTTACTTCAACGTTTATGGCCCGCACGAACAACACAAGGGGCGCATGGCCAGTGTCGCGTTTCACCAATTCAACCAGTTCCGCACAGAGGGACGCGTCAAGCTCTTTGGCGAATACGACGGCTACGAGGCTGGTCGGCAAATGCGCGACTTCGTGTTTATCGACGACGTGGTCGCCGTGAATTTGTGGTTTTACGATCATCCCGAAGTCTCGGGCCTGTTCAATTTGGGCACGGGTCGCGCGCAGCCGTTCAATGATGTCGCGCTGGCGGTCGTCAATACGCTTCGAGCGCTAAAGGGGGAGCCCGTGATGACGCTGGGCCAAGCGGTTGCCACCGGGTTGATCGAATACGTGCCGTTCCCCGATGCGCTGCGCGGAAAATACCAAAGTTATACCCAGGCTGACCTCAGCCAGCTTCAAAGGACAGGTTGCGCCCACAAGTTTTCGGATGTATCAACCGGTGTCGGAAAATACGTCCGTTGGCTGGCTGAAACAGCTTGATTCACTTTTCGTGGCGGGTCTTTTTGACCCGAGAAATGCACGGATAATGTGCGCGGGCGCGTTTTTGTTCAAAGACGCGTCAACCGGCGCGCAATGCCCCTCGTTATGGGCAGACCCCCAACGTGATTTTGCGCCGGGGCCATGGATGGCGTTCTTTCATAAACCTGAGGAGTAATTGATGTTGAAGAAAATTCTGGCCACCCTGGCCATGTTGTTTGCCGCTGCTGCTTTCGCCGCTGTCGACGTTAACAAGGCGACTGCCGCCGAGCTTGACGGAATCAAAGGCATTGGCCCCGGCATTTCCGGCAAGATCCTTGACGAGCGCAAAAAAGGCAATTTCAAGGACTGGAACGACTTTATCGAACGCGTCAAAGGCGTCGGTGAAGGCAATGCCGCCAAGTTCTCCGCTGAGGGCATGACCGTCGGTGGAGCCGCCTACAAAGCCGCTGCTGCTGCCAAAAAAGACGACAAGCCTGCTGCCGCCAAAAAGGACGACAAGCCAGTAGCCAAAGCCGAAGAGAAAAAGGGCGACGCCAAGCCAGCCGCTGTAGCCGCCGCCGCTGACGCCAAGCCTGCTGCTGCCGCCAAGGAAGAGAAGAAAGACCCGAAGGCCGAGGCCAAAGCCAAGGCAGAGGCCGACAAGAAAGCCGCCGCTGAAGCAAAGGCCAAGAAAGCTGACGAAGCCAAGGCCAAAGCGGCAGCTGACAAGAAAGCCAAAGACGACGCTAAAGCAGCAAAAGATGCCAAGCCAGTCGCCGCCAAAGACGAAAAGGCCGAAACTGCGAAGAAGTGATTCTTCTGGTGATGATCGGCCATTTAAAAATGGTCGCAAAAAAACCCGCCTTGGCGGGTTTTTTTATGTCTTGAACACAACTTTTTCTGCAGCTTTATGTTCAACCCAATTGTTCAACCAAATCGCGATTGGCTGCAACAAAGGCTTATTGCATGCCGGCAGCCGACACCACAGGCTGGCTTTCGCTGGCGATGCCCTGATGGGTAGTCACAAAAGCGTTGCGAGCAGTGGATTCTCGCTCTTCCTCGGCCAATTCTGCCTTGGCATTAAAACCATAAACCGGCGAAGATGATGCGGCGAGCGCCAAGCAAAAGACAACGGCGCTGGCAATAACGAAAGCTGTGAAAAGAATCATGATGCGCTCCTAAACTTGTTGCTGAAAGTTTAGAAGTCTTACAGCAAAGTGCATCAGCAATAAGTCACAGTTTCAAATGTTTATTATGTGTTGGATAGGTGACTAAAGTCACAAAATAGTCTTGAACTTTTGTTAGCACGCGATTGGGTTCGGTTGGTTGAGCGCAACTCAAGCTGCCCCAAATCCGCCACCCCCGGGCGTGTGAATTTCAAAAACGTCGCCGGGCAACATGTCGCATTGGCCGATGTGGGCGAGCTCTTCGATGCGCCCATCGGTACGCACCACCCGATTGATGCCAACCCAACCAGCCTCCCCGCCCGCCAAGCCAAAACTGGGAACAACACGCCCGTTGGACAATATGCTGGCCGTCATCGGCTCCAGAAAACGCACCCGGCGCAGGCCGCCATCACCCCCGTGCCAACGCCCCGCACCGCCTGAACCCCGGCGTATTTCATAACTCTCCAGCCGCACCGGAAACCGGAATTCCAGCACCTCCGGGTCTGTCAACCGGGAGTTGGTCATGTGCGCCTGCACGACGCTGGTGCCGTCAAAGCCACCGGTGAGCTGCCCGGTTGCATCAAATTCGCCACCGGCGCCGGTGCCGCCTGAAATGGTTTCGTAATATTGGTGGCGGGCGTTGCCGAAGGTGAAATTGTTCATTGTGCATTGGCTCGCCGCCATCATTCCCAAAGCGCCGAAAAGCGCGTTGGTGATGCAACTGGAGGTCTCGACATTGCCCGCCACCACCGAAGCAGGCGGGCTCGGATTGAGCATCGAACCCTCGGGGATGATGACTTGGATGGGTTTGAGGCAACCGGCATTCAACGGAATGTCGTCACCCACCAGCGCGCGGAAAACATACAACACGGCAGCCATGCACACTGCCGTCGGTGCATTGAAATTGTTGGTCTGCTGCGGTGACGTGCCAGTGAAATCAACCACGGCGCTGCGGTTTTCGCGATCCACTTTCACTGCCACCTGGATCTGCGCTCCGTTGTCCAGGCTCAGTGTGAACTGGTTCACACCCGGCCGCGCTGCCAGCATGTCGATGACCTTGCGCACGGACTCTTCGGCGTTGTCCTGCACATGCCCCATGTAGGCCTGCACCACCGGCAGGCTGAACTGTTCGACCATTTTGCGAAGCTCTTGCAGACCTTTCTCATTGGCGGCGATTTGCGCTTTGAGGTCGGCCATGTTTTGCTGCGGGTTGCGGCTGGGGTATTTCGCCCCCACGCTTGTCGCTTCGCGTACTGCGCTGCCCCCCGAGGGGGCTAATTTCTCTTGGGGCGGCCCGGCGTTCTCGAAGAGCGGCGAAGCCAAAAATTGCTCGCCACGAAAGATGGCCAGCATCTGCGCCTCTTGCAACACCCCTTGCGACACCAGCTTGACGTTGTCAATCTGCACGCCCTCCTCTTCAATGCGGGTGGAGAACGGTGGCATCGACCCCGGCGTGATGCCACCCACGTCGGCATGGTGGCCTCGCGACCCCACGTAAAACACCGGTTGATCCGAGCCAGCCTCTTCCAGGTACACCGGTGTGATGACGGTGATGTCCGGCAGATGGGTGCCACCATGGTAAGGGTCGTTCAAGACAAAAACATCCCCCTGATTCATGCGTCCCTGGTTTTCTTTGATCACCGTCTTGATGCTTTCACCCATCGAGCCCAGATGCACCGGCATGTGGGGCGCGTTGGCGATCAGGTTGCCTGCGGCATCAAACAAAGCGCAGCTGAAATCAAGCCGCTCTTTGATGTTCACGGAGTGCGCCGTGTTCTGCAACTGCAGGCCCATTTGCTCCGCGATGTTCATGAAGAGGTTGTTGAAGACCTCCAGCAACACTGGGTCTGCCGTGGTGCCTGCTGCGTATTTTATAGCGCGATGTGACCGTCTGACGAGACTCAGGTGGTCGTATTCTGTCAAAGTGGCTTCCCACCCTGGCTCCACCACCGTGGTGGCATTTTTCTCGGCAATGATCGCTGGGCCCGCAATGATGTCGCCCGCTCGCAGGTCTTCGCGCACTACCAACGCGGCGTCTTGCCATTGCCCGCCTGAATACATCTTCACCGTCTCACGGCGGGGCACGTCACGCGGCGCGTGTAGCGTGTAGCGTGGCTCGTTGGGCGCGTCCCCGGCAATCACCGCTTCGACCGACACCGCTTCAACAATCAGCGCCCGCCCCTGCATGAGAAAAGCGAAACGCTGGCCGTAGGCCGCTTCAAAACGGGTCTCGATCTGCTCTTTGGAGCCAAATTTCACCACCAGCGCCGAGTCGCTCCCCTCATACCGCACATGCACGCGCCGGTGTGTAGTGATGGCACCTTGGTTGACTTGTTGACTCGCCAGTTCGCTTTCAGCCAGTGCCACCAACGCATCGAGCCGCGTGGTGATTTCTGGCAAAGTTGAGGCCTGCAACTTCAGCTCCACCGCCTGCTCGCGGATCACCGACTGATCTGCAAGCCCCATGCCGTAAGCGCTCAACACCCCCGCCAGCGGGTGCACGAACACACGCGTCATGCCCAGGGCGTCTGCCACCAGGCAGGCGTGTTGCCCGCCCGCGCCGCCAAAACATTGCAGCGTGTAGCGGGTCACGTCATACCCGCGCGCCACAGAAATTTTCTTGATGGCGTTGGCCATTTGCTGCACGGCGATGTTGATGAAGCCCTCCGCCACGTCTTCAATGCTGCGGCCAGTTTGCGCAGCCAGTGCCGCAAACTTCTCGCGCGCAGCGGCGTCGTCCAGCGGTTCGTCGCCCGCCGGGCCAAACACCTTTGGAAAATACCGTGGCTGTACTTTGCCGATCATCACATTGGCGTCGGTCACGGCCAGCGGGCCGCCGCGCCGGTAACAGGCGGGCCCAGGGTTGGCGCCTGCGCTTTGCGGCCCGACGCGGAAACGCGCACCGTCAAAACCCAAAATCGAGCCGCCGCCGGCCGCCACGGTGTGAATGCTCATCATCGGCGCGCGCATACGCACGCCCGCCACCTGGGTCTCGAACTCGCGCTCGAACTCGCCAGCGAAATGCGACACATCGGTGGAAGTGCCGCCCATGTCAAAACCGATGACTTTTACCGGGCCGGCAATGGCCGTCGGGTCATGGCGATGGGCCAGCTCCGCTGTCCGGGCCATTCCCACAATGCCTCCTGCCGGTCCGCTCAGGATCGCGTCTTTCCCCTGGAACACCTGCGCGTCTGCCAGACCCCCGCTGGACTGCATAAAAAACAGCTTCACCCCCGGCATTTCGTTCGCTACCTGCGCCACGTAGCGCCGCAATATTGGAGACAGGTAGGCGTCTACAACGGTGGTGTCGCCGCGGCTGACAAACTTCATCATCGGGCTGGTTTCGTGCGAGGTGCTGATCTGCGTGAAACCAACGTCCTCCGCAAGACGCTTGGCAATTTTTTCATGGCCGGTGTAGCGGTATCCGTGCATGAACACAATAGAAACGCTTCTAAGCCCCCTGGAATATTGCGTAAGCAGCTCCTGCTTTAATAGTGACTCGTCGAGCGCTTGAATCAACTCGCCGTGGGCGCCCATGCGCTCCTGCGCCTCCACCACAGCGCTGTAGAGCAATTCCGGCAACACAATGTGCCGGTCAAAAATGCGCGGCCGGTTTTGGTAGGCGATGCGCAACGCATCGCGAAAACCACGCGTGGTCACCAGCAATGTGGGCTCGCCCTTGCGTTCCAAGAGCGCGTTGGTTGCCACCGTGGTGCCCATCTTCACGCACTCCACCAAGGCGGGCGTTACCGGGTCGTCGGCGCCAAGTTGGAGAAGATGCCGGATGCCGGCTACCGCCGCATCTCGGTAAAGCTGCGGGTTTTCACTCAACAATTTGTGCGTGACCAACGCCCCATCCGGTCGCTTGCCCACGACATCGGTGAAAGTGCCGCCCCGGTCGACCCAGAACTGCCAACGCCCAACGCTGTGACGCCTGTTTACTTGCCTCGTTTGCATATGGCCCTTGTGAAAATGTGTTCCTCTGCACCGAAAGGCTTCGGGGTAATTCCGGGGAACCTGGCATCAATTTTGCATTTATCCTGAGAGGCGCTTAGCCGATCAGGTTTTCCGCTTCAATTTGAGCCCTTGACCCACTCACCAATTTTCCTGACTGGAGTACCCATGACCTTCAAAACCATCCTGGCGCTGGCAACGCTGGCGTCAAGTTGCGCCGCATTCGCCCAAACCAAGTGGGACTTGCCCGCCGCCTACGCTGCCACCAACTTCCATTCTGAAAATCTGGTTCAGTTTGCCAATGACGTGGATAAGGCCACCAACGGCAAACTGAAAATCACGGTTCATGCCAATGCGTCGCTTTTCAAAGCCCATGAAATCAAGCGAGCCGTGCAAGGCGGCCAGGCCCCGATTGGTGAAGTGCTGCTGGCCCTTTTCGAGAATGAGAACCCGATTTACGCCGCAGATGGCCTGCCCTTCCTGGCTACCAGCTACGCGCAATCCAAAAAACTCGCCGCGGCGCAAAAACCTGCCATCGACAAATTGCTGGCCGCGCAAGGCATGAAATTGCTCTACGCCGTTGCCTGGCCGCCGCAGGGCATCTATGTCAACAAAGAGATCGCCTCAGTGGTTGAAATGCGCGGCCTCAAATGGCGCGCTTACAGCCCAGCCACGGCCAAAATCGCCGAGCTGATCGGCGCGCAGCCGGTCACCATCCAGGCGGCCGAGCTGTCGCAGGCGCTGGCCACGGGCGTCGTCAACAGCTACATGAGCTCCGGAGCAACCGGCTTCGATACCAAGACTTACGAGAGCATCAAGTACTTCTACGACACTCAGGCCTGGCTGCCCAAGAACGCCGTGATCGTCAATCAAAAGTCCTTCGATGCGCTCGACAAACCCACACAAGAGGCGCTGCTGAAAGCTGCCGCTGAAGCCGAAGTGCGTGGTTGGAAGGTCAGCGAAGAAAAGAACGAGTGGTACAAAAAAGCGCTGGCCGAGAAGGGCATGAAAATCATCACCCCGTCGCCCAAGCTCGCGGCTGACATGAAACAAGTCGGCGCCATCATGCTGGCCGACTGGCAAAAGAAAGCCGGCGCTGACGGCGCTGCGGTCATTGAGGCATTCAATAAAAAATAAACCCGGTTCGACAGCCGCTTTCATGCGCCGCTTCCTTGACCGCCTGTACCTCGCGGCCGGCGGCGTTGGCGCCGCTTTCATCGCCCTGATTTGCCTGCTGATGATCGGGCAAAGCGTGCTGCGCGAATTCGGCGTAAAGACCGGCGCGGTGAACGACCTGGTCGCCTGGTTTTGCGCTGCAGCCTCCTTCTTTGCCATGGCCCATGCCTTCAAACATGGTGATTTCGTGCGCGTGACACTGCTGCTGGAACGCATGCGCCCGCCCGTGCGGCGCGTGTTTGAAGCGGTTTGCCTGAGCATCGCATCGGTGAGCGTGGCTTACCTCGCGTTTTGGGCCAACAAGTTCACCTACGACAGTTGGGCTTTCAATGAAGTGGCGCAGGGTTTGTTGCCGATCCCGATCTGGATCCCCCAAGCGAGCTTCGCGCTGGGCTCGCTGCTGCTCTTGGTCGCCGTGGTCGATGAGCTCATCATCGTGCTGCGAGGCGGCAAACCCACGTACGTGGTTGCGGTTGAAGAGCGCCACGCCAAGGGCGATTTCTCGTCCGACCTTTAACTCAGACAACACGCCGGCGAACCTACAGGATGGACATCCTCCTCATCGGCGGCTTGCTGCTCTTCATCATGCTGCTGCTGCTCTCGGGCGGCGTCTGGATTGCGATGACGCTGGCCATCTGCGGCTGGGTCGGCCAAGCCTTCTTCACAAAGACCTCGCCCGGCAACAACCTCTTTTCGTCGTTCTGGGAGAGCAACGCCTCCTGGGAACTGGCGGCGCTGCCGCTTTTCATCTGGATGGGCGAGATACTGTTTCGCAGCAAACTCAGCGAAGAAATGTTCGAAGGCCTGCGGCCCTGGCTCAACCGCATTCCGGGCCGCTTGATGCACACCACCATCTTGGGCTGCGGCATTTTCGGCTCGGTCTCGGGCTCCAGTGCCGCCACCTGCGCGACCATCAGCAAAGTGGCATTGCCCGAGTTGCTCAAACGCGGCTATAGCGAAAAAATCGCGCTGGGTTCACTGGCCACGGCAGGCACCCTGGGCATCTTGATTCCGCCCTCCATCACCATGGTGGTCTATGCCGTGGCGGCTGACGCTTCCATCATCCGCATCTTCCTGGCCGGTTTCCTTCCAGGCTTCCTCTTGATGGCCTTGTTTTCGGGCTACATCATCTGGTGGAGCCTGCGCCACCCAACCGAAGTGCCGCCGCCTGATGCGCCGACTTCTTTCATGGAAAAGATTCGCCTTTCAGGCAACCTGCTTCCCTGCGCGGCGTTGATCATCTTCATCGTCTGGGTGCTGATTGGCGGTTACGCCACCGCCACCGAGTGCGCCGCCTATGGTGTGGTCGGCTCACTGGGCCTGGCCTGGCGGAGCAAGTCCCTCAGCTGGGCCACCTTTTGCGAAGGCCTGATGGGCACCACCCGCACCAGTTGCATGATCATGTTCATCCTCGCGGGCGCTGCGTTCCTGACCAAAACCATGGCCTTCACCGGCATTCCCCGCGAACTTGCTGAGGCCGTCAACGCACTGCATCTTTCACCTTACGCGCTGATCGCCGTGCTGACCGTCGTGTACCTCATTTTGGGCACCGCGCTGGACGGCATCAGCATGATCGTGCTCACCAGCGCCGTGGTATTGCCGATGATCCAGAAAGCCGGCTTCGATCTGATCTGGTTTGGCATTTTCATCATCCTGCTGGTCGAGATCGCCGAAGTCACGCCACCGGTGGGCTTCAACCTCTTCGTGCTGCAAAACATGACCGGCAAAGACAGCAACACCATCGCCCGCGCGGCGATTCCGTTCTTCGGCTGTCTGGTGCTGTGTATCGTGCTGGTGACGGTGTTCCCGCAAATCGTCACCTACCTGCCAGATCTGATGATGGGCAAAGAGAAGTAACTCCGCTTCCAAAACACTCCCCTAAACTCGGGGGATGTATTCTGTCTTGGCAATTTGTTTGGGTGCTTGTGCAGGTGCTTTGGCCCGCTGGGGCCTTGGGCTGTGGCTTAACCCGCTCGCCGCCATTCCGTTGGGCACTTTGGCTGCGAACTTGATCGGCGGCTATTTGATTGGTATCTGCATTGCCGCGTTTGAGGCTTTGCCCCAGCTTGGCGAAGTGTGGCGCCTGACGCTGGTCACCGGGTTTCTGGGCGCTCTCACCACATTTTCGACCTTTTCACTCGAGGTTGTTACCATGTTGCAACAGGCCCGCTATTTTCACGCAATGGGCACTTCGGCCTTGCATTTGTTGGGGTCGCTTGCGATGACCCTTCTTGGTATCCATTCGGCAAAAGTAATCACCCGACTTCTATGATTGAACTGCTCACTTCTCCCCAAGCCTGGATTGCCTTTGCCACGCTCACATTGCTTGAGTTGGTTTTGGGCATTGACAACATCATTTTCATCTCGATCCTGGTAGACAAACTTCCTAAAGCGCAGCGTGAGTTTGCACGGCGCATCGGCCTCTTCATGGCGATGTTCATGCGAATTGGCCTGCTGCTTGTTTTGGCTTGGATTGTTGGCCTGGTGGAGCCACTGTTCACCGTATTGGAAAAAACCATCTCGGGACGGGATTTGATCCTCATACTGGGTGGCTTGTTCTTGATCTGGAAAAGCACTGGCGAGATCCACCAGTCGCTCGAAGGCGAGGAAGGCGCGGCGTCCAGCGCGGTCAAAGCCACGTTTGCCGCTGTGATCATGCAAATCATGGTGATCGACCTCGTGTTTTCACTTGACTCAATCATCACCGCCGTGGGCATGGTGGACGACGTTCGCATCATGATTGCGGCGGTTATTGCGTCTGTGGCCCTGATGATGATTTTCGCCGGCCCTATTGGCCGCTTCGTCTCTGACCACCCGACCATCAAAATGCTGGCGCTGGCCTTTTTGGTGGTCGTCGGGGTGGTGCTGGTCGCTGAAGGCTTTGGCTACCACCTGCCCAAGGGTTTTGTTTATTTCGCCATGGCGTTTTCGCTGGCTGTGGAATTGCTCAACATCCGGCTGCGGCGCAATTCCGCCAAGCCGGTGACCTTGCATGCACCCCATATTCCGGGCGAACCGCTGAAGTAGCTTTTTGCAAACTGGTCAATTTGTTAACATGGGTATTAACAAAATGACGGGTTTGGGTGATTTTTCTGAAAATATTGATAAAATCACCCTCTAAGTCTCGAATAATGTGCGTAAGCAGCTATTTTATTTGTAGCTACCTCACCCACGTTCCTCAACCATGACCCTCGCCCCCGCCCTTGCCAAAGCCTTCACCCCCACGGGCCGCTTGCGCGCCGCCATCAACCTGGGCAACCCGATATTGGCCAACCGCGACGCTGCCACCGGTGCGCCCTTTGGCGTGTCGATTGACCTCGCGCATGAGTTCGCCCGCCAGCTCGGCGTTGAGCTTGAACTGGTGGTCTTCGACGGTGCCGCCAAGTCGGTGGGCGCGGTGACGCAGGGGCTGGCCGACATCGGCTTCTTCGCCATCGACCCGCTGCGCGGCGCGGGCATCGCGTTCACCGCGCCTTATGTGCTGATTGAGGGCAGTTACCTGGTGCGAGACGCTTCCCCGCTGCGCTCGAATGCGCAGGTCGATGCGGCAGGCCAGCGTGTCGCGGTAGGCCAAGGCAGCGCCTACGACCTTTTCCTCTCGCGCGAACTCAAGGCCGCGCAGGTGGTTCGCGGCGAAGGCGCAGACGGTGCCGTGGCCGCCTTTGAATCCCAAAACCTCGACGCCTTGGCCGGCATCCGCCTGCAACTCGAAGCCCTAGCCGCTGCTAAGCCAGGGCTGCGTTTGTTGCCGGGGCGCTTTATGGTGATCCAGCAGGCCATCGGCTGCGCCCAGTCAATTGGAGAAGCGGCTGGCGCGTATTTGGGCCAATTTGTCGCCACTATGAAAGCCAGCGGTTTTGTCGCCGCCGCCATGAAGCGCCACAATATTCTCGGTGCCTCGGTGGCACCATGACTTTCTTCACTCCCCCGCAGGCCGCCATGGCCCTAAGATGCGGCGATGAACTTTCCTGCCGCGCCCGCGGGGCTGTTGGTCGTTGATGACCACGAGTTGGTGCGCCTGGGGCTTCAAACCCTGGTGCAGGCGCAGGCCGCCGCCAATCAAACGCAAGTGAAGGTGTTCGAAGCGCGCACGCTCCAAGGCGCGCTGGATGTGTACCGCAACGAGCAGGCCTGCATTGGCCTGGTGTTGCTGGACCTTCATTTGCCCGACGCCCATGGCCTCTCGGGTCTCAGCACCTTTCTGGCCGAGTTTCCCAAGGCACCGGTGGTCGTGCTCTCGGGTGCCAGTGAACCCGCGATGAAGCGTGACGCGCTGGCCCGTGGCGCGCGCGCCTACCTCACCAAATCGGGCGACCTGCAACCGGTGGTGACCTACATCCGCTCGCTCGGCATGCTCAGCCCAGCAGCCCATCCGGGCGCGGACGCGGGAGCCGCAGCTCCGCCGCACCAGGAATTTGCCGCGCTGGCGGACGGCCAAGACACCTCGCGCACCGTGCAAACCCGCCAGGGCGAGGCGGTGCGCCTCACCGCGCGCCAGGCGCAAATGCTGGACTGGATCTTGACGGGTTTATCCAACCGCGAAATCGCCGACCGCGCGCATTTGAGCGAAGGCACCGTGAAGAACCATGTCTCGACCTTGCTGCTGATGTTTGGCGTGCGCTCCCGCGCGCAACTTATCAGCGAGTTGAGATGAAACAGACGAGATGAAACAGGCGTTTGTGACCCCATCCGTCACGGCTTCCACCCTCGCACCCGACACCGAAACCGCCCAGCGCGTGCTGCGCGCGCAGGTGAGCGCGCTGTATGCAACGACCTGGAGTTCGACGCTGGCCGACACCCTGCTGGCCTGGGCTTTATGCGCCGTCTATTACTGGCGCCTGCGCGAACCCATGGTGCTGGTATGGCTTGGCCTGCACCTGGTGCAGTTGCTGCGTTACCCGATGTTCTCCGCCTACCATCGAGACCCGCAGGCAGCCGGGCGCAGTGAATTTTGGGCCCGCCGGCACGGCCGCGAGCTGCTTTTTTACAGCAGCATCTGGGGTCTGGCGCCTTGGCTGTTCATGCCGGTCGACAACCTCCCCCTGACAACCTTGATGATGCTGGTGATGCTGGGCCTGGCGAGCGCGGGCATTCCTTCCGTGGTGCCGAGTTGGCGCTCGGTTCTGAGCTTCGTGGTGCCCATGCTGACGGGACTGATCACGGCCCTGGCCTGGCGCGCCGATCTGACCCACCTGTTTCTAGCCACGTGCAGCGCGCTGTACCTGGGCGCCACACTGCACTTTGCCCGCCAGCAACACCGCCAGCTCACCGAAACCTTGCTCATGCGTTTTGAGAAGGAAGCGCTGGCCGAGCAACTGGCCCGGCAAATGGCCGTCACGCAAAAAGTGAGCGAGGAAAAAACCCGCTTCTTCGCCTCGGCCAGCCACGACCTGCGCCAGCCGCTGCATGCCATCGCCCTGTTTGGCGCGGTGATGGAAAAGGAGTTGCAGGGCCAGCCCCAGCACACCAATGCCACACGCCTGATGCGCGCCGTGAACGCCCTGGGCACCTCGCTGGACACCATGCTGGACGTCTCGCGCCTGGACGCTGGTGTGATCCTGCCCGCCCTCCAACCGGTGGCGCTCAACCCGGTGTTCCAGTCACTGAACCAGGTGTTCGCCTCCTTCGCCGATGAAAAAGGCCTGCAACTTCGCCTGCGCGCCTCGCCCCTGTGGGTGCGCACTGACCCACACCTGCTGCAGCGCTTGTTGGCGAACCTGATTGAGAACGCCATCAAATACACGCCACAAGGCGGTGTGCTGGTGGTGGCCCGCGCCCGCCAGACGGTGCCAGACGCCCAGGTGTGGATCGACGTGATCGATACCGGCGTCGGCATCGCGCCCGAGCACCGCGACCTGATCTTTCAGGAGTTCTACCAGGTTGACAACCCTGGGCGCGACCGCTCGCAGGGCCTGGGCATTGGCTTGTCCATCGTGCGGCGCTTGTCTGCGCTGCTGGCGCACCCGATTGAACTGCATTCATTGCAGGGGCGCGGCAGCCGGTTCCGTTTGAAGTTGCCTCTGGCTGGCGCGCCTGAACCCGCCCTGAGCAAGGCCCCCGCAGGCGACACCCAACAAGCACCTGCACCTGGCGCGAACCCTGCCCCAGCGCCGACCCTGCCCGCGCGCGTGTTGCTGATTGACGACGAAACCGACATCGGCGACGCCATGACCGCGCTCTTGAACGCGCACGGCATACACGTGACCACCGCGCGGGACGAGGCCCAAGCCGTGGCTGCCTTCAGCAACGCTGCGAATCACGACAACCCGTCAAGCGCAGGTTCAACGGCCCGGTTCGACGCCCTGCTGTGCGACTACCGGCTTGCTGGTGGCGCTGACGGCTTGGCGCTGGGCTTGCGCCTGCGCCAACGGTTCTCGCCCGGCCTGCCGCTGCTGCTGGTCACCGGTGAAACCTCGCCCCAGCGCCTGCAGACCGTGCGTGACGCAAAGGTGCCGGTGTTGTTCAAACCGGTGTCTGCCGAGACCCTGCTGGCGGCGCTTGCCGCATTGCGCTGACTCGGCCAAGTCGGGGGCCATCCCCGGACGATTCGTGACTTTTCACCAAAAATTCTTTTGAACCCATGACTTTTGGCACTGTTGCAATGCCTTGGTGATTCGTAAGCTGTGGTTGTCACACCCGTCAGCCCCACAGGAGTTCGCCATGCAAGCCCATAACTGTCAACCCAACTCTGCGAATCGCGCCACACGCGGGGGTTCAGCCCCAAGGCCTTGGGCCGCCGGTTTTCTCCTTGCGCTGGCGGCCACGTTGTTGATGGCCTGCGGCGGCGGTAGTTCGGCGCCCGCAACAGCGCCCGCGCCCGCCACCGCCTCAGCCGTCATCGGCCCAGCGGGCGGCACGCTAACCGGCCCGGACGGTCTACAGGTAGTAATACCCGCAGGTGCGCTCGACGCCGGTACGACGATTGGCATCGCCCGTTCGGCGGCAGGCGCGCCGGATGCGCCCGAGGCCTACCCTGCTTCGGGGTTCATCTATGAACTCACGCCCCACGGCATCACCTTCAACATCCCGGTCACGGTGCGCGCACCTCTGCCCGCTGGCGCTACGACCCCGCTGGTTTTCATGGCCAGCCAGGGCGAGGGCTGGAAACTGCTGGACGCCGAGGTGGTCAATGGCATGGCAGAGTGGACGCGCAACAGTTTCTCCAACCTGTTGATCGGCACGGCTTGTTTCGTCCCGACCGCCATGAGCGGCGACCCGTATTGGTGTAGGCATGCGAGCAGTTATGCAACGATAGCGGCCACACCGGCAGCGGCGATGGTGCAGACCGGGCCCATCGACCAGATCCGAGGCGACATGGGCAACCGCCGGATGGACCAGGCCGCCACGCTGCAATTCACGACGCACTTCAGCGTCCCGGGCAACTACAGAAATGTCACGGTCGAGTTGCGGCGCTTCACCTACGTGGGTTCCGCCACGCGCACCTGGAGCCTGCCGATCATCGTTCAAACCAAGACGCCCACGCTCACCGTGGTTGGTGGTGTTCTGCGTGGCGTGGAAACCTTTGACTTTCCGATTGACCACACCCTGCCAGCGCGGAACCGGTTTGCCGTGGTCGTCAAATACGATTACCCAGGCGTAGCCCGTGCAAGCGGCAGCAGCACCGTCACCGGCTGGGACTACGGCAACTACCGAAGTTCCTCCGTTGGCGACGGCTTGGAGGTGACCAGCAACATCCCCGTGCCAACGGCCTTCTTCACTGTTGGCGGCACGGTCAGCGGCCTCACCAGCACGGGCCTGGTGCTGCGCAACAACGGTGCAAACAACCTGAGCCTGGCGGCGAACGCCACCGCGTTTACCTTCGCTGCGCCTGTCAATGCGGGCAGTGCCTACAACGTGAGCGTTCTCACGCAGCCAGTGGGTCAAGCCTGCACAGTGCAAAACGGCAGCGGCACAACCAATGCCAATGTGAGCAATGTGGCGGTGAGTTGCGTGGGCGCATCCGCGCCCACTGCGACGGGCCCGCTGTCGTCAATGGGCGGGCACACCTGCGCTGTAAAGGGCGATTTCACTGTGGCTTGCTGGGGAAACAACAGCAACTACGCGCTTGGCG
>JANOYE010000064.1:0-3625 GCA_031428695.1 Rhodoferax sp. | reverse complement strand
CCACCGGGAACGGAATGCGGTACTCGTGCATGAAAACTTTCAGCGCCTCAGGCCCCATCACGCTGTGGTGCTCAAACACCGTGTGCAGGCCCAGCACCACCACGTCGTCGCGGTCAAACGCCTGGTGGATTTTGACGGCCTGCGGCGTCCCGTGCGTCACACAGCCGGGGCACAACATCTGAAACGCATGCACCACCACCACGCGGCCGCGCAAAGCCGCCAGCGAGATGGGCTCGGCTGCGTTGATCCACTCGGAGACTTCCAGCTCGGGTGCGGGTTCAAGTTGTGCCGTCATGCCGGGTTCCTTCTCAGGTGATGGATTGTCATTGTGCGACTGATTGGCCAGCTCTGTGCGGCCCCGAGGCAGCGCAACTGCGGCATGATGCGGCATGATGTGGGGATATGGCCACCCTCATCCCCGCCATCAGCACCTGCGTGCCGCGCATGACCCCCGGCGAGCGCCGCCTGGCCGAGCGGCTGGAGCAAAAGCTCGATGACGACTACCTCATCTGGTACGACGTGCCCATGGGCCCCAAAAACGCCCACCCCGATTTTTGCGTGATGCACCCGCGCCGGGGCATCTTGATTCTGGAAGTGAAAGACTGGCGGCCCAGCACCATCCAGCAAGCCGACAAACAGACCTGGACGATCACGCCCGACGGCATTCCCAAAAACGTCATCAACCCGCTGGAGCAAGCGCGCCAATACGCGCACCAGGTCGTCAACGCGCTGGAGCGCGACGCGCCACTGGTGCAGGAAGACGGCCCCCATGCCGGCAAACTCGCCTTCCCCTGGAGTTACGGCGTGGTGTTCACCAACATCACGCGTAAACAATTCCTGGAGGCCGAGCTGCACCACGCCATCGAGCCCAGCCGCGTCATGTGCAAAGACGAAATGTTGGAAGCCGTAGACGCTGAAGACCTGCAAAGCCGCCTGTGGGGCATGTTCCCCTACGGAATGCGCGGCGTGATGAGCCTGCCCCAGCTTGACCGCGTGCGCTGGATCATGTTCCCCGAGGTGCGCGTGCCCACCCAAACGGCGCTGTTTGGCGACACTGAAACCGGCTCAGCCGCAGACGCCGAGCCGCCCGGCATCATGCGCGTGATGGACTTGCAGCAAGAGCAACTGGCGCGCTCGTTAGGCGACGGCCACCGCGTGATCCACGGCGTGGCCGGCTCGGGCAAAACGATGATTTTGGGCTACCGCGCCGAGTATTTGGCCAAAGCCTGGGCGCCCAGCAGCAAACCCATCCTCATCCTGTGTTTCAACGAGCCGCTGGGGGTGAAGCTGGCCGGCAACATGCACGCCAAATCCTTAAGCGACCGCGTCCACGTGCGGCATTTTCATAAATGGTGCCGCCAGCAACTGGTGGCCTTTGGGCAAACCCTGCCCGCGCAAAACATGCCGGTCGAAGCCATCATGGCCGAGATGGTGCAGCGCGTGATCACCGGCGTAGACCGCCGCCAAATCCCCAGCGGCCAGTACCAAGCGATCTTGATCGACGAAGGCCACGACTTCGCGCCCGAGTGGCTCAAGCTGGTCACGCAAATGGTCGACCCCGCCACCAACAACCTGCTGTTGCTGTACGACGATGCGCAAAGCATTTACGAACGCGGAAGAACCCGTGACAAGACCCACCAGTTCAGCTTCAAAAGTGTTGGCGTACAAGCCCAGGGCCGCACCACCATCCTGAAAATCAACTACCGCAACACCCGGCAAATCCTGCAAACCGCCAACCTGATTGCGGCTGAACATTTGAGCCCCCACGCTCCACCGCTACGCGGGTCGCTGCCCCCCAAAGGGGCTGATCCGGCTTGGGGCGGCCCGGCGCCGGATCGCTTGCTCACCACAGACGACCAAGACGACGACGGCATCCCTTTGGTCAAACCCATCAGCTGCGGTCGCGAAGGCCCAGCCCCCACCCTCATCCGCCTGCCCACGCTGCGTGAAGAAGCCCATGCCATTGCCGACCACCTGAACAGCGCCCACAAAGAAGGCCACGCCTGGGGCGACATGGCCATTCTTTGCCCCAATTACGAAACCCGCGACCTGTGCGCCCAAGTGCTGCACCAGCGCCAGATCCCCCTGCAAATGCGCCGCAGCCCCGGCGACTTCGACCCGGCCAGCGACACCATCAAAGTCATGACCATGAAAGCCAGCAAAGGCCTTGAATTCCCTATCGTGGCACTGCCCGGCGTGGGGCACATGCCCGCTGCGGGTGAGGACGAAACAGAGGCCGCGCGGGTGTTTTATGTGGCGGCGACAAGGGCTACGCAGAGGCTGGTGATTGGGGTGGGTGGGCCGTCAGCGTTCGGCCAGCGCCTGTGACATGCCCGAAGAATGAGACTCACACAATTTCGCTTTCTGAAACCGCCGTTTTGACAGGCAGAATCAGGTTCTACATAGGCTTACCCCTACCCACCTGCGCAAGGACCAGTGATCCCGCTCCATGAAAGCCAACATCCACTCAAACTTTGACATGCTGCGCGCCTATGAGGCGCAGCTTTGGCGTTTGGGCGCTTTGGCGGAGCGGTATTTTGCCGAAGACCCCAACACCAGCTTGCTCAAGCTGCGCCAGTTCTCCGAACTATTGGCCCTGTCACTGGCTGCACGCACTGGCCTTTACACCAACCCTCAAGAGTCGCAGTACGAACTGATTCGCCGCCTCCAAGGCGAGGGTGCCCTACCAAGGGAGGTCAAGCAAATCTTCGACCAAATCCGCATCAACGGGAATGCCGCAAACCATGCCCTTCAGGGCGACCACGCTATCGCACTGTCAACGCTCAAACTCTGCTGGCAACTCTCTTTGTGGTTCCACCGCACATTCAGGGCGGCGGCCTATCGGTCTGGCCCCTTCGTGCCGCCACAACCACCGGCCGACGAAAGCGGCGAATTGCGCGCTGAGCTAGCCCAGTTGCGGCAAGCGGTTGCTACTTTTCAGTCGCAGCAAGAGCAGGTCAGCAACGAGTTGCAATCCACCAAAACGCAGCTGTCATCACTCAGTGAAGAGCGCGGCATCTGGGAGCAGTTGGCTACGGATGCAGACAAAGACAAGGGGCGGCTTGCCGAGCAACTGACGGTATTGCAAGCCGCTGCAGCGGCAGCGCCCACCGCGCTGTTCAAAACCTTTTTGCTGTCAGCCGCCTCTGCCGCCACCCAAGTGCAGCTGGACGAGCTTGAGACCCGCCGCATCATCGACGAACAGTTGCGCCAGGCGGGCTGGGAAGCAGACACCCAAGTCTTGCGCTACAGCAAAGGCACCTGTCCGCAGCGTGGCCGCAACATGGCCATTGCTGAATGGCCGTGCGACGGCTACTCCGCCGACTACGTGCTGTTTCAGGGCCTCACCCCCATGGCGGTGGTTGAGGCCAAACGCAAAAACGTGGATGTGTCCAGCGCGTTGCAGCAAGCGAAGCGCTACAGCCGCACCTTTACTGCCACGTCTGAAACGCTGCTCCATGAGCACAATTGGGGTGATCAGTCTGAGCACCGCATTCCTTTTGTTTTCTCCGCCAACGGCAGACCCTACTTGCGGCAGTTGGCAACCAAAAGCGGCATCTGGTTTTGTGACCTGCGCGCAACTGAAAACCGCAGCCAGGCATTGGACGGCTGGTACAGCCCCGAC
>JANOYE010000063.1:0-2370 GCA_031428695.1 Rhodoferax sp. | reverse complement strand
GTCAACGGCAAAATCCTGGGGGATAAAAAGTACTGGGAAATTCTCAACAAAAACAGCGACCTGTTTTTGGCCGGCTCAATCCACGACTCGATGTGGCGAACGGTTTGAACGCCTCGCTTTGACATGAGCGCCGGGCGGTGCAGCCGCACCGCCCAAGCCCAGGAGTCGCTATGGTTTTTATTGCAGATGGCGCAGGTAATGATTGGGGTGGCGGGCTATTTCATCGAAAATATGTGGCCGGTGGCATCCAAATCAGAAAATTTCCCGTGCTGGTCTTTGGGCGCGGGGGGGCGAAGGCTCACGTGATGGAGATTTGTATCTGGCCCTGATTTTCGCTATGCCGGAATTTGGAAGATTCGGGTCGGCCCCGCCGTTCCCCACTCCACGACGTAGCGTTTGGGCTCATCTACCTCGCACACCAGACCTTTGACAGATGTAGTCGCGTTCACAAGTCGTCCAGCGCTTCTGGCTTCGACGTTGGCTGCTTGATGGATCTTCGACAGAGCTGCAAACTTCAAGGCATCCAGCCTTGGCGTTGCACTTCCAGTTGGACCTCTGAGCAGACTCAAATGACGGCCCTTCGTTTGAAGTGGTTGGGGCAAGAATTTTTCCCCGACCCACTTGTGAAATTTGCTCTGCCCCATGACAAATTCACTGGCATTCGTCAAAGCCGATTCGGCCTTGCCGCTCCACTGAGACACTTCGAAGGATATGTCCAAATCGAGCTGCTTGCACATGGAAGTATTTTGTGTGACCGAAGCCTCGATCGCTTCGGCTCTGGCAGCTTTAAGCCCCATTTCACCGGGGAACACTGAAAGCATCTGCAATGCCCCAACTCGGGTCCAGCCAGCGAGGCGATGCTCTCTTAAAAGCTTTTGCAGCGCTTCGAGCTTCGCTGGAAAGCCTTCCTCGATATCGGAGTATCCGACCATATTTTCATGCTTGATCCGAGTGGCCAGACTCGATGCGAAGAGTTTGACCAACTGCCGCTGGATGGAATCCATGTCGGCCTCAATCGATTCGAGTCGATGCCTAACTGCGGACTCTCGCTCCCCGTGCGACAACGCCCGCTCCACTTGCCTTAGATACTCATAGGCCGATTCGATCTTGGACGCCTGCTCATCTCTCTGGAACTGTGCGATGTGAGACACACCCTTTTCAAGGCTTTTGAGCGTTGCGCTAATGTCAGACAAATGCTTCTGCGCCACTAAGATTGAAGCCAGACGGCACAGCAAAGCAACATCAATCAACGCAGTGAGACTGGACGGGTCTAAGAGCTTGGCATGCTCAACGATGCGACCATTCCCCATGACAAACGCGCGATATCCCACGCCATCAGCCGCACGAACCAAGTCGCCGTGGATCTGAACCTCCATCAATTTGGTTGAACCGACATAGCCTGCGAATAGCAAATCGGGCAGGCCTTGAAGCGCTGCCAGCACGCGCCCTACCGCGCCATCGCGATCTTGCTCTTCACCAACATCTTAAAACCTCGCGAGTTCAGCGCCGCGTCGAAATACCAATGCCGGACGCTCTGCGCTCGGCCCGATAACGATTTTCCGTAAATCCGACATGGTGAATTCCCCCTTGTATGACAACTCGCCTGATAGTGTTGCGCCATGGCTATCGCCCCACCCGCCCAAACACCACCTTCATCCCCAAAATAGCCATCGCTAACCCCAGCGTAATCACATTCGCAACCACAATCGGCCACGCCCGCAACAACAAGCCATAAACCAGCCACAGCGCCACGCCGACCGTAAACACGCTGTACATGCCGAGTGACACGCCGCTGACGTCGCGGGTCTTGAAGCTGTGCCAGGCTTGCGGAAAAAAGCTGATGGTGGTGAGAATGGCGGCGAGGGAGCCGACGATATCAACCCATTTCGCATTCACGATCAGGTCGGTCATCATCGGCTGCCTTCCTTCACGGCCCAGTCGACCAGCGCGTCCAGCGCGGGCCGCGCGGCTGATGCATTCGGATGATTGACAACACCGACCACCACCAATCGGCGTCCGCTAGGCGTATGCACGTAGCCGGCTAGCGCGGTGGCTTCATTCAGCGAGCCTGACTTCAAATGCGCCCAGCCTTGCGACACGCGTGACCTGTTATTGCGCAGCGTGCCATCGACGCCGGTGATCGGCAATGACGCCATCAGCTCGGGCATGGCACCCGACACGTACGCGGTTTGCAGCATGCGGGCCAGGCCTTGCGGGGTGACGCGTTCGGCGCGCGACAGGCCGGAGCCGTTGTCGAACACGGGCGTGTCCTGCGCGCCGAAGCGCTGCTGCCACCAGCTGCGCAGCACCTCGCGGGACGTTTCCTTGCTGGCCGGCGCCTGGGTGTTTGTGTTGGTGTTGGCGAGGCGT
>JANOYE010000062.1:0-16051 GCA_031428695.1 Rhodoferax sp. | reverse complement strand
CCCAACTCCAGGGGCAGCAGGACCGACTGCGCCAGGCGCAGATCGTCGGCAGTGCGCGCGGATTTCAACAATTTGCGCGCTGCTTCTATGTGCTCGACGCCGCTTGCAGTTCTAGCCATGATTCTTTCCCCTTGAAATCATGGCTGAATTATTCACGTTTTTAATGCAAATTAGAATTAATGAGCCTTTTTCGCCAAGTGTTTCAGTAAACCTGATTGTTACAGGCCGCCGTTTTGCTGCGCCACCATGCAAAACAGCATCGGGATCGACAACATCGTGTTGGCCCGCGAGGTCAACATGGCCAGGCGTGCGGCTTTGGCTTTTTCTGCCGGTTCAACAACAACGATGCCCAGTGCCTTCTTCTGGTTGGGCCAGATGACGAACCAGACGTTGAAGGCCATGATCAGCGCCAGCCACATGCCGATGCCAATTGCAATGAACGGCTTTTGCAGGCCCAAGGCGGCCATGATGTAGCCGCTCATGGTGGCCAAGAGCAGGCCAGTCACCACAGTGGCCAAAGCGGCCCAGCGAAACCAGAACAGAGCCTCAGGCGCAATGACTTTGCTGATGGCAGGCTTTTGCTCATCAGGGATTTTTGGCATCGAGGGGATCTGCACGAAATTGAAGTACCACAGCAAGCCGACCCACATCACGCCGCACAACACGTGCAGCCAGCGCATGAAGAAGGTGGCCCAGGCGTGGCCCATGCTCACATTGCCGCCAGCGATCAGGATCAACACCACCACCAGCACCACACCAGCCAGGACGGAACGACCCAGCGATTGAAAAATTGCACCCATGATCTTGTTCCTTGTGAAGCGTTGTCGGCGCCATTATGGCGTGTTGCACAACATCCCCATGAGCGCGGTCACGGGAACACTTAGGAGCAGGTTAACGCGTGGGCGGGCGCGTTGCCGCGTCGGCGGCGGGTAGGCCGGAGAGTTTGGCGCCGGCCTTGATGCCTTTCTTGGCAAACCAGCCCTGGTTCATTTCCAGCACATGCCGCACCGGTTTGGCTGAACAATGGGAGTCGGTGGAAAGCGGCTGCATGTCGGCCAAGTTGACGATGGCGCCGTCATCCGCAATGAAGGCGGCCGTCAGGGGCAGTGGCGTATTTCTCATCCAGAAGCACTGCTGCTGGGGCTGCTCAAACACAAACAACATGCCTTCGGGCTGGGGCATCTCCTTGCGGAACATCAGCCCGGTCTGGCGCTGATCCGGCGTTTGCGCGACTTGCGCGGTGATCTGGTGCACGCCGACTGAAAGTTTGATGCGCGGCAAGTCCATTTGCGGCGCGTCTTGCGCGTTGGCCGACGCGAGCCCAAAAACGAAGACCAACACAAAGACCAAGACGAGTGTCATTGGCTCCAGTATTGTTTTGGGCGAGACTGGCATGGAAGCTGATCGGGCAATATTTTTCATGGCTCGATTGTGAATGAAAGCGGCCGGAATTTGAACCGGGAAACGGCGAAGCCAGAGTGCTGGAGGTTGAAAAAGTGGTCGAAAAAATGGTCGAAAAAAAGGCCCACCGAAGCGGGCCTTTCTTGAGAAGTCAAGAATTACTTCTTGGCAACTGGCTTGTCAGCCATTTTGGCTTTCTTGGCAGCGGCTTTTTCAGCTTTAGCGGCTTTGGCAGCGGCAGCTTTTTCAGCTTTAGCGGCTTTGGCAGCAGCAGCTTTTTCCATTTTCATCTTCTTGGCATCGGCACCTTTGTCGTCAGCAACTGCTTTGACTGCGGCAGCAGGTGCAGCAGCAGGAGCGGCGGCAACGGCAGCGGCGGCAGGCTTGGCAGCAGCAGCTGCGGCAGGAGCAGCAGGAGCGGCTTGAGCGAATGCGCCAACGGCGAACAGACCAGCAATCAGGGCGGCGAGAACTTTGTTCATTTCAATTTCCTTAAAGGTAAACATGAATACACGTGAGTTTGAAGTTTCCCTCCTGAATTACCAGAAGGCCCATCCGTAACGGGGGTGGTTTGCTGGCGGTTGACAAGAATGCTGAAATTTTTAAAGCTAGAATCGAAGGCTACATTGAGTAGCGCAAAGTGTTTGGCGTTTGCCATGGCGCGAAAACGCTGCGTTTGCCTCGATCAAAGCCAAATCTCGACCGATTCATTGCCGATTCACCACCGTTTACGGAGCCCATCCCCATGTACCAGCACATCAAGGTGCCTTCAGCCGGCCAGAAAATCACCGTCAACGCGGACAACTCCATCAATGTGCCGGATCAGCCGATCATCCCGTTCATTGAGGGCGACGGCACGGGGCAGGACATCACGCCGGTCATGCTCAAAGTGGTGGACGCGGCGGTGGCCAAAGCCTACGGCGGCAAACGCAAAATCCATTGGATGGAGGTCTATGCCGGTGAAAAGTCCACCAACGTCTATGGCCCCGACGTTTGGCTCCCCGAGGAAACCCTAAAAGTATTGCGCGAGTATGTGGTCTCCATTAAAGGCCCGCTGACGACGCCTGTGGGCGGCGGCATCCGCTCGCTGAACGTCGCGCTGCGCCAAGAGCTTGACCTGTACGTCTGCCTGCGCCCCGTGCAGTATTTCGCTGGCGTGCCTTCCCCGGTGAAGGAGCCGCACAAAACCAATATGGTGATCTTCCGCGAAAACTCGGAAGACATTTACGCTGGCATCGAATACGAAGCACAGAGCGACAAGGCCAAAAAGCTCATCAAGTTCCTGATCGACGAGATGGGTGTGAAGAAAATCCGTTTCCCCAACACCTCGGGCATCGGCATCAAACCGGTGTCGATCGAAGGCACCGAGCGCCTGGTGCGCAAAGCCATTCAATACACCATCGACAACGACAAGCCCAACCTGACCATCGTGCACAAGGGCAACATCATGAAGTTCACCGAAGGTGGCTTCCGTGACTGGGCCTATGCCCTGGCGCAAAAAGAGTTTGGCGCCGTGCCTATTGACGGCGGCCCGTGGTGCAAGTTCAAGAACCCGAAGACCGGCCGCGAGATCATCATCAAGGACGTGATCGCTGACGCCTTCTTGCAGCAGATTTTGTTGCGCCCGGCCGAATATTCGGTGGTGGCCACGCTCAATTTGAACGGCGACTACATCTCTGACGCGCTGGCCGCGCAAGTCGGCGGCATCGGCATCGCGCCGGGGGCCAACATGAGCGACACCGTGGCGTGTTTTGAAGCCACGCACGGCACAGCGCCGAAATACGCCGGCAAAGATTATGTGAACCCTGGCTCGGAGATTCTTTCTGCTGAGATGATGCTGCGCCACATGGGCTGGAAAGAAGCGGCCGACTTGATCATCAGCTCGATGGAGAAATCGATTCTGAGCAAGAAGGTCACCTACGACTTCGCCCGCTTGATGGACGGCGCAACTCAGGTGAGCTGCTCCGGGTTTGGGCAGGTCATGATCGACAACATGTAAATTGCTGCTTCTGGCACCCCCGAAACCGCTGAAAGGCCACGGCCTTCAGCGGTTTTTATTTTGGCGGCTTGAATGCGCCAAAGTCGCCACCAATTTAGAATGAATTCATGGCGACCCAAACCCCCGCGAAACCCCCTGTGACCCCGCCGCCCCTGACCCGCCCGGTTGACCCGGATGACGGCGGCACGGTGGTGCTGGAGCGGCGCACGCAAAAAACCAAACCACCGCAGATGTACCAGGTGGTGATGCTCAACGACGACTACACACCCATGGAATTTGTGGTCGTGGTGATCCAAGAGTTTTTCAGCAAAGACCTGGAAACCGCCACACAAATCATGCTCAAAATCCATTTGGACGGCAAAGGCGTGTGTGGCGTGTATTCGCGGGACGTGGCCGCCACCAAGGTTGACCAGGTGCTCGAAGCGGCGAACAAGGCTGGGCACCCGTTGAAGTGTGTCAGTGAGCCGGTGGAAATTTAAACCCAAGGGTGTTGCGAAATTGGCGCGACGCCCTGATATGTTTCGGATTAAAGTCAGTCATCGCACAAAGCAACGCACAAAGTGAAAAGCGCAAAGTGCGTTGAGCTGGCAGCAAGATCGTTGAGAGTAGTGAGTCAAGAGAAGCGCCAACAAAGGCAGAAGGAAATCACATGATTGCCCAGGAACTGGAAGTTAGTTTGCACATGGCGTTTGTTGAGGCGCGCCAGCAGCGCCATGAGTTCATCACGGTCGAGCACCTGCTGCTCGCCTTGCTGGACAACCCCAGCGCCGCTGAGGTGCTGCGCGCCTGCTCGGCCAATATTGACGATTTGCGCAAGTCGTTGGCGAACTTCATCAAAGACAACACGCCCCAGGTGGCGGGCTCGGATGATGTGGACACCCAGCCCACGTTGGGTTTCCAGCGCGTCATCCAGCGCGCCATCATGCACGTGCAAAGCACGGGCAGCGGCAAAAAAGAAGTGACCGGTGCGAACGTGCTGGTGGCTATCTTCGGCGAGAAAGATTCCCACGCCGTTTATTACCTGCACCAGCAGGGCGTGACGCGCCTGGATGTGGTCAATTTCATCGCCCACGGCATCAAGAAGTCTGACCCGCCTGAGCCTGTCAAATCCGGCGAAACCCAGGCGGAGAACGAAGAGGGCGGTGGCGAGAAAAACGAAAAACAGAGTCCGCTTGAGCAGTACACACAAAACCTGAACCAGCTCGCCAAAGACGGCAAGATCGACCCGCTCATCGGCCGCGAATACGAAGTCGAACGCGTCATCCAGATTTTGTGCCGCCGCCGCAAGAACAACCCGCTGCTCGTCGGTGAGGCGGGTGTTGGCAAGACCGCCATCGCCGAGGGCCTGGCCTGGCGCATCACGCAAAAAGAAGTGCCGGAGATTCTGGCCGAGTCTGTCGTCTATTCACTCGACATGGGCGCGCTCTTGGCGGGCACCAAATACCGGGGTGACTTTGAGCAACGCTTGAAAGGCGTGTTGAAGTCGCTCAAAGACAAGCCGAATGGCATTTTGTTCATCGACGAAATCCACACGCTGATCGGCGCGGGCGCCGCTTCGGGCGGCACGCTGGATGCGTCGAATTTGTTGAAACCCGGTTTGAGTTCCGGTGCGCTCAAATGCATTGGCGCGACCACTTTCACCGAATACCGTGGCATCTTCGAAAAAGACGCCGCCTTGTCACGCCGCTTCCAAAAGGTCGATGTGGTCGAGCCGACGATTCAAGAAACCGTGGACATTCTCAAAGGCCTGAAGTCGCGCTTTGAAGAGCACCACAGCGTCAAATACGCCGTGGCCGCTTTGCAAGCCGCCGCTGAATTGAGCGCCAAATACATCAACGACCGCCATCTGCCCGACAAAGCCATTGACGTGATTGACGAAGCTGGCGCTGCACAGCGCATTTTGCCGGTGAGCAAACGCAAGAAAATCATCACCAAAACCGAGGTCGAAGAAATCGTCGCCAAGATCGCGCGTATTCCGCCCGCGAATGTGTCCAACGACGACCGCGGCAAACTCAAAACGCTGGAACGTGACTTGAAGAACGTCGTCTTCGGGCAAGACAAGGCGCTGGACGTGCTGGCCTCCGCTGTGAAAATGGCGCGCTCAGGCTTGGGCAAAGGCGACCGCCCGATTGGCAGCTTCCTCTTCAGCGGCCCCACCGGCGTCGGCAAAACCGAAGCCGCGAAACAACTCGCCTACATCATGGGCATTGAGTTGATTCGTTTCGACATGAGCGAATACATGGAGCAACACGCCGTGAGCCGCCTCATTGGCGCGCCGCCGGGGTATGTGGGCTTCGACCAAGGCGGCCTGCTCACCGAAGCCATCACCAAGAAGCCGCACAGTGTGTTGCTGCTCGACGAAATCGAGAAAGCCCACCCGGCCATCTTCAACGTGTTGTTGCAGGTGATGGACCACGGCACCTTGACCGACAACAATGGCCGCAAAGCGGATTTTCGCAACGTCATCATCATCATGACGACCAACGCCGGCGCCGAGACTATGAACAAGGCGACGATTGGATTCACCAACCCGCGCGAAGCCGGCGACGAAGCAGCCGACATCAAACGCCTGTTCACGCCCGAGTTCCGCAACCGGCTGGATGCCACGGTCAGCTTCAAAGCGCTGGACGGAAACGTCATCTTGCGGGTCGTTGACAAGTTCTTGCTGCAGTTGGAAACCCAACTGGCCGACAAGAAAGTGGAGGTCACTTTCACCGATGTGTTGCGCAAGTACCTCGGCAAAAAAGGGTTCGATCCGCTCATGGGCGCCCGCCCAATGCAGCGCTTGATTCAAGACACGATTCGCCGCGCCCTGGCCGACGAGTTGCTCTTCGGCCGCCTGACGGACGGTGGCCGCCTCACAGTGGACATGAAAGTCACCACCGACGAAAAAGGCGTGGAGCAAGGAGAAGTGTTGCTCGATATTCAGCCGTTGCCGAAGAAAGAGGGCAAGGCCAAGCCCGAGGCAGCGGAAGCTGCTGCGGCGGATTAACGTGGCGGATTAACGCGGCGGATTAACGCGGCGGAGGCTGCCGCAGCAGCCGATTGATCAGCCGTTGAACTCGGCGCGGATGGATTCAATCCGCGCCCGGTTCACCCCTAAATCCTTGCGGCCCAAGCGGCTGCTGGAGCGCACGTGGATCACTCCGGCGGCTTTGTCAAGCGAAAACTCGACATCATCGGTGTATTTCAACAATTTCGTGGAACACTGAGCGTAAATGTAGTCAGAGTCACGTGAAATAATAATAGTTCGCTCTCTTTTTTCAAGTATTTTAGCGAGTTTTTCCATCGAAAAATCCCCATCACCCGTGAATTTAAAGGGCTCAATGGCCGCGTAGTCTTTTTGCGGATGGTCGGGATACAGGTGGGCTTGGCTGCTCACGCTGTTGGGGGTTTTGCTGGGCAGTTTGAGCTTGCCGTCTTTCACCCCGAGGTTGCTGGGCGATTTGCCTTTGAGCATGCCGAGCTGCCCGGCGATCACCAGCAGAATGGCCAGCGCGGGGATGATCCAGAAGATAAATCCGATGATTTTCATGGGCAGGCTCCAAAAGCAAGGAGCCTGAGAATACCCGAATGCCTTGAATGTCCTGAATGCCCCAAACTTGAAGACGCTGCCGAATTCCATGGCGGCCACAGCGGCCGTCACGGCATCTGCATCTACTTGAACCCAACCCGATCCAGCATCTGCTGCACCTTCACCTGGTTTTTGCCGATCACACTGACAGGAATCGTCTCGCTTTTAAAGCCGTCGCCGGCCATGGCAATCAGCGCCGGGTTGTTGACCACCACACCTTTGGCTACCGGCCATTCGTTGTTGCCATCGGCAAAATAATTCTGCGCGGCGGGGCTGGCCAGGTATTCCAAGAACTTCACCGCGTTGGCTTGGTTTTTGGCGTATTTGGCGACGGCGCCACCGGCGATGTTGACGTGGGTGCCCCAGCTCGACTGGTTCGGAAACATGATGCCGATCTTGCTGGCAACCAACTGGTCAGCTGGGTCTTTGGACTTCAATATCCGTGCAACGTAGTAGGTGTTGGCCACGGCGATTTGGCACTCGCCGGAAGCCACGCCTTTGATCTGGTCCGTATCGCCGCCTTTGGGGTCGCGGGCGAAGTTGGCGACCATGCCTTTGAGCCACTCTTGCGCTTTGGCCTCGCCCAAATGCTCGGTCACCGAGCCGAACAAACTCAGGTTGTACGGGTGCGAGCCCGAGCGAATGCACAGGCGGCCTTGGTTGACCGGGTTAGCAAGTTTCTCGTAGCTGTCTACGTCGGCCTTGGCGACTTTGGTTTTGTCGTAAACGATCACGCGGGCCCGTGTCGAGAGGCCAAACCACGGCGTGCCACCATCGGGCGCGGGCGCCGCGCGGAACTGTGCAGGAATCGCGTCTTCCAGCGTTTTGGACTTGACGGCCTGGAACAGCCCTTCCACCTCGCCCTTGTACAACCGAGCCGCGTCGACCAGCAAAATCACATCGGCCGGCGAGGCCGAGCCTTCTGCCTTCAGGCGCGCGAGAATGCCGGCGTCGTCCGCGTCCACGCGGTTGATCTTGATGCCCGTCTGCCGCGTGAAGTTGCTGTACAGCGCTTCATCGGTCGAATAGTGCCTGGCCGAATACAGGTTGACAACGGGGTTAACAGCGGCTTCCTGCGCAAAGCCGGACAGACTGGCCAGTTGGAGCGCAATGGCCAAGCTTGCAGGTTTAAAGGCGCTGAGTTGGGGTTTCATGGTGCAGTGCTTGGCAACAAGCTCGGTTATTGGGTGGCAGGTGGAGGCGACAATAGGTGCATCAATGCACCATGGCAGAATCATATCTCAAACGCGAATCATTCTCAATACGGAAATATAAACCCAATGACTTTTAAGGGCTTTAGCCACGCGTGTGCGCCGATCATGCTGGCCCTGCTGGTGTTGGCGGGTTGCGCCCAGGTGCCACCCACGCCAACGCCAACGCCCCCTGCGCCCGTGGTTCAAGTGCTGCCGCCAGTTCAGCCGCCGCCCAAGCGCCCGCCCAAAATCGGCCTGGCCCTCGGTGGCGGGGCGGCGCGCGGGTTCGCCCACGTGGGCGTGATCCAGGTGCTGGAAGAGGCCGGTTTGCGGCCGGAATACGTCACCGGCACCTCGGCCGGCAGCCTGGTCGCCGCCATTTACGCCAGCGGCAAAACCGGCGCCCAGTTGCAACAAGTGGCCGAGACCATGGACGAAGCGGCCATCGCCGACTGGAGCCTGCCCATCTTCGGCCGCGGCATGTTGCGCGGCGAGGCGCTGGCGCGGTATGTGAACACGCAAGTGGGCGGCAAGTTGATCGAGACGTTCCCCCTGCCGCTGGGCATCGTCGCCACCGATTTGCACAGCGGCCAGAGCATCTTGTTCCAGCGCGGCGACACCGGCACCGCCGTGCGCGCTTCAAGCGCCGTGCCGGCCGTTTTTCAGCCCGTGGGCATCAACGGGCGCGACTACGTGGACGGCGGCCTGGTCTCGCCCGTGCCCGTGCGTTACACGCGCCAAATGGGCGCCGAGCTGGTGATCGCCGTGGACATCTCCGCCGCCCCCGAAGCCAACGCCGCCCGCGACACCCTGCAAATCCTCTTGCAAACCTTCACCATCATGGGCAAAAGCATCAACACGTTTGAGCTGAAAGAGGCAGACGTGGTGGTGCGGCCTTTGTTGACCGGCACCTCAGGCGCAGATTTTTCATCACGCAGGCGGTCGATTGAGGCGGGGCGGGCGGCGATGTTGTCGGCGTTGCCTGGATTGCGGCTGAAGCTGGTGGAGTTGGCGAAGGCGATTTGAGTTGGATCGTTGGATCGTTGGGTCACTGGCCATTTGCTGGCGGCTGGGGGCGGTTTTTTTTGCACAACCAGCAATGTCAAGAATAGTCGTCAGGCATTCACGCCCCACCTGACTACGCGTACTTGTAGTGCTATGACAGCAAAAAGAAGAATCATGGCGACCCAGCCTGACCATTTGGCCCTGAGGAAGGTTTTGCGAACGGCGGGCGGTTGCAAATCGATGACGTTTGGTATGGATCGGGAGATTAGATGCTTGAGTCGCATTGCCCGGTCGCCGCGCGGGGCCAATCGCAGCGGGCAACGGGTCTGAATACGTGATTTCGTGAATTCAGAGTTGCTATTAAATTAATAGCTTATTAGGCTCATTATTCGTGACTTAGAGGTCTAAAGTCATGTGTTTTCGCAAAATTCAGTTGAAATTGACATTTTGTTAATACTCATGTTAACAATATTGTTCATGTGAAAAGCGCAGGCGAAAAATCATTCAGTGGGTCGATCAAGCAGCCGCGTTGCGCTCCACTTCCCAGCCCTTGCAGGCCAGCGCCACATGGCGCGGAACGGGCCGCGAGCCGGTGCCATAGGCGCTCATGGTGCGCGGTGTCATGCCCAGCGCCTTCGCTGCCTGCGCCAGCGAGAGGCCATTTGCTGCGCGCCAACTGGCGAAAACACGGGTGTTTTCATCAACGGCGTTTTGTGCCTGCGCGTCCAGCCACAAGGTGTCTGCGCCAATTTGAATGTCAAGCTCGGGCCATTCAACCGTCCAGCCTTCGCCTTCGACCACGGTGGCTTTTTTGAATGACTTCGGGTCTTGCAGCGGGCGCAAGCCGGGCAACTTTTCGATGCTTTGCGCCAATGACACGGTGTAGACGCTGCCATCGACAAAAACCAGCTTTAGGCGCAACCCAGACAAAGCCTGCGCAGACTCCAGGCGGGGACGTTTCATCTTGGCCATTTTTTCCACTCCTTGATCAATGCAGCTTGGTTCGCGGCAAGCCAAATCTGGACTTCGGCAAGCAAGCCGGGCGGGACTGAACCCGCCACGGCTGCAAGCGTTTGCAGGTCAATCCGCGCATCAACCTCGCTTCCCACCAAATGCACATGCATGGGCTCATGATCCTTCTCGCGCAATTGCAACCGGTATTTGTTGCGAAAGCGGATTTTGGCGGTCACGGATGGATTGTATAGAAACCATTTCCATAGTCAACACGGTTTGACCATGCTGCTTTGTTGTGAGGCCGCTGGCGGCTGGGTGTTCGCGCAGCCAGGCGCAGCGGTGGCCGGGGTCCGGCGAAATCAGGCTTGCCGTGACCCAGCACGACGGGGTGCAGATAGATTCGATACTCATCGATCAGGCCAAGTTCGCTGAGGCTTTGCGCTAAGTCGGGGCCAGCCACTTCGATCTCTGCGTCGTGCTCGGCCTTCAGCCTGCGGATCGCGCCCTCAAGGTCATCCTCAACCAGCCTGGCATTGGGGCCGACCGACTTCAACGAGCGCGAGGCGACCCATTTCGGCTGCTTCCGCCACGCCGCCGCGAAGGCGTGTTCGTCTGCATTCCATTCAGGATGATCGTCGTCCCAGTAACGCATCACCTCATACATGTGGCGACCGTACACACTGCCGGCCTGCCCCTGAGCCTCCTCGATGAAATGGCGAAAGAGCGTGGGGCTTGGCCCAAACGCCATAGGGTCGACGTAGCCATCCAGGGACTGGTTCATTCCGAACACAAGCTTAGCCATACCCAATTCCTTTCCTTGCGCTGCACATTTGCGCGGCACATTTGCGCGGCCTAAGGTAATTCAGGCGCCATCGTGCCCTTGGCGCCGCAGTACAACATGGGTGGCTTTCTCCGACGCAACGAACTGAACGCATTCGTATCCCAGCGCCCGCACGTCAACCCCCTCGAACAGCCGCTCCCCACCGCCCAGCAGGACTGGCGAAATAGCGAAGTGCAGCTCGTCGATGAGGCCCGCACGAAGGTATTGCTGGATCGTGTTGGGTCCGCCGCCAATGCGCACATCCATTCCCTTGGCGGCGTCGCGCGCCCGGTCAAGCGCCTCGTGAATGCCACCCGTGACGAAGTGGAATGTCGTTCCGCCTTCCATCTGGATGGGCGCGCGCGCGTGACGGGTCAAGATGAAAGTTGGAACGTGATAGGGTGGGTTGTCCCCCCACCAACCTTTCCAGTTCATGTCGGGCCAGGAACCGCGAATCGGCCCGAACATGTTTCTTCCCAGAATCCAGGCGCCAACATTCTTGAAGCCTCGCGCAGCGAAGTCGTCATCGATCCCCGTGGTGCCGCCGTCGGCGCCAAACAGGGTCCGTTGGAACGTGCGTGTCGGGATTAACCACTGGTGCAAATCTGTCCCGCCCACGCCGAGCGGATTGCTGATGTCCTGATTTAGCCCAGCGCCGTAGCCGTCAAGCGAGATGGTGAAGCCTTCAACTCGGACGCGTGTCATTTTCCGGCCTTCCTTTCGATTGACGCCGAACGTTCAAGCGAGGGGTTTGGCGTTACCCCGTCAGCCCCGCTGTTCTGCTTGCATGATAGTTCGGCAAGCGCCGAGGGCACCGACGTCAGCAAGGGCGCCACTGCCGATCGTGCTCAGCGCATACAGCCGACCCTGCATGCACTGCTGAATTCCTCAGGTGGAATTCGTCTTCGCAAAGCTTCGTCTGGCTACGACGATAGTGACCCGAATGACGAGGGCTGTGAGCGCTGCGGGAAGAGCGAAGAAGACAGAGAAAAGCACCGGGCTTTCGGCGAAGTAGTAGACGCGACTTGACACCCTTGAGGCGGTAGTTGTCTCACCGCTCGCGACCGCTCGGACAAGGACGAACACCAACCCTCCTGACATCGCAGCAATTGGAACCAGGAGCATCCGACCGAGCCAGAGCCGCCATCGTGCGATTGGGATCGGTGCTTGATTTGGGTTGCGGGTCGTCGGGTGCCGCCGATTTCGACGCCTGGCGTTCGAGTGAAGGGTCAGGCGGTCCACGCCGAGCACAGGGCGGGGAGCAAGTGCTCCAACATGCTGACCTCCTCGACGTTATGGGTGAGCCAGGCTGTCCCCATCTCGTTTGAGAATATTCGCGGTCGCACAATACGGTTGAAGAGTGGGCGAACAAGTCCCGTCGCAGCGCCAACGATCATCTGTGATCGATACGTTGCGCCGTTTGGCGCCGCGCCGAAGCGATGTTCAAGTCTAAAGATCTCCGTGCCAAGTTCTCTGCGAACAAGGGATATGCCCTCGTCGTCCAACTTCTCTAAGTACTCAACGGAATCGACATAGAACTTCGGGTTGGCTGCGAAGGCTTCAACGATGCGAAATTTGGCGCCCTGCCCAGTGCCGCCATCTGGCCCGTGTGCTGCCAGTTCCCAGTGAATATGATCGCGTGGGTGCCAGAGCAAGTAGCGCGGGTATTCTTGTCCTTGGTAGGTCATCGATTGACCAAGATTCTCAAACCACCAACGAAGCATCGGCGGGGTGACTCCGCGCAGCACGTCGTGCTCAATGGTGAGCACAAGTTGCCCTGTCGGAAGAATCGACTGCGACGTCTTGGCCGAAGTGACGGGCTTCATTCGGCCGACGTGGGGACGCTCGGGAAGCAGAGGTAGATGCGACATTTTTTTGTGACGCCTAGCGTTTGAGTTGGGCCGCACTTGCCAGTTTGGATAGGAGCGTCTCGCCCTCGTTCAGAAGCAAGGCGTGCGCTTCTACTTGAAGTGTCTTGGAAGTTACCTGCTCTTCAAGGGAGAGGCTCCTAAACTGAAGGAGCGCGGACTCTGAGCAATCCATGGATCGAATCTGATCTGCGGTCCAGTCGCGGCGCCGAAGACCTGCATATGCCCGCTCAACTTCCCTGAGACCATTGAGAATTTGCGCCGCATTGCCTGACGTTCCGGGGTCATTCATGGTGAGCGCAATTTGTAGACGTGAGATCAGTAGTTCTAGTTTGAACTCGGTAGTCTTGAGACGGGCATCGTTCTCCGCTGCGGTCAACAGCAACACGTCTCGTTGGGTTTCAAAGATGTCCTTTCGAGTCTGACTGCGGGTACGGTATGCGAAGACTGCGCTGGAAACAGCAACGATCGCAGACAGCACCGACAGTGCTAGATTCAGAATCTCAGAGTCCACGGGTGTTCGCCTTGTGATGCCTAAAGTTCGAGCTGAGGCGACCCTCGAGCGAGGGGTTTGACGGCTCTGCCTCAGTTCTTCTGGTTCGCAAAGCCGTTGCTCCAGTGGCTGCCGTCGCAAAATGGCTTGTTTTTCGACCCTCCGCACCGGCAGAGCGTGTACCGCGCACCTGGACTGGCTTGGCCGGTCGCCGGATCGACCAGGGCGATACCTCCGGCCACCTCGTAGGGGCCGTCCTTTGTGGCCGCAACCGATGGCGAGGCGAGTTGCTCGGGCGGTTCTGGCGTGTCCAGCGTGTACGACAGGGCGCCAGATGGGCAGCGGCGGATCGTCTCGACAATCGCTGCAACCGTGGCACCCACTGGATCGATCCACGGCTCGCTTCCATATTTGAAGACGCAGGCCAATCCATCGGTGCAGCGTCCAGTGTGAGCGCACAGCATCCGGTCATCGTGGATGGTGATTCCTGGAGCGCGAAAATCGGTCCGCACTGCCGACGTGGCAATGCGCACGCCGGAAAAGCCGTTTCGCTGGTGAGTGCCGTCGCAGAAAGGCTTGTTGGCGGAGCCCCCGCAGCGGCACAGCGCCACAACAGGCTGCACAGGCAGATTGCTCCCTGTTGACGACCGCAGCTCGGACAAGCCCTTGACGAGGTAGGGGCCGTTTGACTTGCACTCGATGGTTGGTGTTTGACTCACGATGACCTCCGACGATGTGTAGTGGAGCCGTTCAATGCAATTTGTGCCGAAAGTGATTGCGGCACAACTTGGCAACCTCACCTGAATAGGCCTTCACTTTTCCCGTTTCACAGATACAGTTCGCTCCACTGAAAAAAGCGACAAAGTCGGCCACGCATCAGTGCACGCCAATCTCACTTTGAGGTGATTTTCACCTCAAAACCGTGACTTGAATACCTCATTGAAAATCCGCATCCCAATGTGAGTCGCCGCGCGGGGCCAATCGCCATAAGCAATGGGCAGCAATGGGCGGGAATTCGCGGATTTTGAGACGCTATATTATTAGTAGCTACTTACGCTCATTTTCCGTGACTTGGAGATCGAAATGGCTTAGATCGGATGAAAAATTCGGTTGAAGCCCAAAATTGTTAATACCTATATTAATATTTGTGTTGTCTGCGATCAGCAGCGGGAAGTGAAACCTCGGCGGCATAATTTGCGCATGCACGCAGGCGAAAATTTGCAAACCTATTTTCGGCAACCCGCCATCAGTCCAGCCCGGCGTGTCAGCCCAGCAAGGTTTGTCCATCGATGTGGATTCCTGCAGTCTGCGGGCGTCGCGCAGCGGCGGATGAACATTGATGAGCCGAGCTGATGTTCACGCGGGCACTCATCGCATTCATCGCGCTGCCAGGCATGGTGGCCTATGCAATTCCTGCTGCTTGGCTCTGGCTCGCAGGTCCTGCACGCCTGGCCCAACCGCTGGGCTTGATTCTCTTGGCTATCGGCAGCTTTGCGTTGGTGTGGTGTGTGCGAGATTTTTTTGTCTCCGGCAAAGGAACCCTCGCGCCCTGGGCGCCGCCAAAAACGCTGGTCGTCGTGGGCCTGTACCGCATCAGCCGAAACCCGATGTATGTAGCCGTTGTGCTGGTGCTGTTGGGCTGGAGTGTGTCGTTTGCCTCAACCGGATTGCTCGCCTACACGGTCGCCGTCGCCATCGGTTTCCATCTGCGCGTTGTTCTCGGGGAAGAGCCTTGGCTGGCGCGCACACACGGCCGCCAATGGGCGCAATATGTCAGGCGCGTTCGGCGCTGGATTTGAGAGGAGCCATTGGATGAAACCCATCGCCAACCCCGCTGTCGCAAAAGTTTTTGACGCCTACCCGGCCAACATCCGCCGCAAGATGCGGGCATTGCGCGAGCTCATCCTTCAAACCGCCGCTGCAACAGAAGGTGTGGGCGAACTCGAAGAAACGCTCAAGTGGGGCGAGCCGGCCTACCTCACCTCGAAGACAGGCAGCGGCAGCACGGTTCGCATCGACTGGAAAAAAGCGAGGCCGGCTGAGTACGCCATGTACTTCAACTGCCAGACCACGCTGGTTGAAACGTTCAAGACAATTTTCCCCAAGGAGTTCAGGTACGAAGGCAACCGGGCCATCGTGTTTGCACAAGATGAGCCCATCGCCAAAGACGCACTGGCTTTCTGTGTGGCGGCGGCGTTGACCTACCACCGCGCCAGCAAATTGCGCCGATAAAGCGCACCGATAAAGCGCAGCCCAAACGCGCAAAGCGCAAAAGACGCAGAATGCGATTTCCCCCCAACGGTGAACGCTGCAAGATTCCCCATTCCTTCGCAAGGAGCTGCCATGGCAAACAAATTGAACCGCTCGAAAGACGACCCGTGGAAACTGAAGACACCACCGGGAACATCGGCTTACACGATGCATACAGACGAGAAAGACGGCAAATCGATTCTGGTCTGCACCGTGGGCAGCACCGTGCTGCACTACGACGCCCGCTGCATCGACGACCTGCACAAAATGCTCAAAAGCGCCGGTGACTGGGTCGAACTCGGCGGTGCAGACGAGCAAAAACCCGCTAAAGAAGGCAGCGTCGAAGCCTGGGGCCGTTCCGAAGCCAACCCTGTCGGCGGCTGGTACGGCCTGAAGAAAGGGCTGCGCGGTCGCTTCGGTGTTTACCTGCCGCCCTTGATGGAAGCGCTGGGTTTGTGCGAGCTTGAACACAATGCGAAGAACAACCGCATGCG
>JANOYE010000061.1:0-7600 GCA_031428695.1 Rhodoferax sp. | reverse complement strand
GCGCCCACGAGTTGGTCGACGGGCGGCATGCGCATAAAGTTGCGGGCTTCATCCGGGCTGGCATTGAGCCAGGCGTGGTAGCCGTTGGCGGCGATGATGACCGGCATGCGTTTTTCGTCACCGGGGCGGTGCAGGCGGCCGCACAGGGCGTGGGCGTCGGCGTTCACAGTGAGCAGGCTGAAAGTGGTGATGGTCTGGCTCGTGGTTTTGTCGCTCCAGCGCTCCCACAGAGCGGCGCAGGCAAAGGGGTCGCCGTCAGCGCGGCTGATGCGCCAGCGCACTGCCTGGCCACTTTCCCAATTCGGGTCGAAGTAACTCTCCATCGGTACCAGGGCGAATTGCCGCTCGCGCCAGGGCGTGCGAAAGCTTGGTTTTTCGGCAACGGTTTCCCGGCGCGCGTTGTAGGCGCCTTTGGAGATCGACAACGCCTGCGAGGCGTCGCGGCTCCAGCGGGGCATCAGGCCGAATTTGGCGATGTCGCAGACCAATTCTGCAGGGGCATCGAGCGTGCCCGCACGCCGGACGATGGGCGCTTCATACCCCGGAAAAACTTCGGCGGGCCAGTCGGCGAGCGGCAGGCGGGCGACACCCAAACGCGATGCCTTGAAGCGGTCACGGGCGGTGGGGGTGTAGTTGGTGCACACGCGCAGTTCGCCAGTCGCTATGAATAAAAAAGCAGACTACGCTTTGTTTTAGTGACCTAGACGCGTTTTTTTCCATGGAGCATGGCGGCAACCAGGTTTTCACGATGCCGACGCGAAGTGAACACCACGCCTCCTGTGTGCAAAATAAGCAGCGGAATCAGCGCTTGACCAAGCACATTGTGCAGGTTGGCAAGCCACTCGTAGCCGAAGAACTGGTCTGTCGTGTAGAGCCAGCCGGTGAACCCGGTGGCGATGGCGTCAGCCAGCAGCGCCAACACCATCCAGCCGCCCAGCGGGTTATGGCCGATGTGGCGCGCCTCAGACTTGCTGATCACACTCTTGGCGTAGTTGACGGTGACCGAGGCTGAGCGGACAAACTGAGAAAACTTCCAATAACCGCCGCCTGCAAAACCCATCACGACACGAACCAGCGCCGCCGCCAACGCCACGTAACCACTCCATTCATGCAGCTTGCCGCCACCTTCGTGGGTGGCAAAACTGGTGATCATTGAGATGGCCAGTAGCCAGTGCAGCAGGCGCAGCCAGGGGCTCCAGACGGTTTGCAGATGCGGTGCGACGGCCACTGGGCGACCCATTTGTGTGTCTGTCAGCGGGATTTGATGGGCACGGGCGCGAGGGTCACCGGGTGATAGTAATATTCACCACGTTCGCCTTTTTCGTTCAATGCGTAAACCTCGTAACAGCCGCCGTCTTCCTTGATGCGGCGCACGACGTAACCCTTTTCCTTAAGCGCTTGTTCGAGTTTTTCCACCGGTTGCCAGCCGCTCTTGGGGCCCGAATCGCAAGTGGCCAAACCCGTAGCGCTGGCGCTGGCGGCGAGCAAACCCAATAACCCGCAGGCAAGGGCTGAAGAAATGTGTTTCATGACGGTCGATCCTGTCCAAGTGGTGAATGCAGGCATCGTATCTGCTGGCGGCGACGTGCGTATGTCGGGATTGTAAAATTCACCCGAAAGCAACGCTAAGAAATTGAGATGGGGCGGGTCAAATAGACCCCCTCGCGGCCGATGACAGCGGTGCGCGCGGGCATCATCACCGTGCAGTGGTCACACGGCGCGTGGATTTTTTCAGCACCGTCGGTGGCAATCAGCTCGCCCTTGGCAAACACCTCAAAACCGACCAAAGGCCGCGTGAAGGAGAAGTCAGTGGTTTTGATGACGTGGGTGTGCAAGAGCTCCAGCCGAACCTGGGTGGGTTTTGTTGCCGCGTTTGCCGCCGCATTGACCGTCGTTTTCATCGCCGGGTGGGCCATCGACTCAATCAGGCCAAAATGCGCCAAAAAATCAAGCGTGACCGCCGTTGCCAGATCGCTGCTGGCGCGTTTGAAATGTTGGCCACATTCAACCACCATCGAGGCGCCCTTGGCGCTGCCCTGCTCAGGCGACTTGCCGTGGTCGCCGTGTTCCATCAAGGGCGCGCCCGAGGTCATGCCGCCCGGCATCACCATGTGCACCGCAGGCCGCCCAATGGCCAACGCCACGGCGGCATTGCGCTCAAACGGTTTGTAAACCCAAAACGGCACCACGTCTTGGCTGGTGGAATGGATGTCAAGAATATGGTCTGCCGCCGCCACCACAGGCCGCATCAGGCGGGCGCGGCGCAGCTCGGGGCTGTCCTCCTGGCCGTCAAGCCAGCCAGAGGACCAGATACGGTTGAAGTTGTGCACCAGTTGGCGGCTGTCAAACGGCTTGGCCGCGTCAAAGGTCTCGTAGGCCTCGACATTGGCGAAACTCACTGTGAGGGTGCCAATTTGGGGCCGCACGCCGGTGTCGAGCAAATGCGTGGCAGCGACCATGCCGCAGAATTCGTTGCCGTGGGTCAACGCGTTGATCAACACGTGCGGGCCGGGTTTGCCGGACTCGAAACGGTGCACGTAATCGACGCCGGTGTTGCCCTTGCGGTAGGGCGAGAGATCGCGCGGCAGGACTTCAAGCACGGGTGCTGAAGCACCGCCTGCCGCAGTTCCCTGCACGATAGAAGCCATCAGCTCGACTGGTAACTCGTGCGCCCCGCAATGTGGCGGAACATGATGCGGCCCTTGGAGAGGTCATAGGGCGACATCTCCAGTGTGACGTCGTCTCCGGCAATGATGCGGATGTGGTTCTTGCGCATTTTGCCGCCCGAGTAGGCGATCAAGATGTGGCCGTTCTCCAATGTCACGCGGTAGCGCGAGTCCGGCAAAACCTCCGAGACCTTGCCACGCATTTCAATCAGTTCTTCCTTGGCCAAATCATTACTCCAAATCTAATCCAAATCGAATCCAAATCGAATCCAAAACTATTTCGCGCATTCAGCAATCCGCTGGTGCAAACCGCCTATTGTACTTCGCGGCGCGTTTTTGCGGGTTTTGAGGCGAGTTTTTGGGCTTCTTTGGCTTGTGCCTCTTGCGCGGCGAGCAGCGTCCAGCGGGCGAACTCCTCAGGCGTTTCCAGGGTGATGCGGCCTAAAGCGCCCGAGCGGAAGTCATGAATGACGATCTCGGCGGCTTTTTGCAGGTTGACTTTGTTGCCGGCCTGCAAGGCGGCGCGTTTGCGGCCAATGGCGGCCAGCAGGTCTTCTTCACCCATGGCGGCCACGGCGGCGGGGCTTTCAAGCTGGTAACGCGCCACCAGCTCCGCCGCGTAAGGGTTTTGCAGGTAAGCCAGCAGCGCCATTGCCACATCAACCTCTTCATAGGCGTTTTTGCCAATCGCGCCGCTCGCCGCCAAGTTGTAGCCACTTTGCGCCACGGCAATTTTGGGCCACAAGACGCCGGGGGTGTCGAACAGGTAGAAGCCGTCTGCCAAGGTGATGCGTTGTGTGATACGTGTCACGCCCGCTTCGTCGCCGGTTCTGGCCGAGCGTTTGCCGGTCAGCGTGTTGATCAACGTCGATTTGCCCACATTGGGTATGCCGCAGATGAGCACCCGCATCGGTTTGCTCATGCTGCCGCGTGTGGGGGCCAGCAGGTTGCAGGCGCGGCGCAGGTGCTGCAAGGGCGCGTTGACGCTGGCGTCCAGGCCAAACGCCTGCGTGCCGGGCTGCGCGTTGTAGTGCGCCAGCCAGGCGGCGGTTTGCGTGGCGTCGGCCAAGTCCTGCTTGTTGAGGATCTTCACCGTCGGTTTGCCGATGGTGAGCGCCGCCAGCATCGGGTTGGCGCTGGAGCCAGGCAGGCGGGCGTCCAGCAGCTCGATGACGACATCAATCTCCCCCACCCGCTCGGCAATCGCCTTGCGGGTGGTGTGCATATGGCCGGGAAACCATTGAATAGCCACGCTGGTCAGGCCAATTCAGGACACCAGCGGCGCATTCAGCCGGCCGCGCAGCAGCTCGGGGAGCAAATCAACTTCCATGCGAAAGGCGCTGGCTTGCGGGTGGCCGCCGCCGCCCATGGTTTGGGCCAAGGGGATGCAGTCAAAACCTTTTTGCGAACGCAGGCCGGCTTTGATGGCGCCGGTTTTGTGGACTGTCCAGATCAGGGCGAAGGTGCCGCTTTTTTGGCTCAGCACATTGCCCAGCAAGCTGTGGAACACGTTGGGGGCGTTGACCATCAAGCCGGTGACGCCATTGAAGACAACGGGCTTGGCGCTCTCGGCGATGCCCTCGGCGAGCTTGTTGAATTTCTCGTCCATGGCTTGGCCACGTGCGAGGTAAGCGGCGAGCGCCTCAGGCCCGAATTTCGCAATCTCGGCCCAGCGCAGGAAGTCCTGCTTCTCCATGTCGAGGGCAGCCAAAAATGCCGCGCTTTGCGGGTGCAGCCACAGCCACAGGTCGCGGTCTTCAACGTAGCGAATCAAATCCGGCAGCGGCTCGTTCGGCTGAAAATACTCCCACGCCAGTCGCGCGCCAGACTTCTTCATGTCGAAATGCAGCGCGCCGCAGCGGCAGGTGAAACCGCCCAGCGAATCGGCGGCGCTTTGGTGGTGGTCCAGCAAAATCAAGCGGGCAGCGCGCGCATCAATGGCACCCAAAATCTCCCGGCTAAAGGAAAAATCAAGCACATAGACGGCGCGGCCAGACACATCGGGCAGGTCGTCGATGGCGTGGATGTCGCCGTGATCCGCGCCCGTGAATTCGGCGCGGCCTTTGTAGAAAAACCAAGCCGCCAGTGCCGCTGCGAATCCATCGGGGCAGCCACCGCCGTGGAAGATCACCAGCGGGCGAGGGTCGTCAGTTCTTGGCCCGTCCAACAGGCTCAGCGGCAAGATGCTCATGCGGGGTCAAACACCCGCAATTCGACGCTTTTCACAAAATCCTTCACCGCCACGCGGTAGGCCTTCATGTGCAGCGCAGCGGCATGGGCTTTAAGGGCGTCAATGCTGGCCCACTGCTCAATCACCGTCACGCTGTCGGGGCCGGTTTTGAATTGGGTGGGAAAGCCGGTCTCGGCATCGACTGCGGGCGCGTAGGCGATGCAGCCGTCTTCAGCCAACACCAAGGGCACATTTTTCTTGAATTCGACCAGGAACGCGGCGCGGCATCCGGCATTCAAATCGATGGTTGCAACGACAAAAATCATGGTTATTCTTTCCTTCTTGAGGGTTTTCCTGAGTCGCTGAGTTTAGCGGCGCGACCGGGGCAAGGGTGACAATTGACAAAAATAGCCAACACCATGAAACCCTCCATGTTTAACCTCGCCAACCGCCGCCAAACCCTCAGTGCCTTGGCCGCCGGTGTCGGCGGCCTTGCGCTGCCTTCAATGAGCGCCGCGCAAGCGTTTCCAACCAAGCCGATCCGCGTCTTCATCCCGGTGCCCCCCGGTGGCACGATGGACGTGTTGACCCGCGCCATCGCCGCCCACGTGAAAGACTCGCTCGGCACGGTGATTCTGGAGCACAAGTCCGGCGCCAACGGCAACATCGCGATGGAGGCCGCGCGCATCGCCGAGCCTGATGGTCACACCCTGGTGCTGGGCACGGCCTCGATGTTGGCGATGAACCCGCACACCTACAAGGATGTGAAGTTCGACGTTTTCAAGGACTACGAACCCATCGTGCTGGCAGCGCGCTTCGAGCTGGCGCTGAATGTCCACCCCAGTGTGCCCGCGAACAACCTGAAGGAGTTGATCGAGTGGATCAAGGCCAACCCGGCCAAGGCTTCAATCGCTTCTTATGGCGCGGGCACGCCGTCGCATTTCCTGGTCGAGATGCTGAACGAAGCCGCTGGCATCAAAGCCACCCATGTGCCCTACCGTGGCGCTACTGCCGCGCGGCAAGACATTCTGGGCGGCCAGATTTTGATGTTCTTTGACGTGGTGGGCGGCAGCATTGCACACCGCAACAGTGGCAAAGTAAAAATCCTCGCCACCAGCGGCGCCACCCGTTCTCCCTTCATGCCTGATGTGCCGACATTGATCGAGCAGGGCTATCCCAAGCTACAAGCCTCCGGCTGGTTCTCCTACCTGGCGCCAGCCAAAACGCCCAAAGCCGTGTTGGAGCGCCTGCACACCGAATTCAACAAAGCGGTGCAGTCGCGCGAAGTGCGCGCGCAGTTGCTCGCGGCGGGCATGTACCCGGTGGGCGGCAGCCGCGCCGAGCTCACGGCAAAAATCAAAGAAGACTCGGCGCATTGGGCGCGGGTCGTCAAAGCCACTGGCTTCGTCGCAACATGAACACCACCCCAAAGGCCAAGCGCCCCAACATCATTTTCATCGTGGCCGACGACCTCGGTTACGCCGACCTGGGCTGTTACGGCGGCCGCGCGCCCGTCTCTCCCGTGATCGACCGGCTCGCGTCCAACGGCATCAAGTTCACGCAAGGTTATTCAAACTCTTCGGTGTGTTCACCCACGCGTTTTGCGCTGATGACCGCGCGTTACCAGTACCGCCTGCGCGGCGCGGCTGAAGAGCCCATCAACAGCAAGAGCCGGGGCAGCGCCACGCTGGGCCTGCCGCCCGAGCACCCCACCCTGCCCTCGCTGCTCAAAGCCAGCGGCTACCGCACCGCCTTGATCGGCAAATGGCACATGGGTTATGCGCCGCACTTCGGGCCGCTCAAATCGGGCTACGAAGAATTCTTTGGGCCGATGTCGGGCGGCGTCGACTACTTCACCCACTGCGCCTCCACCGGCATACACGACTTGTACGACGGCGACAACGAAAAACACGAAACCGGCTACCTCACCGATTTGATCTCGCGCCGCTCGGTCGATTACGTCAACCGCATGGCCAAAGCAGACGCGCCGTTTTTCCTCAGCATGCACTACACCGCGCCGCATTGGCCGTGGGAGACGCGTGACGACGCCGCGCTGGCCAAAAAACTCGACGGCAAACTCTTTCACCTCGACGGCGGCAACATCCACACCTACCAGCGCATGATCCACCACATGGACGAAGGCATTGGCTGGGTGGCCGAGGCGCTGGAAAAAAATGGCCAACTCGACAACACACTCATCGTCTTCACCAGCGACAACGGCGGCGAGCGTTTTTCTGACACCTGGCCGTTGGTGGGCGGAAAAATGGATCTCACCGAAGGCGGCATCCGCGTGCCGTGGGTAGCACATTGGCCCGCCGTGATCGCGCACGGCAGCACCAGCCGCCAGCATTGCCTGACGATGGATTGGTCTGCAACGATGTTGGCGGCGGCAGGTGCATCAGCCCATGCAGACTACCCGCTCGATGGCGTTTCGCTGCTGCCTGTGTTGGAGGACGTAAGCCACGAATTCAGGCGCCCGATGCACTGGCGCATGAAACACCGCGAACAACGCGCCCTGCGTGGCGGCGACTGGAAGTACCTGAAAGTTGATGGGCACGAATACCTCTTCAACATTGCGCAAGACGAGCGCGAGCGTGCCAACTTGGCTGCGCGCGAGCCCGCGCGTTTGGCTGCGCTGCGTGACGACTGGCAGGCCTGGAATGCCGCCATTGGAGCCATTGCGGAAAACGCCAGCGTGAGTTTGGTTTATGGTTTGAAGGACATGCCGCAGCGCTGATTCACTGGGTATCGTTCTGCTTGATGC
>JANOYE010000060.1:0-8527 GCA_031428695.1 Rhodoferax sp. | reverse complement strand
AACTCCCAAGGGAATTTGTCCTCGTAGCCGCCCAGGCCCACTTTTTGCAGCAATTTGCGGGCGCGCTCGACGTATTCGGGCCGCTTGGCTTTGAAATTGCTGCGAAACGGCTCGACGATTTCCAGCGGCAGCAAAACGTTGCCCACTGTGCTGCGCCACGGCAACAAGGAGGGCGCTTGAAAAGCCATGCCGGAAATCTTCAAAGGGCCCGTCACCGCCTGGTTGTCGATCAGGATCTTGCCCTTGGACGGCATGCGCAATCCAGTGGTCAGCTTCATGAACGTCGACTTGCCGCAACCCGACGGCCCGACGATGGCGATGAACTCGCCCTGCCGGATTTTCAGGTCAATCGCTTCAACGGCGAAATGCTGCTGGGCCAGCAACTCTTCGTTGTAAGCGAGCCAGACATCAGAGAAATCAACAAACACGGGGGGAGAAGGCTCCTGCATGGAAATTTAAAACAAATTGACCGCTAAGTCACGAATAATGGTCGAATAATGCTATCTAAATAATAGCAATTAGCGCACATCAAACGAATGATTGAAGTGCGCTTTTTACTTCTTCGGCAAGATGTTCAGCTCGGCTTTGGTCGGCAGAAACGACGCGTTCCACACGGCATCAGGATTGATGCGGGTTTTGGTGTTGAAAGCGTCGGACACCTGTGACGCCATCAAGGAGAGGCGCGGGCCGTTGACTTGGCCGAAACCTTCAGCGCGGGCGTTGGGGCTGTTGATCACGGTGTCAATCGCCAATTTGAGGCGGCGGGTCTCCAACTCAACGTTGATGATGCCGTCACGCGCTTTCACGTCTTGTATCGCCGCCGCCGGGTTGTTGATCACGTCTTTCATGCCCTTGGTTGCAGCCACCAAAAAGGCTTTTACGGCGGCCGGGTTGTCTTTGATCAATTTGGGCGAGACGATGATGGCGTTGCCGTACAGCTTGACGCCATAGTCAGGGTAAGGCAGCACCACCACGTCTTCGGCTTTGACACCGCGCGCTTCCAGGTTCAAGAGCGACGTGAAGGTGAAGCCGGTGATGGCATCCACATCGCCGCGCACCAGCATGGTCTCTCTCAGCGGCGGATCCATGGCGGTCCACTGCACCCCGCTGATGTTGTTGGCTTTGGAGAAGATGGGGAAGGCGCGGCGGCCTGCGTCAAACACCGGAGCGCCGAGTTTTTTGCCATTCAGGTCAGCGGGCGTTTTGATGCCGGATTTTTTCAGCGCCATGACCGAGGCCGGCGTGTCGTTGTAAACCATCATCACAGCCACCGGTTTGTTGGGCGCGTCGGGGTTGTTGGCGTGGAACTCCATCAATGCGGCCAGGTCGGCAAAACCGATGTCGTAGGCGCCCGAGGCGACGCGGGTGACTGCGCCGCCCGAGCCGTTGCCTGCGTCTACCGTCACGTCGAGTTTGGCGTCTTTGAAATAACCCTTGGCCGCAGGTGTCAGAAACAGTGCTGCGGGGCCTTCAAAACGCCAGTCGAGTTGGAATTTGATCGGTGTGTTTTGCGCCTGCGCGATGCTGAAGGCGGCGGCCAAGGCGAGGGCGGCGGCGGATTTGAGAAGGGCTCGTTTTTTCATGGTGTCTCCGGGTTTGAAGGTAAATGGTTGAAAGGGGTAAGGAAGCAGGGAATGAAGGGGTCAACAGGCGATTTTCGGTTTATGCACTGCACAGGTCGCCAAATCACGCCAATAACTCAAGCCAACAACTCATGCAAAGTTCGGGCCAGCACCTTAGTGGCCTTGCGCAAGTCATCAAGATCCAGGTGTTCATCGGCCCGTTTGGCGTTCGACTCCAGCACCGTGCGCGGGCCGGCGCCGTACATCACGGCCGGAATGCCGACTTCGCAGAACAGGCGCATGTCGGTATAAAGCGGTGTGCCCAGTGCGGGAATCGGTTCGCCAAAAACTTGCTCTGCGTGTTTTTGCAGCGCTTGCACCAAAGGCTGGTTGCCAGGCAAAGGTCGCAGGGCGCGCGCCAGCAAGATACGCTTGACGTCGATGTGGATGCCGGGAATTTTTGCCACGGCGTCCGCCATCAATTGCCGCAAATCAGCTTGAACCTTCGCCGGATCTTCCTCGGGGATCATGCGCCGGTCTAGCTTGAAGGTAACGCGCCCAGGCACCACATTGGTGTTGGTGCCGCCCGAAATGGTGCCAATGTTGAGGTAGGGCTGTTGCATGCCCGCGACCTTGGAGGCCACGTTTTTGTTCAGCTGGTTTTGCGCGTACAAAACCGTGAGCAATTTGTTGGTGGCCTGCAGCGCGTCTACCCCAGAATCCGGAATCGCTGCATGCGCCATCACACCTTGCACGGTGACTTCGAGTTGCAGGCAACCCGCGTGTGCGGTGATGACCTGGTAACTGAAGCCAGCGCCGATCACCAAGTCAGGGTGGATGACGCCCTCGCGCAACAAGCGGCCCACGCCCAGCTCGCCGCCGAATTCTTCGTCATAGGTGAACATCAACTCAACGCTGCCTTTTGATGGCCTGGCCCCGGCTTCGAGCGCGCGCAGGGCGAAGGTGTACGTGGCGAAGTCTGATTTGCTCACGGCTGCGGCGCGGCCATAGACCTTGCCGTCCACAATTTCGCCGCCATACGGGTCGTGCGTCCAGCCTTCGCCCGGTGGCACCACGTCGCCATGGGCGTTGAGCATCACTGTTATGCCGCCTGCAAGCGGGTTGCCAGCGCCGTCCTGCCCATAACGGCGCCGCACCAGGAGATTGGTCACCGATTGCAGCCCGGCAGCTTCAACCTCAGCTTGCGGCACCGGGTAACGCTCGGCCTCGAAGCCAAAAACTTTCAACAATGTGGCGGTTTGTTCTGCGTGCGGCGCGTTGTTGCCCGGCGGCGTGTCGGTTGGCACGCGGATCAGCGCCTGCAGGAACCGCACTTCTTCGTCGAAATGCGCATCCACCCAGGCGTCGAGTTGATCGAAGGGTGCCATCAGGGTTTGGCCAGCTTGTCGATGAGGTGCGAGAAGGCATCTACCGCCAACTGCATGTCGTCAGCCGTGCTCGATTCAAGGGGGTTGTGGCTGATGCCGGCGTTTTCGCCGCGCACAAACAACATCGCCTGCGGCATGATTTCATGCAGCTTCATGGCGTCATGGCCGGCGCCGCTAGGCAACTTGAAGAGCGGCGCGCCCAAGGCTTCTACCGCGTTTTCCCAACGCGCCTGCCACTCGGGCGCGCTCGGGGCGGCGGCGGCGCGCATGGTTTCTTCAACGGTGAACTGCACCCCGCGCCGCTCGCAAATGGCGCGCAGTTCGGCCAATACGTCGTTGGCTAACGCATCGCGCCGGGCATTGAGCGGCGCGCGCAAGTCCAGGCTGAATTCACAGCGCCCTGGCACCACGTTGATGGAGCCGCTGGGTACTTGCAACATGCCGATGGTGCCAACAGAATCAGCGTCTTGCGCCGCGCGTTTTTCAACATACAAGGCCAGTTCAGCCACCGCCACGGCCGCGTCGCGGCGCCGGTCCATCGGTGTGGTGCCGGCGTGGCAGGCGACGCCGTTGACAGCGCACTGGTAACGCACGCTGCCGTTGATCGAGGTGACAACTCCCAGCGGGAAATGGCGCTCATTGAGCACCGGCCCCTGCTCAATATGGACTTCGACAAAACCCAGGTAATCAGCCGCTTGGCGTTTGAGGCTGGCAATGTCGCTCACCTGCAAACCAGCGTGCCGCATGGCTTCGTGCATGGTGATGCCGTCGGCGTCTTGCTGGTCGAGCCAGGCCGGATTGAAGTCGCCAATCAAGGCGCCTGAACCCAAAAACGTGGCTTTGTACCTCTGGCCTTCTTCTTCGGCGAACCCCACGACCTCGATGTGAAACGGCAGGCGTTGGCCCGCACGGTGCAGCTCGCGCACACAGGCCATGGGCACAAAGATGCCCAAGCGGCCATCGTATTTGCCGCCATTGCGAACGGTGTCGTAGTGGCTGCCGGTGAGCAGTGTTTTGGCTTGGTCGGCCTCTGCGTTGATCGCCAAGTATTTGCCGACCACGTTGCCCACGGCGTCAAGGCCCACCTCATCAAAGCCGCAATCCAACATGCGGGCTGTGATCTGCGCGGCGCAGGCGCGGTGCGCGTCGGTGAGGTAGGTGACGGTGAGTTGGCCCTTTTCGGCATACCCTGGGTCGCTGTGTACGCTCAACTGTTCCTGCCAGTCCCAAACATCGTTGCCCAAGCTCGGCGTCGTGCCCATCTTGTCATTCAGCCGGATTTCAACCACACGGTGGATGTTGCGCAAACACTCCTGCAATTCAAAATCAGGGTGGCCCTGCAGGCGCCGCTCAAAGGTGGCAATGATCTGCTGGCGGCTCAACCCCAGGCCACGCGGGCCGCGCACGGCCAGGATGAAAGGCCAGCCGAATTTGGTGTTGTAGTCGGCGTTGAGTTTTTGAATCTTCGCGAATTCGTTGGGCGAACAATGGGCCAGCCCGGCTTTGGATTGTTCGTTGGTTGATTCGGTGGTGAGTGTGTTGCTCACCATCGCCTTGCCCGCCAGTTCCGGGTGCGCGCGGATCAGCGCGATTTGTTTGTCGCGCCCCGCAGCTTCCAGCACCAGCACCATGGCGTATTTCAACGATGCAAGCGACTTGAAGGGACGCTTGGCAAGGGCCTCGCTTGCGATCCACGGCGAATGCTCGTACAGGCCGTCCAGCAGCAGGGCAGCCTCGTCGGGCGATGCCTGGTTAAGTTGATCGAGTGTCAAAGTCATGGTGTTCAAGAATTCGTCCCCGAATGCGGGTGCATGGCGCGCCAGTGCTGGGCGATGTCAATGCGGCGGCAAATCCACACCTGGCTGTGGCCCTGCACATAGTCCAGAAACTTCTGCAGTGATTTCATCCGCCCAGGGCGGCCCAGCAGGCGGCAATGCATGCCGATGTTGAGCATCTTGGGCCGATCTAACCCTTTCGGGTCGCCCTCGGCGTACAACACGTCAAACGCGTCCTTCAGGTAAGTGAAGAAGTCGTCGCCCTGCGCAAACCCCTGCGCGCTGGAGAACCGCATGTCGTTGGTATCGAGCGTGTACGGCACGATGAGTTGTTGCACCACCTCGCCATCGGTTTTTTGCACCGGCATCCAAAAGGGCAGGTCGTCGCCGTAGTGGTCGCTGTCGTAGTCAAAACCGCCGTAGTCGGCCACCAGGCGGTGTGTGTTGGGGCTGTCGCGCCCGGTGTACCAACCGCGTGCCCTCTCGCCGGTGAGCTCGCTGATGATCTGCATGCCGATGCGCATGTGTTCCCGCTCGGTGGCTTCATCGAGATTTTGGTAATTGATCCAGCGCCAGCCGTGGCAGGCGATTTCATGGCCGAGCGATTTGAACGCGGCGGTGAGTTCGGGGTGGCGCTGCAGCGCCATGCTGACGCCAAACACCGTGAGCGGCAACTTGCGGTTTTCAAACTCGCGCAAGATGCGCCACACGCCCACACGCGAGCCGTATTCGTAAATGCTTTCCATGCTCAGGTGGCGCGCGGCAAAACTCGCCGGGTTGAACATCTCGCTCAAAAACTGCTCGGAGCCTGCGTCGCCGTGCAACACCGAATTCTCCGCGCCCTCTTCATAATTAAGCACAAACTGCAGGGCAATGCGCGCGCCGCCAGGCCACTGGGCATGGGGCACGTTGCAGCCATAACCGATCAAATCGCGAGGGTAGCTGTGGGTGTTCATCTCAGAACGTCCTCAGGTTGCAGCCAGCGCCAATTCGAGGTCGCCGCCGCTATCGCCGCCGTTGATGCCGCCATGTAGGCCGCCTTGAACGCCTACTTGAACGCCTACTTTTGTGCCGGGCTCGAAATTCAGGCCGTCCTCCACATTTTGCAGGTGCGTGGCCATCAAGCTGGCGGCGCGCGTTTCGTCTTTGGCCGCCAGCGCTTCGATGATCTGCACATGTTCGTCGTGCGAATGCTCTGCGGCATTCGCGCTCTGGTACATCAGCGTGATCAGCGAGCAGCGCGAGATCAACTGGCTCAGAACCTGCGCCAACACCTCGTTGCCGGCCAGCTCGGCCATGCGCACATGAAAGTCGCCCAGAAGCTCGTTGCGGCCCGCAGTGTCTTTGCCGTCCATGGCTCTCTTTTCCCGCGCAACATGGTCTCTGAGTGCCTTGATGTGTGCAGGCGTGGACTCCCGCCCAAAAAGGCGAATCATCTCGGCCTCGATGATGCGGCGCAGGCCAAACACCTGCTTGGCCTCCAGCACCGAGGGCGCCGCCACAAAAGCACCGCGCGACGGCTCCAGGCGAATCAGCTGGTGCTGCGAGAGTTGCAGCAAGGCCTGGCGCACGAGTGTGCGCGACACGCCAAAATGGTCGGCCAGTTTCTGCTCAGCCAGCTTGGCACCCGGCTGCAACCGATGCTCGACAATCGCCTTGGTGAGCGCCTGCACGATCAAGTGTGTTGAAGAAGATTCCATGGCGCGAAGTGGTTGTTTATCAAGGTTGCGTGAGGGTTGCAAGGCGGACGGTTGGCGCTGGCATGCAAAAAATTGTATACACTTTCGCGGAGTATTTTCAAGTGATAACGAGAGCATTCGGCCAGACCACTTAATCAAACCATTTGACCAAACCATTTCGCCAGGCCATCAAGCATCTATTGACAGGGGGTTTCCATGGGATTGAGCACACACGTACTGGACACCATGCATGGCCGCCCGGCAAGCGGCATGAAGGTGGCGTTTTATGCCATCAACGGTGCTGAGGTCACTTTGCTGCGGCAAATTGTGTTGAACCACGACGGCCGTTGCCCTGACGGCCCGCTGGTGCCCGACAACGCGCTCAAGGCCGGCGCCTACCGGCTGGTGTTTGAGGTGGCGGCGTATTTCAAGGCGCTGGGCGTGGTGCTGCCGGAGCCGAATTTTCTCGGCCAGGTGACGCTGGACTTTGGCATTGCCCACCCGAATGAGCACTACCACGTGCCGCTCTTGGTCAGCCCCTGGAGTTATTCGACTTACCGGGGCTCGTGAGCGGGCGGGTTTTTGTTGAAATGGCGGTTGCTACAAAAAACATAGCAACAAAACGCCATTTCCCGTGACTTGGGCGCCTGAAAATCTCTAAATTCTCAGGATTTCGTCTCAAAAAGAAGAAAAGTTAACACCCATATTAACTTTTCAGTCCGATGCTTCAAATTGCAAAAGAGTCGGCTTAGAGCTGGCCTTCGGTCAGCGTGTCCAGCTGAAAATGGCCGCTCTTGTCCCACAGCCAAGTGTCGGTGTAGACGACGCGGCCCATGCGCACCGGCGCCGGGTAAGGCGCCGCCTGGCGTGCGATGCGGTCAATCTCGGCCATCACCTCGGGCGCGTGGCTGGGTGCACGCAGCCAATTGGTCTTGACGACATTGCCGCGGTTGTCAATTTCGACCTCGAACACGCCAATGGCGTACAGCAGGGGCTGCATTTTGCCCTTGTAAATGCGGTTCGAGTTGAGTTTGTAGATTTGTCCTGCCGCGTCGCGACGGAACTCGCGCGGCGTGTTGGCGGCAGACACCATCGACGGCGCGGCAACTACAGGCGGCGCCACAGCCACGGGCGGCGCCGGTGGGGGCTGGGTTGCGACAGGCGCGGGGGGAGCGGGCGGTGCCTGCTGGGGCATCGGCGTTGACACACAGGCCGCCACCACCACGGCCACAACGGCCACTGCAGCCCACAACAACGGCCGCTTCAGAGTCCGTTTTTGGGCGAAAAATTCAAACATGTCCAGTCTCCTCGTTGGTTTAATGGGGCCGACAGGCCGGTTGCGCGGCCCAGTATAAAAGCCAAACAAGCACGAAACGGCTGGCGCGTCTGTGCGGTGGGTTACAAACAGTGTTAATTCACGCGGTTTGCCTAACTGCTTGCGCAAAACCGCAGGAGGGGAGCAAGGTTTTGTACAAAGGCCTGGCCGCCAAAGCCGGATGGCGAAAATTGTATACACTTTCCAGCACCCAATCAACGGCTGAAACACCCACAACAACCCGCCAAAACCCTCGCCATGGAAAGTTACCTGCTCGACTGGGCCAATCTGCTCCTGCGCTGGGTGCACGTGATCACCGCAATCGCCTGGGTTGGCTCGTCGTTCTACTTCGTTTTTTTAGACAGCAGTTTGACACCGCCGGTGGATGACGACCTGAAGAGACAGGGCGTGAGTGGTGAACTGTGGGCCGTACACGGCGGCGGTTTTTACCACCCCGTCAAATTCAACGTTTCACCGCCCAAGTTGCCCGCGCACCTGCATTGGTTTTATTGGGAGAGTTATTCGACCTGGATGTCCGGCATGGCGCTCTTTACCGTCTCGTACCTGTGGAGCGCCAGCACCTACCTCATCGACAAGTCGAAAATGGACTGGTCGCCCACCGACGCGATTGGTGTTTCCTTAAGTTTTCTCGTCGTCTTCTGGGTGCTGTACGACGCCATTTGCCGCATCTTCGGCCAGAAGAAAAACGGCGACGCCATCGTGGGCGCGTTGGTGTTTCTCTTGATCTGCATCGCTTCCTGGCTGGCCTGCCACTGGTTTGCCGGGCGCGCCGCCTTCCTGCTGGTCG
>JANOYE010000059.1:0-4448 GCA_031428695.1 Rhodoferax sp. | reverse complement strand
TTTGCCGCCCGCCGTGCCGAGCTGGCCGTGCGCCTGGCCGACTCAAAAGACGAGTATTACTTTGCCGGCACCACACCGGCCAACCTGGCCAAAGAACTCGAAGACCGTGACTACTACAAAGAGGTCAGCGCCTTCTGGGTGCCTGAAGCGGCGCGCTGGGAGGCCATTCGCGCCGTGGCCAAACAACCCGCCATCGGCAAACACATCGACGAAGCGCTGACGCTGATCGAAGTGGAGAACCCCAAGCTCAAAGGCATTCTGGACAAACGTTACGCCCGCGCCCAGTTGCCCGACGGCAAGCTGGGCGAGTTGGTGGACCTGGTCTCCACCATCGGTTTTGGCAGCAACCCGTCGGTGGCCCGCGACATCCTGGGCCAGGTTTACGAATATTTTCTGGGCATGTTCGCCAGCGCCGAAGGCAAACGCGGCGGGCAGTTTTACACGCCCGCCAGCATCGTCAAAACCCTGGTCGCCATCTTGGGCCCGCACAGTGGCAAGGTGTACGACCCGTGTTGCGGCAGCGGCGGCATGATTGTGCAGAGTGAACGCTTTATTGAAGCGCACGGCGGCAAGCTGGGCGACGTGTCCATTTATGGCCAAGAAGCCAACCCCACCACCTGGCGCCTGGCCGCCATGAACCTGGCCATTCGCGGCCTTGACTTCAACCTGGGCCGCGAGCCGGGCGACACCTTCACCCGCAACCAGCACGCCGATTTGCGGGCTGATTTCATCCTGGCCAACCCGCCCTTCAACATCAGCGACTGGTGGCACGGCAGTTTGACCGGCGACGCGCGCTGGGTGTATGGCGACCCGCCGCAGGGCAACGCCAACTACGCCTGGCTGCAGCACATGTTGCACCACCTCAAACCCACAGGCCGCGCCGGCATTGTGCTGGCCAACGGCAGCATGAGTTCCAGCCAGAACTCCGAAGGCCAAATCCGCGCGGCGATGGTCGAGGCCGACGTGGTGGAGGTCATGGTGGCGCTGCCCGGCCAGTTGTTCTTCAACACGCAGATACCGGCCTGCCTGTGGTTTCTGGTCAAGAAGAAGACGCACCGCAAGGGCGAAGTGCTGTTCATCGACGCCCGCAAACAGGCCAGCATGATCAGCCGCGTGCAGAGCGAGTTCACCGATGAAGTGATCGAACGCATCGCCGCGACGGTGGCAGCTTGGCGTGGAGAAATCCCCCAGCCCGTTCATGCTGAGCCTGTCGAAGCACAGGCCTACGCCGACATCCCCGGCTTCTGCCGCAGCGTCAAGCTGGCCGAGATCGCCCAGCACGGCCACGTGCTCACCCCCGGCCGCTACGTGGGCGCAGAGGAAGTGGAAGACAACGATGAAGCCTTTGCCGACAAGATGCAAAAACTCACTGAAAAGCTGGGCGAGCAAATGGCAAAAGGGGCAGAACTGGATGCGCTGATTCGTACCAAGCTTGGGGGGCTGGGGTATGAGTTCTAAAGCCTTGCACGAGTCGGAAACTGTAGAACTGAAAAAAAGCCTGGCCGAACTCAAAGAAGGCCTGGTGTCCATCGCCGCCATTCTGAATAAACACGGATCTGGCGAGTTGTGGTTTGGCGTCGCACCCAGTGGCAAGCCGGTAGGCCTGGACGTGACCGACAAAACCCTGCGCGACCTGTCGCAAGCCATTGCCGCGCACATTGAGCCCAAGATTTACCCCCAGGTCACTGCGCAAACGCTGTCGGGGAAAACCTGCATCCAGGTCCGCTTTGATGGTCAAAACGCGCCTTACTTCGCCCACGGCCGCGCCTACATGCGCGCCGCCGACGAAGACCGCCAGCTTAGCGCCGCCGAGCTTGAAGCCATCATCGTGGACAAAAACCAAAACGTCCTTCGCTGGGACACCCGGGCGCTGGACAAACCTTGGCCCGATCTGGAGATAAAAAAGGTAAAAAGCTTTGCCAAGCGCGCTGGCCTGCAGTGGGATGCGCTGGGCAATGATGAAAAAAGCAGGCTGCAGCGGGCGCTGACCAAGCTGGAGCTGCTGCAAAAAGGCGAGATGTGCAACGCCGCGCGCCTGTTCTTTGCCAAAGAGCCAATCCAGTTGCGCTGCGCCGTGTTCGGCACCACCGACACCGTCACCATCATCGACCGGCACGACTTTGACGGCGACATTCTGGAGCTGATCGAAGAAGCGCAGAAATACATCCTCAAAAACATCCACATCGGCATGCGGCTCGAAGGCCTGTACCGCGTGGACGTGCCCGAAATCTCGATGGAGGCCCTGCGCGAAGCCATCATCAACGCCTTTTGCCACCGCGACTGGCGCGACCCGGACTACGTGCAAGTCGCCATCTTCAAAAACCGCGTTGAAGTGCGCAACCCCGGCAAACTGTTTGGCGGGCTGACCATTGCCGACCTGCACCGGGGCAACGTCTCGCAGCGCCGCAACCCGCTGATCGCCGACCTGTTTCGCCGCATCGAGATGGTGGAATCCTGGGGGCGCGGCATGACGCTGATCCACCAAAACGCTCCAGCCGTGGAATTCCGGCAGGTGGGCGGGCTGTTTATTGCCAGCTTTGCGCGGCCTTCCTTTAGTCTTAACGACCAAGAAACTGTCGAAAAGACTGTCTATAAAACTGTCGATAACGGCAATAAACCAACGCTCACCACACGGGAGGATGCGCTGCTACGCCTGTTGGCAAGCACCCCGCAAATGACCCAAAAGCAGCTAGCCGACCAACTGGGCCTCACCGAACGTGGTGTTCGCTATTTGACCGACAAACTGCAACAACTGGGCGTGCTCCAAAGGCAAGGCGGCAAGAAGGCCGGGCAATGGGTTGTGCTGCAAGCGCCCAACAGCGGAGCCGCGCCATGACCGACAACCTGCACCCACTGGCCGGGCAAATGGTGGCCCTGTCCCGCTACTACTTCGACTTTGATCCGGTGGCTACGGCGGGGTACGTCCATGCGTACCGGGAGATGCGGGATATGCCGGATGAGGTGGTGTTGGGGGCTGGGGTATGAGTTCTGAGTGGCCACTCGTCCGACTTGGGGCCGTGGTCGAAATCAAACATGGCTGGCCATTCAAGAGTGAATTTTTCTCCGTAGATGCGAACAGTTCGGAGCTGCCAATCGTCGTGGCAATTGGAAACTTCGAGTACAGCGGAGGTTTCCGTTTTGGTACGACGCTGACAAAAAGGTACTCAGACGAGTATCCGGCTGAGTATGCGCTGCGGCCTGGCGAAACCCTATTGGTCATGACATGTCAAACGGCAGGTGGCGAAATTCTTGGAATTCCGGCGCGTATACCCAATGACGGGCGCCTGTACTTGCACAACCAGCGACTTGGCAGAGTAGTCCCCAAAACCGAAAGTGTTTTCAACGACTTTCTGTACTGGCTTTTTCTACACCCAGATTTCAATCGGCATCTGGTCAACTCAGCCTCTGGAACGAAGATTCTTCACACAGCACCGATTCGCATCGGATCGTTTCAATTCAGATTGCCACCTCTTCCAGAGCAGCGTGGCATTGCCTCGGTGCTCGATGCCCTCGACGACCGCATCGCCCTCCTGCGCGAAACCAACGCCACGCTCGAAGCCATCGCCCAGGCCTTGTTCAAGTCGTGGTTTGTCGATTTCGACCCCGTGCGCGCCAAGATGCAAGGCCGCGCCCCCGAAGGCATGGATGAGGCCACGGCGGCGTTGTTTCCTGATGGCTTGGAAGAAGCGGAGTTGGGTTTGGTGCCGAGGGGGTGGCGGTTGGTGCCTTTTGGTCAGTTGCTCTGCCACACCATTGGCGGTGATTGGGGCAGTGACGTGCCGGATGAAAAGAACGAAGTCCGAGTTGCCATCATCCGTGGCACAGATATTCCCGACTTGCAATCCGGCGCAAACAGTCGTGTCCCGGTTCGGTACACATCGCAGAAAAAGCTGGCAACACGCAAATTGGAGGACGGAGACATTGTTCTGGAAGTCTCCGGGGGCAGCAAAGATCAACCCACCGGCAGAGCGCTTTATTTGACGAATGGCCTACTCGGCCAATTCGATTGCCCGGCAGAGCCTGCAAGTTTTTGTCGGCTACTGAGGCCGAACACAAAGGACATTGGTGTGCTTCTCGGCCAACACCTGACGTATATCTACGCCCAAGGCAAAACGTGGGAGTATCAAAATCAGAGCACGGGCATTGCCAATTTTCAGACAACGCATTTTCTTGAAACCGAATTGGTGGCGATTCCCACTGACGAAGTCTTGGCTGTCTTCGCTAACACGGTTCGTCCTCTAATTGATCGTTCTCATCTCACCCAAATTCAAGAACTTGCCACCCTGCGCGACACCCTGCTCCCGCGCCTGATCTCCGGGCAGTTGCGGCTAACCATAGAATCAAATTGAACAGAGTCAAAAAGAGTAGGGAGTGCAAATGTCCAGAATTCTTGTTGGTGTGCTTCAACCCGGCGCACGGTTGCTGGGTGCGGGCATCAATGGTGCGCG
>JANOYE010000058.1:0-9469 GCA_031428695.1 Rhodoferax sp. | reverse complement strand
GCATCGCTGGCAGGTGCCAGCCTAACCTTCGGGCTGTAAACCACGCCGTCGGCGCTTTGGTCAAGAGGGGTTTGCTGCGCGCTTACCGACATCGGCAGCACTTACGACTTGTGTCAAGACCGATGCATTCCGATCGCTTCCAGCCTTGGCCGACACACCAACGACCTTACGACTTCGTTCTACGCGCTCACGCCGTCCGGCTTCCAGGTCGAGTACGGGTACGGTGGACGCGAGATCGACGACGAGACTTGGGACGTGATGCACTATGACGCGGCGAGCCTCTGGGGACATCGCTCGCAGACCGCGACGCCAACTCTCGAAGGGCCGCGGGCAGCTTGAGAATTGATCTGAATCATTTTGTGAATTAACCCATCGCCTCGCACCTGTGGGGCGACGAACCCAACCCACCAATCGGAGAACAAATCATGAACACCAATCGCCGCCACATACTGAATCTCGCCGCGTTATCAACCACCGCCTGGGCTTGGCCCGGCCAAAGCTCGGCCCAGGCGGTAGACCGCTCCGGCGCGCCAGATCGCCAGGTCACCAACCGAACCTTCTGGAACAAAACCCTGAGCTGCGACAACGCAGCCGTGCCGGCCTCGCAGCGCAATGGCCGCCTGGCCACCGTCGCAGACTTCGGCGGGTCGCCGCAATGCACGATGCTGAAGGACTCCGTCGAAGGCCCGTTCTACTTCTGCACCAATCCTGGCAGCGCCGACATCGCGCGGGGGCAAGCTGGCGCGCCGCTGGTGATTGCCCTGCGCGCGGTCAATGCAGCCACCTGCCAGCCGATTGCCGATGCGGTGATCGACATCTGGCATTGCGATGCCAAGGGCCTGTACTCCGGGCACAACATGGCGTTGGACGAAGCTATACAAAGTACCAACCATACGCCGCCCAATAACGGTGATCGCCATTGCCGGGGCGCGTTGCGCACCGATGCCGATGGCATTGCCGAATTTCGCAGCATCTACCCGGGGTATTACGTCGAGCGGGCGGTTCACATCCACTTCAAGGTGCATATCGGCAACCGCGCTTTCCTAACCAACCAAGCCTTGCTGCCAGAACCTGCCAATAACGCTGTGCTGGCCGCTGCGCCCTACAACATGCCACGCAAGGGCAAGCGCATTGCCAACGCCCAAGAGGCGGATTGGGGCCTGCCGACGATGAAGTTCGTCGAGCGGCAGCAGACCCGGCTGGTGGTGCTGGATTTGGCGCTGGCTGTTTGAGGTTTTGTTGCAGCGCGATGTGGATGCCCGAGTCGGCGATGCGAGACGTTGCCCATCTGACGCCCGCTCCAGCCGACAGGCGTGACCGCAAATACAGCGCAATGCCAAGACTTCACGCAGGGGAGGGCGTCATGTTGCCGCTGCGAACATCGTCTGCAAGACTGCCAACGTGCGTTTTAGCGTCGCGCTATGCACGGCGCCCTCATGGCGCACCAAGCGAGCTTTGTCGAGCGTGCGGATTTGATCCAGCAAGATCAGCCCGGTTTTGCCCTTGAAGGTAATGGGTATCCGAAACGCAGCAGGACGGGAGCCCGTCGTCATTGGTGCCACGATCACAGCACGCAGATGGTTACAGATAGGAAATTCAACCGCACGTAGTCAAGTAGGGCACGGGTTTTGGGCTTCAAAACGCCTTTGCCCGGTGCAGTTTGAGCGGTCGCACGGCCCAATCCCGAACCCGCAGCCCAAAAGTCAGCTTTGAATCTGCCGCACACGCAGCGGCGCAGCTGGAGCCGGCAAGTGAACCGGGTGTCGGCAGACACCAATCTATTCATTCACGCAGCCGACCCGGATTCGCCCCAGCACACTCGAGCCCGCGAATTTTTTGACGGCGCAGCCGCGAAAGACGAGGAGTTTGTGCTGTGCGAGTTGGTGTTGCTTGAGCTGTACATGCAGTTGCGCAACGCGGCCATTTTTGTGAAATCCTATTCAGCGGCGGAGTCAGCCCCGTTCTGCCTCGCATTGAAGAAAAACCCGGCATGGCGCTGCGTGGATTATGACGTTGCGGTCTCGCCCAAGCTGTGGCAATGGGCCTCCAGCACAAGAGCCGGATTTCACAAAGTCATTGATGCCCGCCTGGGATTGACATTGCGCCACCATGGCGTGACGCATTTCGCGACCGCCAATGTGAAGGACTTTTCGAGCTTGGGCTTTGATCGGGTTTGGAACCCGCTAGCAGGCGGTTGAGCGCGTTGGCGCAGGGGCGAAACCGGCCCGTCTGCCAAAGCAGAAATTCAACCCAAGCGCGCCCGCTGATCTTGCACCTTCGCCAGGGTCGCGACAAAATCTGCCACCCGTTTTCGCGCCTGCTCCAGCACAGCGGGCGGGGCTTTGGCTACGAACGCTGCGTTGCCCAGGTTGTTGCCGGCTTTGGCGATTTCGCCTTCCAGACGCGCCACTTCTTTGGCCAAACGGATTTTCTCTGCCGCCACATCCACCTGCATGTGCAGGCACAGGCGGGCCATGCCGTCTCCCTCGCCGACCATCGCGACTGGGGACGCCTGTGCCGCCGCCTGCCAGGCCGCTTCGTCGTCAAATACCTTGACTTCGTTGAGTTTGGCCAGTGCCTGCAACACCGCTCCAGACTGCTTCATGAAGGCCGAATCACCCAACACGTAGAGCGGCAGCTTGGTGGCTGGTGACACGCTCATTTCACTGCGCAGCGTGCGGCAAGCGTCCACCACGGACTTGAGCTTGACCACATGGGCGATGGCAGCCAGGTCAATTTTTTCGGGCTGGGCGAGCGGGTAACGCGCGATGCTGACCGATTCTCCTGGCAACCCAGCCACCACCGAAACTTTTTGCCACAGGCCTTCGGTGATGAATGGGATCACAGGGTGTGCCAGGCGAAGAATCGTTTCCAGCGTGCGGATCAAGGTGCGGCGCGTGGCTCTTTTGTCGGAGTCGTTGCCGCTCTGGATTTGCACTTTGGCGATCTCCAAATACCAGTCGCAAAACTCATTCCAGACGAAGTCATAAATGGTGTTTGCGACGTTGTCCAAGCGGAAGTCGGCAAAGCCCTGCGCCACCTCGGCTTCAACCTGTTGCAGCTTGGAGCTGATCCAGCGGTCGGCCTGGCTGAATGTCAAATAGTTGTGGAAGGGTTGGCCTGGCGCGCATTCGGCCTTGGTGTGGTTCTCCAGCCCGCAGTCAAATCCTTCGCAGTTCATCAACACGAAACGCGTGGCATTCCAGAGTTTGTTGCAGAAGTTGCGGTAGCCCTCGCAGCGCTTGGTGTCGAAGTTGATGTTGCGGCCCAGGCTCGCGTAACTCGCCATGGTGAAACGCAACGCGTCAGCGCCATAGGCAGGCATGCCAGCGGGAAACTCTTTGCGCACGCGGGCCGCCACCTTGGGCGCGGTCTCGGGTTTGCGCAGGCCGACGGTGGATTTTTGCACCAGCGTCTCCAAGTCCACGCCGTCAATCAAATCCACCGGGTCAATCACATTGCCCTCGGATTTGCTCATTTTTTTGCCTTCACTGTCGCGCACCATGCCGTGGATGTAAACGGTTCTGAAGGGCACTTTGCCTGTGAAGTGTGTCGTCATCATGATCATCCTGGCGACCCAGAAGAAGATGATTTCGTAGCCGGTGACGAGCACGCTGGAGGGCAAATACAGGTCGAAGTCTTCCTTGCTGTCTTGCACCGTGCTGAAGGGCACCAGGGCGGACGAATACCAGGTGTCGAGCACGTCGGGGTCGCGTCGCAGCGTTTTGCCAGGCGCCTTGGCTTGTGCCTCAGCTTCATCGCGTGCGACCACAACATGGCCGTCTTCGTCGTACCAGGCTGGAATCTGGTGCCCCCACCACAACTGGCGGCTGATGCACCAGTCTTGGATGTTGTTCATCCACTGGTTGTAGGTGTTGACCCAGTTTTCGGGGACGAACTTCACCTGGCCAGATTCAACGGCGTCGATGGCTTTTTGCGCGATGGATTTGCTGGTGGGGTCTTTGTCACTGACTTTGGACAGGGCCACGAACCACTGGTCGGTCAACATCGGTTCGACGATTTGGCCCGTGCGCCCGCACACCGGAATCATGCTCTTGTGCGGCACGGCCTTTTGCAAAAAGCCCTGGGTTTCCAAGTCTTTGAGCACGGCTTTGCGGCAGGCGAAACGGTCCAGGCCGCGGTAGGCCGCCGGCCCGTTCTCGTTGATCTTCGCGTCCAGCGTGAAAATGGTGATCAGCGCCAGGTTGTGGCGCAGGGCGCAGGCGTAGTCGTTGAAGTCATGCGCGCCGGTGATCTTGACGCAGCCACTGCCGAAATTTTTGTCCACAAAGTCATCGGCGATCACGGGGATTTGTCGGTCGCACAGCGGCAGATCAACCATCTTGCCGACCAGGTGTTTGTAACGCTCGTCGTCCGGGTGAACCGCCAGCGCCCCGTCGGCCAACATGGTCTCGGGGCGTGTGGTGGCGATGTGCAGGCCTTTGAGCGGCGAGCCGTCCGGCGCCTTTTGCGGGCCATCGGAAAACGGGTATTCAATGTGCCACATGAAGCCGTCGCGCTCTTCGCTTTCGACTTCGAGATCGCTCACAGCGCTTTGCAACACCGGATCCCAATTCACCAGGCGTTTGCCCCGGTAGATCAGGCCTTGTTCATACAGCTTGACGAAGGTGTCAGTGACGGTTTTGGACAGCTTCGCGTCCATGGTGAAATATTCGCGGCTCCAGTCAACACTCGCGCCCATGCGGCGCATTTGGGTGGTGATGATGCCGCCGCTTTTTTCTTTCCACTCCCACACCTTGCTCACGAAATTTTTGCGCGCCTCTGCGGGCGTGGGCCCCATGTCGTGGCGGCTGATGTTTTGCGCTTGCAATTGCCGCTCCACGACGATTTGCGTGGCGATGCCAGCGTGGTCGGTGCCCGGAATCCAGGTGGTGTTGTGCCCCATCATGCGGTGGTAACGCGTCAGGCTGTCCATGATGGTCTGGTTGAACGCATGGCCCATGTGCAGCGTGCCCGTTACATTGGGTGGTGGCAACTGGATGGCGAAAGACGGTTCGCCCGCTTTGGCGCGGCTCGTGCCCCGGAAGCCCGCATTGCCATAGCCCCGGCGTTCCCACTCCGGCCCCCAATGCGCCTCCAGCGCCACGGGCTCGAAAGATTTAGAGAGGCTAGAGAGGCCGGGTTGTTGCGGTGCGTCGGTCATGTTGGGCGGGGAGTGGGCAAATCAAAAGCGCAATCTTGGGCGGCAAACAAAAACGGCATCCCGCAGGATGCCGTTGTTCAGAAGGCGGGCGAATTTCTGATTTTATTCGACCCAGAGGCCGCGCTTTACCGTCGGACTTAGGGGCGTGCCCAACCCGCCAGATGGCGTCACATCACTTCTTGCTGCCGTTTTTGGTCAATTCACGCCCGACCAACGCGCCGCCTGCCGCGCCAGCAGCCGTGCCAATGGTGCTGCCGCCGGTCAACACCGCGCCCGCCACACCGCCGATCACCGCGCCAGACGCAATGCCAATTTCCTGCCGCGTTGGCGGCGATGAGCAGGCCACCAACCCCAACGCCACAATCACCAGTTGAGCCAGCAGCGCCAGCGCTGACATGCGCAAAATCTGAAACATCGGAACTCCTTAATCTGAACTTGGCAGCGAGTGTCGTATTTTTTAAAGTAATTCAAGCCGAATTAGCTGTAAATCCTCGTAACAGTTGCGTTAGAAGCTCTTATAAAGATAGCAATTGCAAGGCATGAACAGGACTTTTCAGCCGGTAGTCGGAGGCGATTCGGTGGCCGCCGTGATGCATTCAGACAACACTTTGGCGTCACCAATTTGGTTGGCCAGCAGCAGGATGAGGCGGGCATTGAAGGCTTCAGATTGCGCCGGTGACAAACCTTGGTGCGCGTCCAGCAGTTGCTCGTAAAAGCCGTCGGCGTCAGACCATTGCGGTTCAGTTTTCATGCGTTGGCTCCGGTGGCTTTCAATAACATGGCGCTCACCTGGGCGCGCCACATGGGGCCGCTGGGGCCGCCACCGACCACGTAGGCGTCGGGCCGGATCAACACCCACTGAAGTGCTTCGGCCTTCGCAGCCAGGCGCAGGTGGCCCTGTAGATCATAAACATGCTCTACAGCAACAGGTTGCGGCGGTTTTTGTGATTTCGGCCCCAGAACTTGAACGATTCTTACGGGAAACCGCAACGCGAGGTCACGCAGGCGGGGCAGATCCATGCCCGGGATACGGCCAAAAATCAGCAGCAACAGGCGGCCTTGGCACCAACGCATCAGGTCGTTCAGCGTGCCCAGATTCGCGCCCCGGTCGTCGAACCAGACTACCGCGTTTTGGGCGGAAAAACCACCCGAATTCAAACACACGCTGGAGCGCCGGTAAGCATTCGCCACCGCCATGCGCCCGGTGTTGATGAGCGATCGGGCGAACGGATGCTGTTTGGCCAAGCTGATGGCGGCGCTGCGAAAAATGCGCTCCTGGCCCTCGGGCGCGCGCAGAAAGCGCGCGGTTCGGTTGGTGACGAGCACGTTTTCTTGTGCCGCTTCCAGCCGCTCCTCGTTGTAACTGTCCAGCAGTTTCTCTGGCGCTTGTTTGCGCAACACAGCGGCCAGTTTCCAGGCCAGGTTGTCAGCGTCACTCACGCCGGTGTTGCCGCCGCGCGCGCCAAACGGGCTCACCACTTTGGCGGTGTCGCCCACGAAGAAGACACGGCCCACACGCAGCTTGTCCAGGCAGACGCTGCGGTAGGCGTAGGGACCCACCCAGACGATCTCCACGTACACGTCGTCGCCAAACTGGCGCTGCAAGCGCGCTCGCACCACGTCTTCGCGGCTCACGTAAGCGGGGTCGGCGTTGGGCGCCATTTGGTAATCAATGCGCCAGACTTCGTCGGCCATCTTGTGTTGCCAGACGGCACGGTTCTCGTTGAAGGGCGCTTCGATCCAGGTGTGGCGCTCGGTCGGCGGATGCTTTGGGAAACGCACATCGGCAATGCACCAGCGGTCGTCGCCCTTTTTGGTTTGCATCGTCGCGGCGACCCAGGCGTAAAACGGGCTGTGCGAGCCGGTAGCGTCGATCACATGGCTGGCCTCGATCTGGTAGCTGCCTTGCGGGGTTTCAACCGTGAGCGTGCCGAAGGTGTCGTTTTGCGCAAACGCCGTCACGCGCGACTGCCAGCGCAAGTCCACGCCCCCGAGTTGGCGCGTGCGTTCGACCAGAAACCCCTCAATGTAGAACTGCTGGATGTTGATGAACGAGGGCTGCGCCGAGAGGTTGTTCAAGCCTTGCTTGCTCAGGTCAAACGAATACACCTCGTCGTCGCCGGCAAAGGTGCGGCCCACGCTCCACTGTGTGCCCTTGGCGGCTATCGCCTCGTAAATGCCGAGTTTGTGGAATATTTCGAGTGACTTTTGCGTGTAACAAATGCCGCGCGAAGACGCCCCTTTTACGCCCACGGTGTTGTCTTCATCGAGCAGCACGGCGGCCACGCCCAGATGGGCCAATGAACAGGCCAACGTCAGCCCGGTGATGCCGCCGCCGACGATGACGATGGGGTGGCGTGCCACCGTCCCGCCGGCGAGCTCAGGTGGCGGCACAAAATCAAATTCGGGAAGTTTGTAGCCGGTGCCTTGTGTGAACTCATACCCGTTGGTGAAAACCGCTGGTGCCATCAGGCGCAGCCCGGATATTGGGCCAGAGGCAGCGGTTGGGCTTGATCGCGCGGTTCTAATTGTCAAATCGGCACCTAAGTCACGTGAAATTTGCGTATCAAGCTACTAAAAATATAGCGGGTCAAAACTCAGTGTTTGACGAGTTCTGGCCGGTCGTTTTGCTGTGGTTTCAACGGCGCCGTGGCCTTGCCCGCCGCGCGGTCAGCGCGCCATTGTTCTTTGCGCGCCGTCCACTCGCCCAGTTGTTTGTGTGCCGTTTTGCTTTCCTGCAGCATCTGGAATTCATCGGCCAGTTGCGCCGTGAGCTCCAGGCGGATGCCATTCGGGTCAAAGAAATAAATGCTTTTGAAGATGTGGTGGTCGGTGATGCCCAGCACATCGTAATGTTCAGCTTCGAGGCGCGCCTTCATGTCGACCAGCGCCTGCACGTTGTCCACCCGGAACGAGATGTGGTTGACCCAATTGGGCGTGTTGGGCGAAGGCAGGGCGCCTTCATCGTCGCCGAGGTCGAAAAAGGCGATGAAGGAGCCGTCTTGCAGGCGGAAAAACAGGTGCGTGTAAGGGCAATATTCACCGGTGCTGGGCACGATGTCGCTCTGGATGATGTGGTACAGCGGCAGGCCCAGAATGTCTTCGTAAAAATGCCGCGTCGCTTCGGCATCAACACAGCGGTAGGCGTAATGGTGCAACTGCTGAATGGGCGCGGGCGCGGGCAGTGTGGGCAGCAGAACAGCGTGTTTCAAAACGGCAGACATGGCTTACTCCTGGGTAAATCTGTGCCTCGGCGGCCTTTGAATTCTCCCCCAATTTCGCATTGGCTTGGTCTGGCGATAGGCCTGGTTTTGATTTGGCGCAACTAAATTTAAAAAAAGCATTGAAGATCAGATTTCAATAGCTAAACTCGATTTAACGCATTGAATCACTCAATTAGACGGTGTCATTCAACTGCGTTGCGCATTGCCTGTTTTTCGCGGGTGAGTTGTTCACTCGTTGAAGGCAAACGCGTTTCATCCATCAACCCCAAGGAGATTTCCATGGCAGCACTCAAAGGCTCCAAAACGGAAGACAACCTGAAAGCCGCCTTCGCAGGCGAGTCACAGGCGAACCGCCGTTATCTGTATTTCGCGAACCAAGCCGACGTCGAAGGCCAGCCTGACGTGGCAGCCTTGTTCCGCTCCACCGCCGAGGGTGAAACCGGCCACGCGCACGGCCACCTCGAATGGCTGGAGACCTGTGGCGACCCCGCTACCGGCATGCCTTTCGGCGCCACCCGTGACAACCTCAAATCGGCTGTGGCCGGTGAGACCCACGAGTACACCGACATGTACCCCGGCATGGCCAAAACGGCCCGCTCGGAAGGCCATGACGAAGTGGCTGATTGGTTTGAAACCTTGGCCAAGGCGGAGCGTTCGCATGCCAATCGTTACACCAAGGCACTGGCTGAATTGGTCGATTGATTTGATCTGAATCGTCTTTATTGGGCATTTGAAAAAGTGCCCAATGCAGAACATTCAACACGAAAAGAACCATGGCACGCGAAGGCAACCTCTCAGCTCCCACCCGCCACCCGATTGACTGGCAGGGCGCGGACTATTACGACGAAGAAAAAACCTTCCACGAGCTGGAGCGCATCTTCGACATCTGCCATGGCTGCCGCCGCTGCGTGAGCTTGTGCGGCTCCTTCCCCACCTTGTTTGACCTGGTCGACGAGAGCAAGACGATGGAGGTCGATGGCGTTGACAAGAAGGACTATTGGAAGGTGGTAGACCAGTGTTGCCTGTGTGACCTGTGTTACATGACCAAGTGCCCCTACGTGCCGCCGCACGAGTTCAACCT
>JANOYE010000057.1:0-4929 GCA_031428695.1 Rhodoferax sp. | reverse complement strand
TTTCGCAAAAATGGCCTGCGCGGGCCGTTCAACTGGTACCGCAACCTGGACCGCAACTGGGCGCTGCTGGCGCCGTTTCAAGGCGCCAAGGTGACGCCGCCAGCGCTGTTCATCGCAGGCGACCGCGATGCGGTGATTGCCTCGCCGATGGGGAAGAGGGCGCTGGAGACGCTGGAGGCGGGTGTGCCGAAGCTGCGCGGCAAAGTGTTGATCCCCGGCGCCGGGCACTGGATCCAGCAGGAGCGGCCCGCCGAGGTGAATGCCGCGTTGCTGCGGTTTCTGGCGGCGGATTACCCACCGGGCCAGTCGCCATCAAAAAGTTAACACCCATATTAATTTGTCATGAAAAATGCCAAATTTTGGCATTTGTATGAAAAAATCGGCACTCACGTCACGTGAAATATAAATAGTATGCTATCTATAATATAGCAATCGCATTGAAACCCATGCCCGGCTCATGAGGCCGCCTGGCGCCTCAGCCTGTTTCGGGCGCGGGCTCAAGTGGCGCCGCCCGGTGGCTGCGCACCACCCAGATCGCGTAGACGGCGAAGACCAGCGTGGCCGCCAGCATGATGAGCGCCTGCTGCGCCAGCGGCAGCGCCGGGAAGAACGCAAACAGCAGCGCGAACGGGGCGCCGCCAATGGCGGTGGAGAGCGCGTTTTCAAAACGCGTGGTCTTGTGGCTGAACAGGCCCAGCACGTACGAGAGGATGTCCGCCGGAAAGGTCATGCGCAGGATCAGCAGCGACAGCAGGTGGTGGCGCGGGTGGATCAGGCGGTCAATGCGGGCATACCGGGTGACCTTGGGAAACGTGCGCAACAGCAGCGGGCTCGCTCGGCGCGCCAGATCGAAGGAAATGGCCGCACCAGCCACCCAGCCGCACATGATGATCAGCGCTGTCCACCAGGGTCCCCACAACAACACGGCGAAAGGCACGAGCGGCAAGTTGCTGAACAGCGGCACGACGACGGCGAGCGCCGTGGCGGCAAAGAAAATCGCCACACCCAGGCGGCCGTGGTCGCCAAGTACAGCGCCAATCGGCGCCGCATACAGTCTCGACAGAACAATGGCCAAGCCAAACAGCAACAACACCCACGCCAGCGAATGCGCCGTGGGCAACAGGCCCTTGCGGCTCAGGTGTTCAATTGAAGCGTGGGCAGGCGTGTGCATGGCAGAGTATGCGGGTACGACGGGCACTAAGGGCACTGAAGGCGCGCAGGGCGAAGGTTGGCTACACGATCGCTGGCATCGGCTTGCGCTGGCGGCATCGGGCGGCAATACCGCCAGAAGCCGTCACGCAAGCTGGTCTCAGGGAGCCTCTCAACATCCGCGCCCCCGCGCGCCAATGCTAGGCGGGTTGGCCCATGCCGATTTGATCTTCATCAAGGGCGCTTCAAAGAGGGTCAACCATCGGGCCGGGAACTGGCCTCTGTCGGCGCAGCCGTCGCTCTTGCGTGCGGCAACGCACGGACTGCACCAGCGCCATGCAGTAAGGTTGACGAGTGTGAGACAAAGGCATAAGGCAGCGGCGGGTGGCCGTGTAAACAGTGAAGGACGGACATGCTGAAAAACAAAGTTGCCTTGGTGACGGGCGCATCGTCCGGCATTGGCCGCGCTGTCGCGCTGGTCTGGGCGCGTGAGGGCGCAAAAGTGGTGGTGTCGGACATCAATGAAGCCGCGGGCGAAGAAACCGCTGCGATGGTCCGGGCGACGGGCGCTGATGCGCTGTTTGTAGCGGCCGACGTGGGCAAGCCAGAAGACAGCAAAAATCTGGTGCAGCGCGCGGTGGCGCATTTTGGGCGGCTGGACGTGGCCTGCAACAACGCCGGTATCGGTGGCCCCAGCGCAATGACAGCTGACTATCCGCTGGACGGCTGGGCACAGGTGATCAACATCAATCTGTCGGGCGTTTTCTACGGCATGCAGCCGCAGATCACGGCCATGCTCAAGACGGGTGGCGGCTCAATCGTGAATGTGGCGTCTATCCTGGGTGCCGTGGCTTTTGCGCAGGCTCCCGCTTATACCGCTGCCAAACACGGCGTTTTAGGCCTCACACAGGCCGCAGCTCTGGAATATGGCCCATTGGGTATCCGCATCAACGCGGTCGGGCCAGGGTTTATCCACACCCCGATGATCAGCGCGCTGGAGCAGGATGCCGCGACCAACGCGATGCTGGTCAGCGCCCACCCCATAGGCCGCCTGGGGCGCGCTGAAGAGGTGGCTGAGCTGGTGGCTTGGCTGTCGTCAGACCGGGCCTCATTCGTTACGGGCTCCTATTACCCGGTTGACGGCGGCTACCTCGCGCGCTGAGCGGTTGAGAATGCACAGATGGCTGCGCCTGCGCTGTAGGAGCGACGCCACTACTGCGGCTTGATCCCCGCCGTCTTGATCACCTTCGTCCAATTGGTGATCTCAGCGGCGGTGAAATCGGCGTAGATTTTGCTGCCCTGCGGCGGCACCACGAAACCCTGGCCTTCCATTCGCGCCTTGATGGCCGCGCTGCCCATGGCCTGTTTCATGCTGGCCTCCAGCTTGTCGATGATCGGTTGCGGCGTGCCCCTGGGGGCGGACAGGCCAGACCACGACAGCGCCTGAAAGCCCGGGAAGCCGGACTCGGCCACCGTCGGCACATCCGGGTAAAGCGGGTTGCGTTGCAGGCTGCTCACCGCCAGCGCGCGTAATTTGCCGGCTTTGACGTGTTGCAGCGCCACGTCTTGGTTGATGAACATCATCGGGATTTCGTTGGCCAAGATGGCATTCATCAGCGGGCCGCCGCCCCGGTAGGGAATGCCGGTTAGGAACACGCCGGCGTTTTGTTTGAACAGCTCCATCGCCATGTGGCCGCTGGCGGCGTAGGTGTAGCCGTAGTCGAGTTTGCCGGGGTTGGACTTGGCGAAACTGACCAGCTCTTTCAGTGTTTTGAAAGGCCGCTCGGCGTTGACCACCAGCACATTGGGGCCATGGTGGATTTGGCTGATGTGGGTGTAGTCGGTGTTGGAGTTGTATTTGAGGCTCGGGTCCAGCCCGTGGGCCACCGCGTTGCTGCCCACGCCAGTGAGGGTGAGCGTGTAGCCGTCTGCCGGCGCTTTGGCCCCGCGTTCCGCGCCAATCACACCGCCGCCGCCACCGATGTTTTCCACGAGAAATGGCTGCTTGAGGATTTTGGCGAGTTCATCCGCCGCCATGCGCGCCATGATGTCGCTGGTGCCGCCCGGTGGGAAGGGCACGATGACTTTGACGGGCTTGGTGGGGTAGTCGCTTTGGGCCAGGGCGAGCCCAGCGGTGACGACGAAAACCAGCGCCGCCTGGGACAGCGTGACCAGCGCCGCAAGGGCCGAGGGGATGGGTTTCATGGTGTCATTCCTTCAACACGGGGGAGCCGGTAGGGCAAATCGGCATTGTCGCGCGGCGGACGGCCCTGCCCTGTCATGGATATCACCAATGGAAGGTGGCCAAATCGAAGGTGGCCACCGGCCCCGGCTTCAACGCAGGGTGCGAAAAAATGTGCGCAGCTCGGCCACAAACAGCTCGGGCTGCTCGAAGGCGGCGAAGTGGCCACCCTTGGGCATCTCGCTCCAGTGTGTGATGTGGGTGAAACGCGGCGCCATCCAGGCGCGCACCGGAGTGACGATTTCTTTGGGGAACACCGCCACGCCAGTGGGGATGTTGACCGGCGCAGTCGAGCGTTTGCCAAAACTCTCCCAATACAAACGCGCGGATGAGGCGGCTGAGTTGGTGGCCCAGTACAACATCACGTTGTCCAGCAGTTCGTCGCGGGTGAAGATGTTTTCAGGGTGGCCGTTGCAGTCGGTCCAGGCCCAGAACTTCTCTAAAATCCAGCCGGCCTGGCCAGCGGGCGAATCGGCCAGGCCGTAGGCCAGCGTTTGCGGCCGCGTGGCCTGCTGCGTCGAATAGCCCGAATCCCACTGCCGGTAATGCGCCATGCCATCCAGCGCGCGCTGCTCCTGGGGCGTGGCATCGCCGGTCAATTTGGGCGGCGTGCCCATCGCCAGCGTGATGTGGATGCCGGCGCAATGCGCCGCGTCAAGGTGGCCCAAATCTGCCGTGATGCCCGAGCCCCAATCGCCGCCTTGCGCGCCGTAACGCGCATAGCCCAGCCGCGCCATCAACACGACCCATGCCTTGGCGATGCGCTCGCGGTTCCAGCCGGTGGCCTTTGGCTTGCCAGAAAAACCGAAGCCTGGCAGCGACGGGCAGACCACGTGAAACGCGTCTTCTGCCTTGCCGCCAAATGCGGTCGGGTTCGTCAGCGGTTCGATGACTTTGTGAAACTCGACGATGGAGCCGGGCCAGCCGTGGGTGATCAACAGTGGCATCGCATTGGCATGGGGCGAACGCGCGTGGATGAAGTGGATATCCAGGCCGTCAATCTCGGATTTGAACTGCGCAAAGCGGTTCAGCGCGGCTTCTTGTTTGCGCCAATCAAAACCGTCGGCCCAGTAGGCGCAGATGTCTTGAATCCAAGCCAGCGGCGCGCCTTGGCTCCAGTCGTCCACCAGCTCGGCCTCGGGCCAACGGGTATTGCGCAGGCGTGTATGCAGATCAAGCAATACCTCGTCTGCGATGGCGATGTGAAAGGGGGTGATGGCGGACATATTGGCTTATCCGTTGTTCAGCAAATTCCCCAGTGCAATCAACGCAGGCACGGTGATCGGGTCATTCGCGGCGCTGGCGGCAATCGGGTGCGAGGCAAACCGCGCCACCACCAAATCGGCTTTGGGCGCAATGTAAAGGCGTTGGCCGTGGATGCCGCGCCCCTCGTAAGCGTTGTGTTCGTTGTGCGTCACCCACCACATGTTGCGGTAGCTGTAGCCGGGCAAAAGCGCGTAACCGGCTTTGGCGAATTTCGCCGGGTCGTCGCCCCGGTTGCAGTCTGCCACGACAGCTTCGGGGATGATTTGTTGCCC
>JANOYE010000056.1:0-19472 GCA_031428695.1 Rhodoferax sp. | reverse complement strand
GATGATCATGTCGGCGGCTTCTTCGGGCATCAAAAGCGGCATGCTGTCGTAAATCTTGGTGGGCGCCGTCATGCCCGTCGAACAGGCTGGCGGCAGTGACAAAACGCACCTTGTTCGTGGGGCGGTAGTTGGCAAGCGCCTTGTAGTCGGCGGAGAGGTTGGTCATGGCGGGCGGCCTTCCAGGTTCGCGGGCTGACGAGCCCGATTTTTCAATTGACGTTTACGTAAACGTCAATCATAGCGCAAAGCGGTCTAGCGCGACCATTTTGCCAACCCGGGCCGCTCAGGCCGATAATCACATTTTCAGGTCAAAACCATCGGAGCGAAGATATGGACAGGATCACCCTGGAACCCGGTAAACGAGGCGGCAAACCGTGCATTCGGGGGTTGCGCATAACCGTGTACGACATCCTGTCCATGCTCGCGTCGGGCATGCCACAGGCGGAGATTCTGGACGACTTCCCTGAGCTGGAGACGGCCGACATTCTGGCTGCGCTGGCATACGCCGCAGACCGTGAGCATCGCGTGACCACCCTGGTTGCAGCGTGAAGCTCCTGTTGGACGAGAACCTTTCGCGGCGCCTCGTACCCTTCCTGCAACAAGCCTATCCGGACAGCACGCAAGTCGCTCTAGTCGGGCTGGAAGCCCAGCAGGACATTGCCATCTGGGAATTTGCGAGAGCCCATGCTTATGTCATCGTCACCCGGGATGCTGACTTTTTGGAGCTTTCGCAGCTCAAAGGCCAGCCACCGCAGGTCATCTGGCTGCGAACTGCCAACCTTTCGCGCGCGGCAACTTTAGGCATCCTATTGAACAATCAAACTCGGATTGAAGCAGCCCTGTTCGAAGGGGAAGAAGCGTGTGTCGAACTGATCGGTTAGCACACAGAAGGTGCTACCTATCTTCGTTTCGCATTGGACGCAAGCCGGTCGGTAGGTTGAGTGCAGGACAAAAGTAGGCGACGCCCTTGATTGCGGCGAACTTGGGCGAGCTCGGTAGCCTATCAATCCGCTCCAAATAAAGCACTCAAGACCGCTATCCCGAAAGTGAACATAGCCGACAACATGCCCCAAAAAAAGACCACGTGAAATAGCGCCCCCACGGCCAAACACTTCACTTTAGAAATGAATCCCCCGCATCATCTCCGACATCGCAATCGCCTCAGGTGACAGCGCCGGTTTCGCAGACTTCTCGCCTTTCACACCTTTGGCTGCCGCGCTGTCCGGGAACATGCGGAATGTCGTGTTCATCAGGATTTGCGCGATGCGCGGCGAGATATCGTGCAGCAACTCCACGGCTTTGCCCAGGCGCGTGGCGATGCGCACGGGTTTGTCCACGCAGGCCTCGACCAGCATGGCGGCGGCTTCCTCGGGCATCAGCAAGGGCATGCTGTCGTAAATTTTGGTGGGCGCCGTCATTGGCGTGCGCACCAGGGGCATGTTGATGGTGGTGAACGTCACGCCCTGGTCGGCGTATTCGCTGGCGGCGCAACTCGTCCAGGCATCCAGTGCGGCTTTGCTGGCCACGTAGGCGGCGAAACGTGGCGCGTTGACCAGCACGCTGATCGAGCTGATGTTCACCACATGGCCTTTGCGTTTGGCGACCATGCCAGGCAGCAGGCCCATGGTGATGCGCAGTGCACCAAAGTAGTTGAGTGCCATAGTGCGTTCAAAGTCGTGGAAACGGTCGTAGCTGGCTTCGATGGCGCGGCGGATCGAGCGGCCTGCATTGTTGATAAGGAAATCCACACCGCCGTGGTTGTCTTCCATCTTCTTCACAAAGTCCGCGCAATCGGCCTCGTTGACAATATCCACTTGGTAGGTGAAGACTTGGGCGCCTTTGCCGCCGGCCTCTTCGATGGTTTTCTTCGCTTCGGCCAACTGGTCTTCACCGCGCGCACAGATCACGGTGATGGCGCCCGCTTCGGCGAATCGGCAGGCAGCCGAAAGCCCAATGCCAGAGGAGCCGCCGGTGATCAGCACGACCTTGCCGCCCACGGTGCCGCGCAAGCTGCGGTCGATGAAGAGGGCTGGATCCAGGTGGCGCTCCCAGTAGTCCCACAGGCGCCAGGCGTAGTCATGCAAATTGGGCACCACAATGCCGCTGCCCTTGAGCGCCGCCTCGGTTTCACGGCAGTCAAAACGGGTGGGGTAGTTGATGAACGCCATCATGTCTTCGGGGATGCCGATGTCTTTCATGACGGCTCTGTAAACACGACGCACGGGTGCCAGCGCCATCAAGCCCTTTTTCACGCTCTTGGGGATAAAACCCAACAGCGCCGCGTTGACAAACAGGTTCATCTTGGGCGCATGAGCCGCCTTGGTGAAGATGCCCAGCACGTCGCCGACCCGGTAACCCACCGGGTCTACCAGGTGGAAACACTTGCCCTTGGTGGTGGCCTTGCCGTGGCTGATGTAGTCCAGCGCGTTGACGACAAAATCCACCGGCACGATGTTGAGCCTGCCGCCTTCCAGGCCCACCGAGGGCATCCAAGGCGGCAAGATCTGGCGCATGCGCTGGATCAGTTTGAAGAGGTAATACGGGCCGTCGATCTTGTCCATCTCGCCCGTGGTGCTGTCGCCCACCACCATGGCGGGGCGATAGACCGTCCAGGCGCCTTTGTATTCTTTGCGCACGATTTTTTCGCTCTCATGTTTGGTCATGAAATACGGGTGCTCGTAGTTCTCCGCCTCGTCAAACATGTCTTCGCGGAACACGCCCTCGTAAAGGCCGGCAGCGGCGATGCTGCTCACGTGGTGGAACTGCCCTGCGTCTATGGCTTTGGCCAAATCGCAGGTGTTGCGGGTGCCTTCGATGTTGACGGCGATTTGGCTTTCCTCGTCTGCACCCAGGTCGTAGATGGCGGCGAGGTGGTAGAAATGGTCGATCTGGCCTTTGAGCGCCTTGATGTTTTCAGCCGACACGCCCAGTTTCTTGCTCGTCAAATCGCCATGCACCGGCACTGCGCGAGCGGCGCTCACACCCCAATACTCGCGCAAGCTGGCAACTTTGTCCTTGCTCGCCTCCCGCATCAGAAAATGCACCACCGAGCCTTTGCGCTCCAGCAATTTTTTGACGAGCCGCTTGCCAATAAAACCGGTGGCGCCAGTGACGAAATACTGCATGTTTTGCTCCAATTAAAACTGCCGCTGAAGAGGTTTTCAGACGGGTAGCGCCTGATTTTGCTGATAGTAACTGACAAGCTCACCTAGAGAAAACCCCTTAGGTGGAGGCCAGTCGGGTCTGGGTGTCGGCTCCCTCAACCAAAACCAGAGCCCTCCCGTCATCAATTTTTTGTGCCGTTTTAGTAGCCTCCCCCTACTCTGCGATGATTGACACCAGTAAAGTCAACTTGACACCCTGCCCAACCCAATTCAAGGAGCCTCCCATGGTGAAGAAGATTGTGAAAAACGCTGCAGAAAAATCAACGGGCGGCGCTGGTCTGCACGGCCTGCATTTACCCGGCGCGGTGAAAGACTCGGCGCAGCAGATTTGGCAAGCCGGTTTGGGTGCATTCGCCAAGGCGCAGGCCGAAGGCACCAAGGCTTTCGAGGCGTTGGTCAAAGAAGGCACCACCCTGCAACGCAAAACCCAGGCGGCGGCCGAGGAGAAACTCTCCGAGGCAACCAGCCGCATGACGGCCATGGCAGGCGGCATCAGCTCCAAGGCCACTGGCCAGTGGGACAAGCTGGAATCCATCTTCGAGGAACGGGTGGCCAAGGCGCTGAAAAAACTCGGCGTGCCCTCGTCAAAAGATGTCGATGCATTGGTGGCCCGGATTGACGAGCTCAATAAAAGCGTCAAAGCGCTGTCTGGCAAAGCGCCGGCAAAGGCGACCGCCAAGGCGCCTCTAAAGACTGCCGCAAAGGCGCCTACCAAGGCACCGGCAAAGCGCGCACAGAAAACGGCTTAACCGGGCTGGTGTGTGGGCGTGAATTGCGCGCCTAGAATGCGCCAGAGGCTCAACTGGCAATTCCAATGGTAAAAAAAGCGCCCCGACGCACCGCAGAGCGAATTCTTGAAGTCACACTGGAGCTGTTCAACCGCTTCGGCGAGCCCAATGTTTCGACGACTTTGATTTCAGCCGAGCTGAACATCAGCCCCGGCAACCTGTATTACCACTACCCCGCCAAAGACGAGCTGATCAACTCGCTGTTTGACCGTTACGAGCGCTCGCTGAATGAATTGCTCAACGCCAGCGACGGCGTGCGCGACGTCGAAGATGCCTGGTTTTTCATGCACAGCCTGTTTGAGTTGATCTGGCAATACCGCTTTCTCTACCGCGACCTGAACGATCTGCTGTCCAAAAACCGGCGTCTGGAAACCCATTTTCAGTCAGTTCTCAAAAACAAGACCCGCGCCATCCGGGTGATGCTGGACGGCATGAGCCGCGCAGGCGCTGTGAGCATTGATTCACGCGAGCTGGAGCCCACCGCCACCAGCATGGTCGTGGTGCTCACCTACTGGCTGAGTTTCGAATATGTGCGCGACCCGCGGCGCGCGCTGGAGCCCGAAAGCGCTCAGGGCGCGCTCTTGCGCGGTGCGCACCATGTCTTGAACCTGCTGGTACCCTACCTCGAACCTGGGCAGCGCGCGCACCTGCTCAGCTTGGTGGGCGCCTACAGCGGCACAGCCCCACCGGCCTGATTCGGCAACCCATTGAATTGTTCAACCTAAAAACCGGTTCTTGAAGACATTGCGCTCAAACGCCCGATATGCCTGCCAAAGAAACCCAGCTGATCCCCCCGCTCGAAGTCATCCGCCGCTTCGCCCCGCACGACGGCACATTGGCCTCCATGCTGCAAAGCCGATGCGCCGTGCAGCCCGACAAAGAATATTTACTGTTCCAAGGCCGCTCGTTCAGCTACCGCGACGTGCTAGCGGAAGCGGCCCGCATCGCTGCTGTGTACGCCAGCCTCGGCGTGAAAGCCGGTGACCGCGTTGGCATCATGTCAGCCAACCACCCGACCAGTGTCTTCACGTTGATCGCCCTGGCGTCCTTGGGCGCGACGATGGTGCCGGTGAACCCAGATTACGGCGTGACCGAAGCCGCCTACGTGCTGAACCATGCCGAAGTCTGCGGTGTCGTTTGCGCGCCCGAAGCTCTGGCCACGGTGCAGGCGGTGTTTTCGGCGAATGCAGGCAAAACGGACGGCGCTGCCAACACGACTAAAGCAGTGAAGCCCTGGTTGCTGCTCAATATCACCGCGCCGGATGGCAACCAAGCAACCGGCATTCAAGCGGCAGGCATTCCGGTGTTGAGCGAACTCGCAAAAAATGTGGGAACGCCCGCGCTGCCCAGCCAAGGCACGCCCGACGCCATTTGTGTGTTCATTTACACCTCAGGCACCACCGGTTTCCCCAAAGGGGTAATGCACAGCCAGAAAAACCTGCTCACGGCCGGCGAAGGGTTTGTCGCGCGCATGTATTTGCAGCCGCATGACCGGGTGTTGTGTGTCTTGCCAATGTTCCATGTCAACGCGATTTTTTATTCGTTCTCCGGTTCATTGGCCGCTGGGGCCACGCTGATTCTGGAGCCAAAGTTTTCTGCCTCCAACTTCTGGCGCGTGGCAAAGGAAACCGGCGCCACCGAAGCCAACACCATCGCCGCCGCCAGCGCCATCTTGATGCGCCGCCCGCGCAGCGAGTTCGTCAGCGGCCACAAGTTGCAAAAGATTTATGGCGCGCCGTTCGACGAAGAAATTTTCCGCGTCTTCAACGATGAGTTTGAAGTGCCCACACTCATCGAAGGTTACGGCATGAGCGAAGTGCCCGGCGCGCTGAACAACCCCTTCCTCGGCCCGCACAAAGTGCGCAGCATGGGCCCGCCGAGCAAACACCCCGAACCACAAATATCACTCGCAGAACTAAAAATTTCCGATGACGACGGCAATTTCCTGCCGGCCGGAAAAATCGGCGAGTTGGTGGTTAAAACGCCCATCGTGATGAAGGGTTACTTCCGCGACGAAGCGCAAACCAAAGCCGCTTTTCGCGACGGCTGGTTTCTCACGGGTGATCTCGCCTATGTCGATGACGACGGCTACTTTTGGTTTGTTGCCCGCAAGAAAGACATCATCCGCAAACGCGGCGAAAACATCTCGGGCGCCGAGCTGGACCGCGTCATCGGCAACCACCCGGCCGTGTTTGAATCCGCCGCGATTCCCGTGCCCAGCGATTTGGGCGAAGACGACATTCTGGTGGCCGTCATCCTGCAAGAGGGCAAAACCGCAACGCCGCAGGACATCGCCGACTGGTGCCGCCAGCACCTGGCCGCCATCAAGGTGCCGCGTTACGTCGTGTTTGTGGATTCATTGCCGCACACGCCGACCAACCGGGTTGCCAAATTCAAGATGCGGGAAGACAAGACGCTGCTGGCGAATGCGAAGGATTTGCAGTCCGCGTAGATAAATTGGGGACAGACCCCAATCTACCGAGCCTGGCACTTTCGTGCCTGCCTCCGGTAATTCGGGTCTGACCCCAATTTATCTACGCTGCCACCGCAGGTGGCTTCGTGCGCTGCCACTCGTTGAGCTTTTCCCGCGCGCTCAACTTGGCTTTGGCCACGGCTTCGTCGTGGTTGGGCCGCTTCGAGGTGAGTTCGATCACGTAACCGTTCGGGTCGCGGAAGTAGATCGAGTCAATGAAGCCGTGGTCTGAGATGCCACGGGTCTCCATGCCCGCCGCCTTGCCTTTGGCGAACATCTTGTGCATGTCTTCGGGCGTCACTTCCAGAGCGATGTGCAGATCAAAATCGTGCTGCGCTTTGAAGGTGAACGGCATGTCGGGCGCTTCGAAAAACGCCAGGCAGGAGCCGTCGTCCATCTGGTAAAACGAATGCAAGGTTTTGGTGACGCGGCCGCTTTTGGTCTCACCGATTTCGAAAGCGTTGACCAGCGGCAGGCCGAGAAAGTCCTGGTAGAACTTTCGCGTCTCTTCTGCGTCGCGGCAGCGGTAGGCGTTGTGGTGCAGGCCTTTGAGCATGGTGTTACTCCTTTTCCGGAAATTTAGACGGCGACGAAGGCTTTGTCCTTGATTTTGTCCTGCAGGGAAGCCGCGTAACCGTCAAATACTTCGTTGATCTTGCCCCAGTTAGAGAGTTTTTTCATGTTGGCGATCCAGCGCGCGACATTCGGGTATTTGGAAAAATCAACACCGATGAGTTCACCCGCGGTAACCGGCCCAATTCCGAAATAGTCAGCCAAGGTGATCTCGTTGCCGCACAGGTATTGGTTGCCCTTGATGTAATGCGTATCCAGCACCGAGAGCCAATACGCAGATTTCTCCTTGCCCCAGGCGATGGTGGCGTCATGGGCTTCGTCGCTGCGGCGTTTGTGGTGCGGGAAGAGCTGCGGATAGACCATGCCGTAACCGTAATCGCGGTAGAAACCGGTGTTGATCCAGTCCATCATTTCGTTGACTTTGGCGCGCTCTTGAATATCTTTCGGGTACGAGGGCAGGTTGAACTTTTCAGCCAGGTATTTGAGGATGGCCGAGGCTTCGGTCATGCGGAAACTGCCGTCCTCAAGGGTTGGCACCTGGCGGCTGGGGTTGATGGCGGTGTAGGCGTCGCCGTAATGCGCGCCGGCCATGATGTCAACGACTTCTTCCTCAATCGGGAGTTTGTTTTCAGCGATGAACAGGCGCACGGGGCGGCTGACCATGGACACCGGGTGCATGTAAAGTTTCATTGTTGTCTCCTGGTAAATGGGGGTGGAATCGTCTAACAGCCAGCGCGCATCTTAGACCCGCGCCAAAAAGTCTGCTGGCGGCTGAAAAAGCCAGAAAACTTAACATGGGTATTAACAAAAACTGAAAATTCGGTGAATTTGCCAGTTTTATTGATGAAATTGGCACTCAAGTCACGTTTTATGGTTATATTTTGCTATATTTATTATAGCACATTTACCGAAACTCGAATTGTTCAGACCTCGATCAGGGCGCAGTTTGCCGATTGCGTCATTCGCCCCAGGGCAGCATCAAGGTCACCATCGCCAGCTTGAAGAACTCGGGCTCGAATTCGTCAATGATGGCCTGCGGGTCGGGGCACAGTTTGGCGTCGGAGATCACACCAAACTGCACGCCGCCGCCATAGCTCAAAATCGACACGCCCAAGCCCACGCTGCCACTTTGCGGCACCCAGACCAGCGTTTCTTCCAGCGTGGCGCCACAAAACTTCAGCTTATCCAGCGGGCCCGGCACGTTGGTCATCACGGCGGTGGTCTTCTTGGAAAACAGGTTCAGCATGGCGTCCTGGGCTGGTTTGACCAGCAGCCCCGCCACCGCCAGCAGCCCAAAAGCCAACAATGGTTGCATGCTGCCTTTGAGGGCACTCATACGTTTGCGCACTTCATAAACACGTTCAATCGGGTTCTCCAGCCCCAACGGCAGCACCACCGGCGCCAGGCCGAAATGGTTGCCCAGCTTGTGGGCTTGGCCGAGCGGGCGCAGGTTCACCGGCACCATCGCGCGGATTTCTTTGCTGGCCACGTCGTCTCCCTTGGCCACCAAATATTGCGCAATGGCGCCCGCCACACAACTCATCAGCACGTCGTTGATGGAGCAATTAAGTGCCTTGCTCACGGCTTTGACTTCTGCCAGCGGCAGCGGCGGGCACCAGGCTACCTTTTTGGTGGTGCCCGGCGTGCCTTTGAGGCGCGTTGGCGAATCGTCGGGCATCAAGGCCAGGGCGGCAGAATCGCTGGCAAATTGATACGCCAGGCGGGCCAGATCAACCGTCGATTCAACACCCTGCTCTGCACTTTTTTGCGGGTCTTTGAGCAGATCAAACGCATTGGCCGCGCCCTCACCCGCAGCGCCCAGGGCGCGCACTGCCAGCTTGGTGAAGGGTGCCAGCAGGCTGTTTTCGAGCCAGGACTGCACGCCATCCAGGCCCCCGGTTCTGGCTGCACTGCCTTGCTGGTCTTGCCCGTGCGTGGGGCGCTCGGGCGGCGGCGCACCGCCATCCACCAGCGATTGGGTCACTGAAATCAGGGCGATTCCGTCGGCAATGCAGTGGTGGATGCGCACCATCAAGGCCGAGCCGCCCAGGTAATGCTCGACCAGGTGGAACTGCCACAAGGGGCGCTTGGGGTCCAGCGGCGTTGAGGCCAGCTCGGCCAGGCGATCCTGCAAGGCCTCTTGCTCTCGGCCTTTGGGTTTTCTGGCGAGTTTCTCAACCACCACATGATGGCGCAGGTCAAACCGGGTGTCTGGCACCCACGTGGCGCCCGCGCTGTCTTGCACCACGCGCTGCACAAAACGCGGGTATTGAAGCAGGCGCTCCTGCAACCGTTCGCACACCGCCGCATAACTGACGCCGGGCTTGAGCACCCACACGCCGACGATCATCATCAGGTTGCTGGCCGAATCCATGCGCAGCCAGGCGGTGTCGACTTTGCCCATGCGCTCACCTGAGAGGCCCAGAGTGCCGCGCGCGGCGCGGGTCATGTCTTTGCGCAGGGAGCGTGTGGCTTGCATGGCGAAATCGGCGGCTTCTTTGGCAGTGACTCGGGTGACCATGTGGGCTCCAGTTGCAAATGATGAACGCATTCCATTTTCAAATGATTCGGCATTTTGAGGGCAAACTGCCCTCGCGTGGCGGTTTCGGTCAGCGTTGGATGATCCGTGTCAAGCCATTAAGATAGAGGTCAAAGCATCCCATCCACCTGAAGACCGAACGGAGAAGACCATGGCCGATCTGAAAGCGAAATTCGAGGCTGCCGCCGCCAATTCAAAAAATCTGACCGAGCGCCCCGACAACGCCACATTGCTGAAAATCTACGCCTTGTACAAGCAGGGCAGCGTGGGTGACAACACAGAGAAAAAGCCCGGCTTCACCGACATGGTGGGCCGCGCCAAATGGGATGCCTGGAATGGCCTCAAAGGCACTGACGGCAAAGTCGCCATGCAGGATTACATTGACCTGATTGCCACGCTGAGCTGATTTGGGTTGCGCCGGGCGCCATTTACCCCCCAATTTACCGCGCCTTCAATCGCGAAACTTGCCCGCGCTGCTGCAACGCCTGCAACGCCTGCAACGCGTTATCTAAGCTCCGCCATTCTGCTGACGCGGTGCGGGTTCCAGCCCGCCTGCAATCGACGCGCCAAAACGCGAGTCGTTCTGCGCCTTCACCGCGTTGGCTTTTTCGTCCGTGAGCGCCTGCATTTGCAGGCGCCGAAAAACAATCAAGGTGCCGGTGTCCAGTGCACGTTCACATTCGGCCAGCGATTCGGTGAAGTGCTGGCTGCTTGGCCACAACTGGCGCATGTCTGAGCCGTCCAGGTCGGTGCTTTCATGGTGTGAAGATTCAAGCAAACGCGTCAACTTGGCGGCCAGCCCGCGTGTGTAGCTGAAGCGGTTTTTCCCTTGTTCCGGGTGCAGGCGGCTCAGCACCAGTGAGAGACCGCCCAGCAGAATCTGGCATTCAAACATCTCGGCGTCGTTGGTCACCATGGGCAGTGGCAACGCCATGTTCCAAATCGGCAGATCGTCGAGGTGTTTTGTGATCACGGCAAAATTCTACGGCGATTTGTCCAATTTGTTACAAAACTAGGTAACAAAACAACGGTACAAACCACCGCTATTTTTGCCAGCCCGCGCATTGAGCAGCTCATTGCACCACGCCACGTGCCTTCAAGTCGGCGATTTGAGAGGGTGTGAGGCCCACTTCGCGCAACACCTCGTCGGTGTCCTGGCCGAGCTTGGGCGCGTTGCGGCGGTGCCCGCCGGGCGTCAGGGAAAGTTTGGGCACAAAGCCGGGCACCATCAACTGGCTGCCGTCGTCCATCGCCACTTGGCTGAGCATGCCGCGCGCGGCGTAATGCGGGTCGGCGGCGATGTCGGCTATGGTGTAAATCTTTCCCGCTGGCACTTGGGCAAGCTCCAGCGCCGCCATGACGTCATCCACCGTGCGCGCGGCGGCCCACAGGCCAATGGCGTCGTCGATTTCCGTGACGCGCGCCACTCGCCCGGAGTTTTCAGTCAGGCCGGGGTCTCGCCCCAGATCGTCGCGCCCGATGGCCTGCATCAGGCGCTTGAAGATGCTGTCGCCGTTGCCCGCAATGATGGCGTATCCGCCACCTTGGCAGCGGTAGGCGTTGGTCGGTGCGATGCCCGGCATGGCGCTGCCGGCCGGCCCACGCACCACATTGAAGGCGCTGTACTCGGGCAGCAGGCTTTCCATGCAGTTGAACACCGCCTCGAACAGCGCCACGTCAATCACCTGCCCGCGCCCCTTGGGCGCGTCCGCGCTCACCGAGTTGTGACGGTGCTGCAACGCCATCAAAATGCCGATCACGCCGTGCAGTGACGCCAAGGTGTCACCGATGCTCACCCCCACACGCACCGGCACATGGCCGGGCTCGGCGGTGAGGTGGCGCAAGCCGCCCATGGCCTCGGCCACCACGCCGAAGCCGGGACGGTCACGGTAGGGCCCAGTCTGGCCATAACCGCTGATGCGCAGCATGATGAGGCCCGGGTTGGCCGCATGCAGCACTTCCGGCCCCAAGCCCCAGCCTTCCATCGCGCCTGGGCGGAAGTTTTCAATCACGACGTCGGCCTCTGAACACAAGCGGCGCACCACGTCCTGCGCGTCAGGCTCTTTGAGGTTCAAGGCCAGCGAGCGTTTGTTGCGCGACTGCACCTGCCACCAAACCGATGTGCCGTCTTTCATTAGCCGCCAGCGCCGAAGCGGGTCGCCACCCAAGTCAGCGCCACGCGCGGGTGGCTCGATCTTGATGACGTCGGCGCCAAAGTCGGCCAGGGTTTTGGCGGCAAACGGCCCGGCGATGAGCTGGCCCATTTCGACCACTTTGAGGCCGGCCAAGGGGCCTAACGAGGGGCCAGAATTCAAATTTGACATGTAGGGGGCATTCGGTGCGTCGCTGATTAAGGATTATTTCGTTGACTTTTTGGCCGCGGGTGTCTTGGCTGCGGCGGCAGGTGATGCAGCCAGCAGCGCGTCCAGGTTCTTCACGATCTCGCTTTCAATTCGCCCCTTGAAGGCGCCCAGCAGAAAGCCCAGTTTGGCGTTGAGCTCAAACTTGTTGTGGGTGACTTCCAGCGTGCCGTTGGCGCCTGCGCGGCTGAAGCACACCTCGTCGCGGGTTGCGCCTTCTTCGTAAGTGCATTCCATCTGCAAGCCCGTTTCAGCTTGCTCGGCCCATTGGCAAGCCACTTTGCGTGCTTCGGTCAAACCCAGGCTGTGGTTGCGAAGAATGTGAATATCAGCCACGGAAATCTCCTATCTGTTGGCAGGCGTTTGATGGGCAGGCGTGTGATGCAATGGCGATGCCGCCGACCCTGCCTGTTCGGCCAGCAGCCGGCGCCGCTCCTCTCGCGGCAACAACGCCAGCCGCTTGACCGCATCATAAAACGCCGGCCAGGGCGGCTGGCCCTGGCTGGCTGATTGGCGCGCGGTTTGTTCAGCGGTTTGGCGGTACAGCGCTTCAAACTGCGGCGCCAGGTCGTCATAAGACGCCTGCGCGCCAAATGAAGCGTTGTTGGCGCGGGCTACCCAGGCGTCGTAACCGCTGAAATTTTGCGGCACTGCCGAGCCTGCCACCCAGGCCGACCGAAGCCGCGCATAACTTGCACGAAATTCTTCCATTGCTACTTTTTTGAGAGCAAGCTTTTCAGTTTTTTTGTGACTTGATGGGTCATTTGGATCATTGGGATCATTGGGATCATTGGCGCCATAAATCTTCGCCAAATTCTGCCGTGTCGCCTGCGTCAACGCGCGAAACTGCGCACGCCGTTCGGAATTTGCCTCGTGCTGCTTTCTGGCGCCCGCTGAAGCCGGTTGGGCAAGCCAGAGGTCACCGCCCAGGCGCTCGACCGCCGTGGCGAAAGACTCATTGAACGTGGTGTCGTCTTTGGCGTACGCTACTTGGTGCGCCAGTTCGTGAAAAATCAAGCGCGCCATCTCAGCTTCTGGGTAGTTGATGAACGTGTTGAGCAGCGGGTCACCCCCGGCCCAGTTCATCCAGCCCAGCGTCGAGTAGGCCGGCACGCCGTACACCCCCGCCTCCAGGCCAGTTGCCTGCTGGCCAGCGGCAAATTCCCTGGCCTGGCTCTCATCGAAATAGCCCCGGTAGCCCACACAACCGGCCACCGGAAAACACCAGGTCTGCAATGTCAGCGACAACTCGGGCGCGGCCACGACATTCCACACCACGGCAGTGCGATGCAAATCGGCATACCGGGTGTAACTGGGGTTGTCTGGCAGCGCCAGCTCAGTGACGGCGAAGCGGCGAATGCGCTGCGCCAATTCAAGCTGGCGCTTGAGCGCGGGCGTCGCTTGCGACTCGGCCAGCCAGTCGCCTACCGGACGCGCCGCTTGCATCACACCCCAATGGCCGCGCGCCGATTGCAAGTAATAACCGACATCGGCGCAACCTGCGAGCAGGGTTGACAACAACGCGCCCACGACCAGGGTCAAACCCTGCCGGAGATTCCTGTGCAGGCGGCCAGCGCGCCAGGCTTTTGGGTCAAGCCAGGGGCCCGTGAGCGTCCCGAGAAAGGGTTTGAGATTGATTGTTTTTGGCAAGGCATTGAACGGTTGTCAGCGTGGTCATTCTGGCAGAACCGCGGTGGCCTCAATCTCCACCTTGGCCCGCGCTTCCACCAGGGCCGCCACCTGCACGCAGCTCATGGCCGGAAAGTTGCGCCCCATGATGTCGCGGTAAACCGCGCCCAGCTCTTTCAAACGGGCGCTGTACTCGACACGATCCAGGATGTACCACGTGAGGCGCACCACATGCTCAGGGCCTGCGCCGCCCGCCTGCAACACCGCAACGATGTTGCGCAGCGCCTGGGCGGTCTGCGCAATGAAGTCGTCACTCTCAAACTGCTGCTGGGCGTTCCAGCCGATTTGCCCGCCGACATAGATTTGCGTACCGCGTGCGGCGATGCCATTGGCGTAACCTTTTGCGGGCGCCCAGCCGGGGGGTTGAAGTGCTTGCATGCGTGATCCTTGCTATCGGGTTTAGGGATTCAAATCGATTTAAGCCGGAAGCGCTGGAGTTTGCCGGTCTCGGTGCGCGGCAGCTCGCGTACAAATTCGATCTCACGCGGGTACTTGTAGGGCGCGATCACGGCCTTGACGTGGTCTTGCAGCGTCTTGGCCATCTCGGCATCCGCCACATGCCCAACTTTCAGCACGCAAAACGCCTTGATGATGGTGCCGCGCGCCTCGTCCGTTTTGCCTACCACCGCGCACTCGGCCACTGCGGGGTGGCGCAACAAGGCGTCTTCCACCTCGGGCGCGCCGACGTTGTAGCCCGCAGTGACGATCATGTCGTCGGTGCGCGCCTGGTAGAAAAAGTAGCCGTCAGCGTCTTGCATGAAGGTGTCACCGGGATAATTCCAGCCGTTTTTCACGTAGTTGGCCTGGCGCGGGTCGTCGAGGTATTTACAGCCGGTGGGGCCCACCACGGCCAGTTTTCCCACCGTGCCGCGCGGCAATTCTTCGCCCGCCTCGTCCACCACTTTTGCGCTGTAGCCGGGCACCACTTTGCCAATGGCGCCAGGGCGCGCGTCTTCAGGCGCCGAGGAGATGAAAATGTGGAACATTTCGGTGGCGCCAATGCCATCGGTCATTTCGATGCCGCTGGCTTCCCGCCACAACGTGCGGGTGGCGTTGGGCAGGCCTTCACCGGCGCTCACGCAGATGCGCAGGGCGGGCTTGCCACGTGACGCGTTGAGCGCTTTCATGGGCGCGGCCATCTGGCGGTAAAACGTCGGCGCGGTGTAACAAATCGTCGCGCCGACATCGTGGATCACCTCGGCCATGCTTTGCGGCGTGTAGGGCGCATCGTGGAAATACACCGAGGCCCCGGCCCACATCGGAAACATCAATAGGCCGCCCATGCCGAAGGTGAATGCCAGCGGAGGAGACCCGATCACGATGTCGTCAACACGGGCTTTGAGGACATGGCGCGGCCAGCATTCACAGGCCGCCAGAATGTCGCGGTGGCTGTGCAAGGCGGCTTTCGGTTTGCCGGTGGTGCCGGAGGTGAAGGCCATCATCGCAATATCGGTCGCGCGGCTGGCAAAGGCGGCAAAACCCGCATCTTTTTGCGCCGCCAGAACGGCCAAGGAGCCCGGCTCATTCATCACATTGAAGGGCACGATGGTTTTCAGGCAGCTCGGCCCGGCCTGCGCCTGCGCCTGCGCCAAATTCAGCTCGTCCATTAACTTGAAATCACACAGCGCCACCACCGGCTGCGCCTTCTCGATGATGTCGCCCAACTCCTTGGCGCGCAGCAAAGGCATGGTGGCCACGGCGATCATGCCGGCCTTCACCACCGCCAGCCAAGCCAGCGCCAGGCCAATCGAGTTACCGCCCCGCAGCAACACACGGTTGCCCGGCAGCAAGTTCAGGTCTTCAACCAGCACGCGGGCGATGCGGTCCACCCGCTCGCGCGCGTCAGCGTAGGTGAGCGTGATTTTTGGCGAGCGCAGCAGCGGGCGATCGGCGAATCCTTTGTCTGCCGCCTTGTCGAGCAGTTCCTCGACCAGATTGAGCTGTGCGCCAAACTGCAACTCGGGCAGATCGAAACGAAACTCAGGCCAGGCCCCAGACTCGGGCATTCTGGACGCGTCGAAATCGTCGGCAGCGCTTGTCGAATGTGCTGGTTTCGAAGCTGCGTCTGGCACGATCAATCTCCAGCGAACACCGGTTTCTGTTTCGCGGAAAACGCTTCGTAAGCGCGGCGGAAATCTTGGGTCTGCATGCAGATCGCCTGGGCTTGCGCTTCGGCCTCGATGGCCTGGTCGATCGTCATGGCCCATTCGTGTTGCAGCATGGTTTTCGTCATGCTGTGGCCAAAGGTGGGGCCAGACGCCAGCTCGGCTGCGAGCGCTTGCGCTTTGGCCAGCAAGTCACCCGGCTCATGCAGCCCATTGAAGAAACCCCAGGCCAAACCCTCTTGCGCTGTCATCACACGGCCTGTGTAGAGCAACTCCGACGCGCGACCTTGGCCAATCACACGCGGCAGCAACGCGCAGGCGGCCATGTCCGCTCCCGCCAGGCCGACGCGGGTGAACAAAAACGCCGTCTTGCTGTTGGCCGTGCCATACCGCATGTCGCAAGCCAGCGCCACCATGGCACCCGCGCCCGCGCAAATGCCGTCGATGGCGCCGATGATGGGCTGAGGGCAATTGCGCATGGCGCGCACCAGGGCGCCCGTCATGCGGGTGAATTCAAGTTGCTCGGGCATGCTCATGTCCAACAGCGGGCCGATGATTTCATGCACGTCGCCGCCGCTGCAGAAATTGCCGCCCGCGCCGGTGGCAACCACCGCCTTCACGTCGGTGGCGCCATTGAGGTTTTGAAACAAATCGCGCAACTCGGCGTAAGACTCGAAGGTGAGCGGGTTCTTGCGCTCAGGCCGGTTCAGCGTGAGTGTGCCCACGCCACTTGCGCTGCAAGACCAGCTGAAATGGCGCGCGGCGTAGTCGGCCAGGGGACCAAACTGCGCCCGCATGGGGTTGGTGCTGCGGATGTAATGTTTCATGGCGTGGTGGAGGCTGTGGTGGAGGCTGTGGTGGTTGGTGTGGACTTCAGGGATACGCGTGATTTGGGCAGGTTTTCTTTGACACGACCCAGCAAGGTGTGGAGCTCGGCGACATCGTTTTTGTCCAGCCCCGCGAACGCGCCGACGATCCAGCGCTCGTGTTCGATGGCCAAGCCGATGAAGGCATTTCGGCCTTTCTTGGTCAAACGCACGCGCCATGAGCGTTTGTCGCCAGGCACCTCAACGCGTTCGACCAGGCCTTCTGAGACCAGTTGGTCGGTAATGCCGGTGATGTTGCCGCGCGTCACCATCATTCGCCGCGACAACTCGTTCATCATCAGGCCGGCTGGGGAACGCTCCAACTGGGCCATCAAATCAAAACGCGGCAGCGTGGTTTCAAACTCGCTGCGCAGCTTGCTGCGAATGGTTTGTTCAATCAGTTGCGTGCAAGTCAGCAGCCTCAGCCACAGGCGCAACTCCTGCGGGTGCTGCGCCATGGTGGTGCCTTGAACGCGAGCTTCGGCATCCATGTCAGTTTCCAGTTACTATATTTATCATAGCTGCCTACGCTTTATTTTCGAGACTTGCCATCGCGTTGAGTCTTTGAATTTCACGGTAAAGCTGATCCCGTCCGCTCCAATACTGCTTGGGCCAATCGACGTCGCGCGATTGCAATTTGGCGGCTTCGTGCAGCGTCCAGGCCGGGTCGGCCAGGTGCGGGCGGGCGATGGCGCAGAGGTCGGCGCGGCCTGCCGCGATGATGCTGTTGGCTTGGTCGGCCTCGGTGATGGCGCCGACGGCCATGGTCTGAATGCCGACTTCATTGCGGATGCGGTCTGCAAACGGCGTTTGGTACATGCGGCCATAAACCGGCTTGGCGGCGCGCGTGGTCTGGCCTGAAGAGACGTCAATCACGTCGCAACCCGCCGCTTTAAAGAGCCGCGCGATGTCCACCGCGTCATCGGCGGTATTGCCGCCCGCCGCCCAGTCGTGTGCGGAAATGCGCACACTCATGGGTTTGTGGGCAGGCCATAAGTTGCGCATCGCAGCGAAAACTTCCAGCGGGTAACGGCAGCGGGCCTCAATGTCGCCGCCATAGGCGTCGGTGCGTAAATTGGTCAGCGGCGAGATGAAGCTCGACAACAAATAACCGTGCGCGCAATGCAGCTCCAGCCAGTCGAAACCGGCTTCAAGGGTGCGACGGGTGGCGGCAACGAAGGCCTCGGTCATGGCATCCATGTCAGGCCGCGTCATGGCGTGGGGCAACTGGTTTTGCGCGCCGTAGGCAATGTTGCTTGCCGCCATCACCGGCCAATTGGCCGCCGCGTCTGGCAGTGGATCGTCAGTGGTTTCCCAGCCCAATTGCGTCGAGCCTTTGGGGCCGCTGTGGCCGAGTTGCATGCCAATCTTGGCGCTGCTTTGGCTGTGAACAAAACTCACGATGCGCGCAAAGGCGCCCTCTTGCTCCTGGTTCCACAAACCCGTGCAGCCCGGCGTGATGCGGCCTTCGGGCGTGGGGCTGGTCATCTCCACCATCACCATCGCCGCACCACCAAGCGCCCTGGCGCCCAGATGCACCAGCAGAAAGTCTTGCGGCACACCGTCGACCGCGCTGTAGGTCGCCATGGGCGAGACGACGATGCGGTTTTTCAACTCAAGGCTACGCACTTTGAGCGGTAGCAGCATCGGCAATGGGGGTGCTTTTTCTGACGGTTGTTGCTCGGGTCGGGCCGCACCACCAAGCCAGCCTTCAAACCCGCCGAGCCAGGCGGCGTCACGCAGGCGCAGGTTTTCGTGGCTGATGCGTTGCGAGCGGGTCAGCAGCGAATAGGCGAATTGCTCGATTTGCATGCCGGTGTAACGCTTGACGTTTTCAAACCATTCGGTGGAATTGCGTGCGGCGTTCTGGATCTTCAACACCTCGACACTTCGCCGGGCTTCGTAACGTTGCAGCACCTGCTTCATGTCAGCCGCGCTGACCAGTTGATCGGTGCTTTCGGCAAATTCATTGGCCAAGTCGATGGCGTCTTCCAACGCGAGTTTGGTGCCGCTGCCAATAGAGAAATGCGCCGTGTGCGCCGCGTCGCCCATCAGCACGATCGGCACCGCTTTGCCATTGATAAGTTCTTCGTGCACCCAGGTTTTGCACACCACGCGCGGGAAGCGAATCCAATTGGCCGAGCCGCGCAAGTGCGTGGCATTGCTGATCAGCGAATTGCCGTCGAGGTAGTTGGCGAACAGTTTTTCGCAAAAGGCAATCGCTTCGGGCTGCTCCATCGCGTCCAGCCCGTGCGCCTGCCAAACGGCCTCGGGCGTCTCAATGATGAAAGTAGAGGTCTCGCCATCAAACTTGTAGGCATGCGCTTGAAACCAGCCGTGTTCCGTCTGCTCGAAGGCGAAGGTGAAAGCGTCAAAAGTCTTGTGGGTGCCGAGCCAGACGAAGCGGCACTGGCGCAGGTCTACATCGGGTTCGAACGTGGCCGCATACCGGTTGCGGATGCGGCTGTTGAGGCCGTCGCAGGCAATCACCAAGTCGGCGTTGTATTGCGCGGCGAGCTGCTGGTCGTCGGCCACATCGGTTTCAAACACCAGGTTCACGCCGAGTTCGATGCAGCGTTCTTGCAAGATGTTCAAGAGCCGTTTTCGCCCGATGCCGCAAAAGCCGTGGCCGCCCGAGCGCACGCTGCGGCCCTTGAAAAAGACCTCGATGTCGTCCCAATGGTTGAAGGCTTCGCCGATTAATTTTGCAGAAACTGGGTCGGCCGCCTGCAGGTTGCCCAGCGTCTGGTCTGACAACACGACGCCCCAGCCGAAGGTGTCAAACGGTTTGTTGCGCTCGACCACGCTGACGACATGCGCCGGGTTTTGCAGCTTCATCAACAGCGCAAAGTACAAACCGGCCGGGCCACCACCAACGCACAAAATGTTCATGCATTTAGTTTAGGCTTAAACCA
>JANOYE010000055.1:0-2459 GCA_031428695.1 Rhodoferax sp. | reverse complement strand
GCTGCGGCGCTCCACTGCGGGTCAGATTGAATACTGGGCCACGTTGGGCCGCGTGGTTGAGCACTCGGGTCTGTCGGTGCAAGAGTCGCGCGCGGCGATTGAAAATTATGAGGCGGCGGCGCGCAAGGCGCAGCAAGTCGGCGCGGTTGCCGAGTTGACAAGCAAACTGCTCAAGGCCGAGTCCCGCGGCTCGTTGGCCCTGCGCGTGCGCGAAGTGGTGGAAGAAAGCCGCAAACTCGCGAAGTAAGCGCGGTGCCAATTTTTCACCTGCTGGCCGGCCCTAACGGCGCTGGCAAATCCACGTTGTTCCGCGCCCTGGTGCGAGACGGCATCATCAGCGTCGACTTGCCATTTGTGAATGCCGACCTGCATGAGCGAGACTGCCTGCAGCACATCATTGACCCTGAAAAGCGGTCAAACGCCGCGAGGCAATGGGCCGACGCACAACGCGCAGCCAAGCTTTCAGCCGGTGAGTCTTTTGCCAGCGAAACTGTCTTCTCACATGCATCCAAGCTCGCACTGATTGAAGAGGCTATTGCCCATGGCTTGGTGGTGGCGCTCTACGTGGTGGCACTGGACGACCCGCAGCGCCTTTTGACCCGCGTGAAGCAGCGTGTGCGCGAAGGTGGGCACGACGTGCCAGCCGACAGAATTTTGGCGCGTTATCCGCGCACGCTGGCAAATTTGTCTAAGGCGGTTCACCTCGCCACAGTGGCGTACCTCTACGAATCTCGGGAAATTGAAGCCGGCGGGCCTCATATGGTGGCGATGTGCGAGGGTGGGCAAGTGACGGAGTTTGTTGAACCGCTGCCCATGTGGGCGCGTTTGGTTTTAGGAGGCGACCTATCAGGTCAGAACTGAATGAGCACCCAAATACTCCCCACCCAAGCCCAAACCATCATCGTCGGCGGAGGCATCGCTGGTTGCTCCACGGCCTACCACCTGGCCAAGGCCGGGCGCACTGATGTGTTGCTGCTGGAGCAAGGCAAGCTCACCAGCGGCACCACCTGGCATGCGGCCGGGCTGGTGGGGCAGATGCGGCCCAACCGCAACATGACGACGATGTCGAAATACGGCATTGAGCTGTATTCGAGCTTGGAAGCAGAAACGGGCCTGGCCACGGGCTGGAAACAATGCGGCAGTGTCAACGTGGCCAGCACGCCCGAGCGGATGAAGGTGTTGCGCAAACAAACCGCGATGGCGCACAGTTTTGGCGTGGAATGCCACCTCATCTCGCCGCAGGAGGTCAAAGACAAATACCCCATCATCCGCCACGAAGATTTGCAAGGCGGCATCTGGCTGCCAGGCGACGGCAAAGCCAACCCGGCGGATTTGTGCATGTCGCTGGCCAAGGGGGCGCGGAACCGGGGCGTGAAAATCATTGAGGGCGTTGAGGTGGTTGGTGTGGTGATAGAAAACGGCTGCGCCGTTGGTGTGAAGGTGCGCAACACCAACGCGCCCGATGCGGAAGTGACCACCATTCGCTGCGAAACCCTGGTGAACTGCGCTGGCCAATGGGCGCGGCAATTCGGCCGGCTTGCGGGGGTGACGGTGCCGCTGTATTCCGCCGAACACTTTTACATCGTCACCGGCAAGATGGACGGCGTGCATCCCATGTTGCCAGTGATGCGCGACCCCGATGGCTTGATTTATTACAAAGAAGAAGTCGGCGGCCTGGTGATGGGCGGGTTTGAGCTGGCGGCCAAGCCGTGGAAGGTGGATCCGATTCCATCGACCTTCCAGTTCGAGTTGCTGGGTGAAGACTGGGACCAGTTCGAGCCCTTGATGAAAAACGCCATCCACCGCACGCCTGCTCTGGAAACAGCAGAGATCAAAATGCTGCTCAATGGCCCCGAGAGCTTCACCCCGGATGGCAACTTCATCCTGGGTGAGGCGCCCGAGCTGCGCAATTATTTTGTCTGCGCGGGTTTCAATTCGGCTGGCATTGCCAACAGCGGCGGCGCGGGCCGCTTGATGGCCGAGTGGATCATTGGCGGCGAACCCAGCACCGATTTGTCGGACGTGGACATTCGCCGCTTCGGCTGGTTCATGGGCAACCGCAAGATGTTGGCCGAGCGCACAGGCGAGACGCTGGGGCTGCATTACGCGATGCGCTGGCCACGGCAGGAACTCGCCACCGCGCGGCCTTTGCGCACGTCGCCTTTGTACGATTTGTTGAAAGAAAAACGTGCGGAGTTTGGCAGCAGAAACGGCTGGGAGCGTGCCAACTACTTCCGCCCCGCCGGTCAGCCTGCACCTGCGCACAGCTTGGGCAAACCCGGCTGGCTGCCCTGGATGATCGAAGAGCAGCGCGCTACCCGCGAAGCCGTGGCGATTTACGACCAAAGCAGCTTCAGCAAACTCCTGCTGCAAGGCCGTGATGCGCTGGCGGTATTGCAACGCCTGTGCGCCAACGAAATGGACGTGCCCGCCAACCAAATGGTCTACACCGCGATGCT
>JANOYE010000054.1:0-11111 GCA_031428695.1 Rhodoferax sp. | reverse complement strand
CTTTCAAAGCCCGCGAAAACTGCGAAGGTGCCCAAAACATCCAAGGCCGCGACCAAAACGTCAAAGCGATAAGACGCTGAAACGCCCGCGTCAATCCGTCACGCGGGGATGAAGTTGATGAGGTTCCACGAAGCGGGCGCCAATGTCATGCGCAGGGTTTCTCCGTTCACTGCAACGCCCTTGATCGCCGTTGGTGAAACCTTGTCAGGGGCTTCTTTCGTGTTGACGGCCTGCAAGTCCGCATGCTGAAGCTGCTGGGCCACACCCACTTTCAGCGGTTTGAAGCCGCGCGCTGACACTTCCACCTGCACTTCGCCTTTGAGGTCGCGGTTCAGGGCAAAAATGCTCAGCCCGCCATCGTCATTGGCCACGGTAGCCACTTTGAGGTAGGGCGCTTTGGGTATGGAATAGTAGTGGTCTTCAGCGCCGCGCGGGTCGTAATATTTGCTGGCGTAGGTGTCTGATTCAACCCGCGCGCGCAGCACCCGGCCCCGACCGAATTTGCTCATCTGCGCAAACGGGTGGAAGATGGTTTGCCGCCAGGCTGGGCCACCGGTTTCGGTCATGATGGGGGCAATCACGTTGACCAGTTGCGCCAGGCAGGCGGATTTCACACGATCCGCATGGTTCAACAACGAGATGCAGGCGCCGCCGAAACACAGGGCGTCTTCCATGTTGTAAATTTCCTCCAGGATCGGCGGGGCCACCGGCCAGCCTTCCTTGACGCGATCCGCCCGCACACGGCGGGTGCGGTACCAGACGTTCCACTCATCAAAACTCAGCATGATGCGTTTGGGCGAACGGCGCTTGGCGGCCACCGAATCGGCAATGGCCACCACTTCTTCGATGAAACTGTCCATCAAATCCGGGCAGGCCAAAAATGCTGCGGTATCACTCGCGTAATTGTTGAGGTAGGTGTGCAGCGACACGTATTCCACGTGGTCAAACGTGTGTTCGAGCACGGTGTCTTCCCAGGCGCCGTAGGTGGGCATGCTGCGCCCGGAAGAGCCGCAGGCGGCCAGCTCAATGCTCGGGTCGGTCCAGCGCATCATCTTGGCGGCTTCAGTGGCGATGCGGCCGTATTCGGTGGCGGTTTTCATCTCCATCTGCCACGGGCCGTCCATCTCGTTGCCCAGGCACCAGAATTTGATGTCATGCGGCTTCTCCCAGCCGTGTTCGCGGCGCAGGTCAGACCAGGCGGTGCCGCCGGGGTGGTTGCAGTATTCGAGCAGGTTGCGCGCGGCGTCGGCATCACGCGTGCCCAGGTTGACGGCAAACATCGGCTCCACACTCGCGGCGCGGCACCAGTCGACAAATTCGTTGGTTCCGAAAGTGTTGGGCTCGGTGGAGAACCAGGCCAGGTCAAGCCGTTTGGGGCGTTTTTCTACCGGCCCCACGCCGTCTTCCCAGTTGTAGCCAGAGACGAAATTGCCGCCGGGGTACCGCATGATGGTGGGGCCCAATTCGCGCACGAGGGCCAGCACGTCTTGCCGGAAGCCTTGTTGGTCTGCCGTGGCGTGGCCGGGCTCGTAAATGCCGCCGTAGACGCAGCGGCCCAGATGCTCGACAAAAGCGCCGAAAAGGCGCGGGTCGGTGTCGCCGATGGCGAAATCCCGGTCGATCAAAATTTTGGCTTGGCGGGTGGCTGTCATGGGGAGTGTCTCCTTGGGCAAATCAGAAAATAAGGGCGCAGGCGGTTAAGGATTTTGGAGGCTTACGGACTTAACACCGCAGCTTTGAGTTGTTGCGAATACGGGTGTTGCGGGTTGGCCAGCACGGTTTTGGCGTCACCGGCTTCGACCACTTTGCCCTGCTGCATGATGATGATGCGGTCGGAGATGTAGTAGGCGGTCGCCAGGTCGTGGGTGATGTAAATGATGGAAATTCCCAAGTCATCACGCAAGGTTTTGAACAAGTTGACGATGGACATGCGCAGCGATGCGTCAACCATGGACACAGGTTCATCCGCCACGATGAGTTGGGGCGACGGGATCAACGCCCGCGCCACTGCAATGCGCTGCAACTGGCCGCCCGACAACTCATGCGGGTAACGCCCGCGTACCTCAGACAGCGACAAACCCACCTTTTTCAGCGCTTCGTCGGCGCCTTGCACGGCGGCGGCATCGTCTTTGGCTGCCGTGAAGCGCTGCGCCGTCATGTACAAATAGTGGTCAAGCTGCTTGAGCGGGTTGAAGGCCTCGAACGGGTTCTGGAAGATCGGCTGCACCTGGGCCATAAAGCGCAGGCGCGCTGCCCGGTTGTGAATGCCGGCAAGATCGCCCCCCATGAAACGCAGGCTGCCGCTGCTGGGCTGCGCGAGCTTAAGGATCATGCTGGCCAAGGTTGATTTGCCGCTGCCCGACTCCCCAATGATGGTGAAGATTTCCGGCCTGCCGGATTCAATGCGGAAACTCACGTCATCCACCGCGCGGATGCGCTGGCGCGACAACAAGCCGCCACGGACAAAGTCTTTGCAAACGTGGCTCAGTTCAAGCAGGGGCGCGTCTTTGCCGCTCATGGGTTTGCGGCTTCAACGGCGAAACATGCCACGCGGTGGTCGCTCCCGAGTTGCGCCATCGCCGGCGCTTCGGTTTTGCAGCGCGCCATCGCCAGCGGGCAACGCGGGTGGAAACGGCAGCCGCTGGGTGGCGCCGCCAAATTGGGCGGGCTGCCTTCGAGGCCTTTGCGCACCGTGGCGTCACCAATGCGTGGCAGGCTGGCCACCAAATGGGCGGTGTAGGGGTGGCGCGGGTTGGCAAACAGTTGCTGGGCAGGCCCTTCTTCGACGATGCGGCCCGCGTACATGATGCCCAGGCGATCCGCCATGTGGGCATGCACACCGAGGTCATGCGTGACCAACAACACCGAAGACCCCATTTCGCGCTGGATTTGTTTGATCATGTCGAGCACGTTTTTTTGCACGATCACGTCCAGCGCGGTGGTTGGCTCATCGGCAATGATGAAGTCGGGCCGGCAAATTGTGGCCAAGGCGATCGTGGCGCGCTGGCGCATGCCGCCTGAAAGCTCATGCGGGTAGGCGTTGAGCACACTCGGGTCGAGTTGCACCCGCGCGAGGTGGGCCTCAACCTGTTGGTCAAACTCAGCGCGCGGTTTGTTGATGTGGCGAAACGCGAAGTCTATGAACGACTGGCGGATGCGCCGCACCGGGTTGAAGACACTCATCGAGCCTTGAACGATGTAAGACAGATGGCGCCAGCGCAGTTTGTCCAACTCGTCAGATTTCATTCTCAAAATGTCGGGCGCGAAGGCGAAATCCACCGTGCCCGCGACAATTTCAAGCGGCGGCTTCAGCGCAGCGGCAATGGTTTTGACCAAAGTGGTCTTCCCGCAGCTCGACTCGCCCGCCAGGCCGTAAATCTCATTGCGCCGGACTTCAAAGTCAACACCATCAACCGCCTTGACTTCGCGGTCATTGCCAAAGTGCTTGGTGCGGTAATAGGCCTTGAGCCCCGCGACTTTAAGCACCGGCCCAGCGCCGCCATTCTGGCTCATGGGCCGCTCCCCAGGCGGCTCAAACGGCTGCGCGGGTCGATGTATTCGTTCATCGACACAGCCAGCAAATACAAACCGATGAACACCATCACCAGGAGCAGCACCGGAAACGCGATCCACCACCAAATGCCAGCCACCATGGCGGTGTGTTGATTGGCCCAATAAATCATGCCGCCGATGGAGGGCGTGTTGATGTCGGTGAAGCCCAGCACCGCCAGCGTCACCTCCAGGCCAATTGACCAGTTGATATTGTTCAGCGTGGTCGAAAACACCACCGGCAACACATACGGCAAATGTTCGCGTTGCAATATCTCCCGTGTGGTCATGCCGGAGAACACGCTGGTGCGGGTGAAATCGCGGTTGCGCAGGCTGATGGCGATGGAGCGGATCAGGCGCGCGTCATAGGCCCAGCCGAGCATGGCCATGATGACGGCAAGCCAGCCCCAGGTGAGTTGGTCGCGCAAGACGAAATAGAACAACACCAGGATTGGCAGCAGAGGGATGACGATGAAGGTGTCGTTGACCGACATCAGCAGCCGGTCGATCCAGCCGCCCTTGTAGCCAGACAAAAGGCCCACCAAAAGCGCCATCACGCGGCTCAACAACGCGACGGTCAAACCAAACAGCAAGGTGTTGCGAATCGCGTAGGTGAGCAGCCAAAACACGTCCTGCCCGCGGCTCGTCGTGCCAAACAGGTGCGCCCACCCCGGCGGCACGTCCATCGCGGTGGTGTACAAATCCATCGGCGGATAGGGTGAGACAAACGACAGCAGCGCGATGGCAACGACAATGCCCGTCAAGGCCGCGCCAATGGCAAACTCAAGGTTCGTCTTGAGCAGATCACGCAGGGTTTTGAACATGTGAGTGTTGGCCTAACGGGCTTCGACGCGCGGGTCGAGCAAGGGGTAGATCAAATCGATCAAAAACACCGCAGCCGAGACCCCAATGATCGAAATCGTGGTCACACCCAGCACCAAGCCATAGTCGCCCGCGTAAACCGCCCCAACCAGCAACGCGCCCACGCCGGGGTAGCCAAAAATCTGCTCCACGATGATGGCGCCATTGAAGATGGTGCCCAGCGACATGGCCAGGCCAGTGATTTGCGGCACCAGCGCGTTGCGCATCACGTAAGAGAAAAGGATGCGTTTGTGCGCCACGCCGCCGAGTTCCGCATACGTCACATAGTCTTCCGTTACCACGTTGGAGACCAGCGAGCGCATGCCCAGAAACCAGCTACCGATGCCAATCATCATCAAACTCGCCGCCGGCAAGATGGAATGTTTGAGAATGCTCAAAACGTGGTCAAAGTCCATCACCTGGCGCAGGTTCATGTCGCTGCCCCCGGTGATCGGCAACACCGGCCACAGGTAACCAAAGATCACCAACAAAACAAAACCGGCGATGTAATACGGCACCGGGTGCAGCCCCACGGCGATCACGCCCAGCAGTTTCAGAGTCTTGTTGTTGCGGTAGTACCCCGCCAGCCCGCCGAGCAGATTGCCCAGCGCCCAGGTCAGCAAGGTGGAGGTGAACAACAAGCCAAAAGTCCAGGGCAGCGCGCGGCCAATCAGTGACATCACCGGAGTCGGGAAACTTGAGAGCGAGGGCCCAAAGTCCCCTGTCACGATGCGCTTCCAGAAATTGACGTATTGCTCCACCGGCCCGCCCGTCAGCCCATACAACTCTCGCAGCGACTCGCGCATCATGGCAATCGCCTCGGGGCTGGTATTGCCGAACGAAGTCACCACGGCGATGGACTGCTCGACCGGGTCAATCGGTGTGGCGTGCGTGATGATGTAGGCGATATTGACGCCAATGAACACCACCAGCACAAATTGACCCAGGCGCTTGAGCCCGTAGATGGCAAATGCGCGCATCTATCAGCCGAGGGAATCAGCGGCGAGAAACGGTCAACACAGGCCTACTTCGCCGGGTCACTTCGCGGGCTTAAGGCGCGTCAGCATGTAGCGCGAATTGCTCCAGTTGGGCACCGGGTTGGCGTAAGGGTTGGCCGAGGTGGGCCAGCCTTTCCAATATGTTTCGTCCATCACGGTGAAGACGTTGTAGGCCATCAGCGGGATGGTCGGCATCTCGCGCGTGACGAGTTTCACGTAGTCCTTGCCCAACTCGATGCCGCGCGGGTCGTCAAAACCCACGGTGCGCACGGTTTCGATGATTTTGTCCAGCTCCGGATTGGCCCAACGCTGCCAATTGCGCGCGGGCTGGGGTTTGCCCGGTTCCGCGACAAACTGGCTGTGCCAGCTGTCCAGGAAATAGGAAAGGTCGGGGTGGCCGCCCCAGGTCTCAACGCTCCAGCCAATGAAGGTGTCGAAATCGCCTGCCGCGCGGCGTGTTAGCAGCGTGCCCTGGGCGACGTCTACCTTGGCGTCTATGCCGAACTGCTTCCAGTTCTGCACAATCATGGAGCCTGCGCGCGTCATGATCGGGCGGGTGTCGCCTTCGACCATCACCCGAATCGTGAACGGCTTGCCATCGGGCGTCATCCACTGGTCGCCCACTTTTTTGTAGCCAGCTTTTTCCAGCAGTTCTTTAGCGGCGGCGGGATTGGTTTTCCACCAACCCATGCCAAAAGCAGCGTCGATTTGTTTGCGGTCGGTCGGGATTTGCGCCCCCATTGACGGGCGCAGTGAGTCTGCGATTTCCTTGCCCATATTGGCATCGTAAGGTTTGATCTTGCGTTTGCCAGTGTCAACTTCAAACCCCTTGAGCCACTCCTGCATGGGGCCGTGGTAGACGCTCGGATGCGTCCCTGTGGGGGGAATGCCAATCGCGGAAATGGTTGCGGCACCCCGATAAGACGCCATCGACACGGCCTTGATGTCGATCAGCAACGCCAAGGCCCAGCGCACATCCTTGTTCTTGAAGTTGTCGTTCTGGGTGTTGAAAATCAGCGCGGGCAGGGTTGGGTCAGGGTGGCCATACGGGAACCCTTTGAACCAGGCCTGGGATGTTTTGGATTGTTTGGCCAGGGTGAACATGCCTTCGGGGGAGATGTCATGCACCACATCAAGCTGGTGGTTCAGCTGGGCGATCACGCGTTTGTCCGGCGGGCCCGGATCCATGAAGACCAGGTATTTCGGGCCCGGTTTGCCAAAACGGCCGAGGCTGGTGCGTTGCCAGTCGTCACGCAGTTGCCAGATGTACCATTTGCCGTCCGGGTCAAAACTTTTGAGCACGTATGCACCCAATGAAATCGGCTTGGCATGGTCAAACTTGAGTGGGTCAGCCTGCTTCTCAAACACATGTTTGGGCATGATCCAGGCGCCGTTCCAGCGCACGGTGAAGACGGCGTGAAAACGCGAATTGGGCTTTTTGAGTTTGAAGACCACCGTTTGCGGATCGGGCGAGGTGACGCTCGCCACGTTGAGGCTGAACACCGCGCCCCATCGCATGGCCGGGTTCTTGATTTGCGTCTCGACGGTGTAAATGACGTCGGCGGGCGTGAATTCGACACCGTCGCTCCAATAGATGCCCCGGCGCAGCTTGACCGTCATCTCGGTGAAATCGGCGTTGTAGATGGGTTTGTCGCTGGCCAGGGAGTTGTCCCACACACCGTCGAGGCCCTTCTCCGGGTCGATGTACCAGAAGGTGTCCATGCCCACCTGGTGCAGGCCGGTGGACTGGCCGCCGCCGCTGATCGCCCAGATGTTGAACCAGCCAGCGTTTTTGATGGTGCCTTCCGGGTTCTCCAAAATCAGCGTCTCGTTGCGCGGGAGGTCCGAAAAGCTGTTTTGCGCTTGAGCCTGAGGCGCAAGCCCCAGAAGGCTGATGCCAATGATGGCGGCGGCGCAGGACAGCGCGCGGCGGGTGATGCGTTCAAACTTCATCGTTGTCTCCTGATGCCCTTGCCGTCACCCCCGGGTCTCGCAAGCGGGGTGGCGGACTAAGCGTTGTGGTTTTCAAGAATCGACAACTCCGGGGACGCAAACACGTCAAAAACAGTTGTCGCCGGATCAATGTAGCACCAAATTAAAGTTTGCGTGTGATGGCATCGACTCTCAAGTCAAGCGACCAGTTTTGGTAAATGGGGCTGCTCCCACTTATAGTTGAAATAGACCAGGTCTCGGGCCGAGCGCTCCCAGGGTTCAATCACCAGACGCTGGCCGGCGCGCACGTGCAGCTCGTCGCCTTCGAGTAAAACCCGGTCCCCCAAGTCGTTCGCCGGACCGCAATGCGGGCCGTCAAATGTGGCCCATGCCCGCCCGTGCACGATGCGCACCACACCTGGATGCGCGCTTTTCAGAGTCAGGGCGTGGTGCGGCTCCAGAATGCGGACACCCTGCTCCAACGCGGCAACGTCCGATGTGGCTGATTGTTGCGTTTTGTGAGATTTATTGAAGTGCATGACTATTCCTTTGGAGCTTGAACATTCACATATTTCGAGAGCAGATGATCGGCCGGATTCACTTGCAATTCCAATGACAATCAAGCACACTATTGATGCTATTTAAGTATCAATCAACCGCCCTGTCCAGCCATGCAACACTCCCAAACCCATTTGCGCAGCCGCCCGATTTCCGCCGGCAACCTGCGCGCCTTTGAGGCGGTGGCGCGGCACCTGAATTTCCGCGCGGCATCCGAAGAAATGGCGCTGACGCAATCGGCTGTGAGCCGCCAAATTCAGGCGCTTGAAGACGATGTGGGTGCCGCGCTTTTCTTGCGGCACACGCGCGCGGTCGAGTTGACGAGCGCGGGCGCGTTGCTGCTTGGGTCCGTCGCGCGGGCGCTGCCGCAGATCGACGGCGCGGTGCGGCAGATCCGCCAAAGCGCCGGGCGGCGAAGTGTCTCCATCACCACCTTCGCTTCGTTCGCATCCATGTGGTTGATCCCGCGCATGGAAGTGTTCCAGCGCGCCAACCCCGATATCGACATCCGCATCGACGCCTCCGACGTGGCGGTCGACATGGAGGTGGCCGACATCGACCTGGCCATCCGTTACGGCCCGGCATCTGCCATGCCCAGCCACGCTGTGCGGCTGTTTGGCGAGCAACTGGCGCCGGTCATCAGCCCTTGGCTGTTGAAGAGCGGCGTGCAAATCAAAAAACCTGCGGACTTGGCCGAATTCACCTTGATCGAAGCCGGCGACGCGCACCGAACCCACCTGGAGTGGCTGACCTGGCGGCGCTGGTTTGACGAGCAGAAACTCACCAAACTCACGCCCAAACGCTGGCTCTATTTCAACTACGCCTACCAAATGGCGCAAGCTGCGCTGGCTGGGCAAGGTGTGGTGTTGGCCCGCCTTCCGCTGGTCTCAGAAGCGCTGGCACATGGCGACTTGGTCGAGGTGTTGCCCAACACCCGCATGGAAAGCCCCATGGCCTATTGGCTCATCATTGGGCCGCGCAGCAACCTGCGGCCGGAGATTGCGGCCTTTTGTGATTGGCTCAAAGGGCTGGCGGCGGCGACCCGCAAAACCAGCGGCGATGTGGCCGACCCAGAGACGCTGGTGAGTTCAGAGTGATCGGGCCTCGGAACGAGCTTTAGAACGAGCTTAGGAACGCGCCCGGCCATTCAATGTTGCAGATCAGCGGTTTCCACCGCAACCTCAGCCGCCGCCAACGCAAAGGCCGCAAACACGTCTTGTCTGTCTGAGGTCGTCACGCGCTCCATTTCGCGCGGCCAACGCGTGTCTTCAAAGTCGGTGCCCCGGTGCATGGTGCAGCGGTTGTCCCACATCACCAGGTCACCGACGCGCCAGCGGTGCGTGTAGACAAATTGCCGCTGGGTGGCGTGCGCGATCAGGTCTTTCATGAACTGCGCGGCCTCCTCGTCACCCATGCCGTCGATCTTGCCCACGTGGGAAGCCATGTAGAGCGTGGTGCGGCCAGATTCGGGGTGCCATCGCACCAACGGGCGGCGCACCGGCGTGAAGGCCAGCTTTTCGCTGTCGGTGAACTGGGTAAAGCCGAGTTTGGCGCGCGAGTAGAGCAACGAGTGTTCGGCCACCAGGCCCTTTAGGCGTTGCTTCATGGCCTCGGGCAGCGCCTCGTAGGCAGAGCGTAAATCGGCAAACTCGGTGTGGCCGCCAATCGGCGCAATGGAGCGCGAATACAACATCGACGCGTAGCCGGGAACCACTTTGAACGAGCTGTCGGTGTGCCACAGGCGGTTGCCCATTTGGAACAGGCGCAGGCGGCTGCCGGCCTTCCAGACCTGGCCGTTGGCGTCGAGGTTGGCGATGTCGGCAAACTCGGCGCGGATGCGCAGTTTTTCGCCCTGAATGGTGCCTTGGATCGAGCCTTCCAGCGGGCCGAAATGGGCGGCAAACCGCAGGTGGTCGTCACGGCTGAGGTTTTGCGCCGGGAACACCACCACGCCGTACCTTGCAAAGGCGGATTTCACGTCGGCCAGGTCACCGCTGCCCAAGGGCTGTGTGAGGTCGATGTCACCCATCTCGGCGGCGAAGCGGTCGGTGACAGGGAAGGTGCGGATGGGCATGGCGTCTCCAGAGAATTAATGACACGTGGAAATTAGAAACACGTCGTGATGGCGTCGATCACGTTGCAGTCTTCGTCCACCAGCGGCATCCAGCGCCATTTGTCGAAGGTGGTGCAGGGGTGCGAGATGCCGAGGCACACGCGGTCTCCCACATGCAGGGGGGCGGGAGCCGGCACGGGCGCTGACGCCTCTGCCGGCCAGCGCAGGTAGGCGTGTTGGTCGTTCAGGGCGGCAATGCGCCAGGCGGGCGGCGCAGCCAATGGCTGGCGGCCCTGCATCGGGGAATAACGCAAAACCGCCGGCATTTCCTGGTCGTAAGAAATGTCGCGTTTTCCCACCGTGAGAATCGCCAGGCCGGGCTCGGGGACCGACTGCACAGCGGCCCAAACTTCCAGCGCGGCGTGAAGGCCGTCGCCACAACCCAAACGCTCTGAAACGCCACTGAACAAACGCTTGTAGCTGCCTTGGTCATGTGTGACGTAACAGCCCGAGCGCAGCACACCCCGAACCGGGCGGCTCAAAGCGGGCTTCATGTGAGGCGCGACGAGGTCAAAAATGCCCGAGCCGCCTGCGCTGACCAGCACTTCGCCGGCCTCGAACAGCCCCAGCCTATCGCACGCCTGGGCGGCGGTGTGCAAGCGTTGCATGAGCGCGGCGGCGCAGGTTTGGTCGGCCTCGGAATTGCCCGTTGCGCCCAGCCCCTCGTAACACTCCAGCCCCACCAGACGCACTGCCGGGCTGGACTTCATACGTGCGGCCAGTTGCATGACCTCTGCATGTTCACGGCAACCGGTGCGCCCGCCGGGCACGCCAATCTCCAGCAGCGCTTCCAGCGTGCCAGGCGGCTCGGCGTCTGCGTGCCATTGGTCAATGAAGTCGAGTTGCGCCAGCGAATCCACCAGAAACACGATGCGCAGCCCGAAGTGATCGCGTTGGAGGCGGTGGATTTGCGCCAAGTCGTTGGCTGCGAACACCTGGTTGGCAATCAAACAGTTTTGGGCTCCTGCCGCCACGGCGGTTTGCAGTTGCGTGACATTTGCCACCGTCATGCCCCAGGCCCCGGCGTCAAGCTGGCGCTTGAAGAGTTGCGGCGACATCGTCGTCTTGCCATGCGGCGCCAGCTCAACGCCCTGGCCGCG
>JANOYE010000053.1:0-46062 GCA_031428695.1 Rhodoferax sp. | reverse complement strand
AACATCACCCGACTCACCGAACTGATACGGATGGCCGACGACGACGTAGAGACCCTCGAGATCGCCGAGTTGCGCGGCGCAATCGGCGAGCGCTGCGCCGCAGGCGGTCATGAACGCCGGCCGCAGCAACAGGTCTTCGGGCGGGTAGCCGCACAAGCCGAGCTCCGGCGTCAGCACCAGCCGGGCACCTTCGGCATGGGCGCGGCGCGCCGCGGCGACGATCTTCGCCACGTTGCCGACAAGGTCGCCGACCGTGGCGTTGATCTGGGCCAGCGCCACTTTCACGGACGGAACATCTGACATATGAGTGACGCCGCGAGACGTCGAAAACGAAGTAGCGAAGTCGAGGAAGATCATGTTATCCGGGTCTTCGACGACCCGGGCGAGATCGACGCTGCGGCCTGGTCAGCTCTCGTCGCCGCACAGCCTGCGGCCAACCCTTTCGTCTCGCTCGAGTACCTCCGCGCGATGCACGATTCGGGCAGCGCCGTGCCAGCCACGGGATGGTCGCCGCACTTCATGACGCTGGAGTACCGCGGCTCGCTCGTCGCCGCCTGCCCGCTTTACCTCAAGGACCATTCGTACGGCGAGTACGTATTCGACTGGGCCTGGGCCGACGCCTATCGGCGACACGGACTCGCGTACTACCCGAAGCTGCTCGATGCCGTCCCGTTCACGCCGGTGCCCGGCCCGCGGCTGCTCGCCTGCACGCACGCGCACCGCCTGCTTCTTTTGCGCGGCATCGAGCAGCTGGCGCGCTCGGCCGAGCTGTCGTCGGCGCATCTTCTGTTTCTCGACGAGGCCGACCAGGCGGCGGCGCGCGAAGCTGGCTGGTCGATGCGCAGTACGGTGCAGTTCCACTGGACCAACCGCGCGCCGGAGCCGTACGCCGACTTCGCCGACTTCCTGGCCAGCCTGCAGCGCGAGAAGCGCAAGAAGATCCAGCAGGAGCGGCGCAGGGTCGGCGAGGAAGGCGTCAGCTTCACGGTCGCCCAAGGCGACGATATCGAGGCTGCGGACTGGGACTTCTTCTACCGCTGCTACACCCTCACCTACCAGGCCCACCATTCGACGCCCTATCTGACGCGCGACTTCTTTGCGCGGGTGAGCGCCACGATGGCACGCCACTGGCTTCTGTTCACGGCGTGGCGCGGCGGCGAGCGCGTCGCTGTGTCGATGCTCGTCGTCGACCCGGAGCGCAAGGCGGCGTTCGGTCGTTACTGGGGCGCCGTAGAGCACATCAACTGCCTGCACTTCGACGCCTGCTATTACCAGCCGCTGGCCTGGTGCATCGAGAACGGCTATCTACGTTTCGAGGGCGGCGCCCAGGGCGAGCACAAGATGGCACGCGGGCTGATGCCGACGCCGACCGCGTCAAGCCATTGGCTGGCGCATCCGGCGTTTGCGGACGCGGTGGGCGACTTCCTGGCCCGCGAGGGTCAGGCCATGCAGGGCTATGTCAGCGAATTGGCGGAGCACCGGCCGTTCAAATCGCCCGGTTGACCCGCCCCCCTGATTCACGGGGTTCCTGGCGCTTTCTCGTAAGCCCCTGCGAACCAGCACAACTTTTCTGCAGTTGAGCAAAGGTGACGTAGCGCCAGCGGGCTGAGCATCGCGCGACTCAACGTCCATGCCGAGCCCAAGATGAGACCTGCTGCCCGCACCGCGCCTGCACACGCCGAAGATCGCAACCCGAGCCGCCACTGGCGCGGTGCAAAGCGCCACACGCCCTTGGCACTGGCAACGTTGCTGGCGCTGGGGTCCGGGCCCGTGCTACCGGCCAGCGCCACCTTCGCGCCCAATGAGCATTTCGAGCATCTTCACCTTCGCAAGGACTGGCACTTCTATCTGAACTGGGACACCCAGCATGTGCCCGGACTGGCCGACAACGCATGGCTGCAGGAACACGATGTCGATGTCAGGCAGGCGCTGTGGATCAACAGTTTTACCGGCACTGGCACGCTCACGACCTACAGCCCGATGTATGTGGCCGCGGCATCCAGCATCGGCCGCCTGGCCTTGTATGCCAACCTGAGCGGCACCAACTCCCTCACGGCCAGCAAGCTGTCCTACTGGAGCGGCGGCACCATCGCCTCGACGAACAGCGCCAACTTCGTCACCGCCTTCAATGGCGGCCTGGAGTTCGCCACCAACCAGCACGTGCTGGACAGGACCAGCATGTTCCTGGGCGGTGTCAGCGGCTGGACCGGCGGAGACATCGTGCTCAACCGGTCCTTCATCACCAATCAGGGCAGCTTCCAGGACTGGACGGCTGCCAACGTCAGCCTGACCGCGCTGACCGGCTCCGACAGCTTCTACAACAGCGGGCTGTACCAGAAGTTCGGCAGCAGCCAGACCTCGATCCACGCCGACTTCGTCAACAACGGCACGCTGTGGCTGGACCGCGGCACCATGACCTTGACCCGAGGCGTCAGCTTCACTGACGCCGAGACCGGGCCCGGCGCGGTCAAGATCTGGAACGGCGCCGTCCTCAAGCTCGGTGCCAGCTCCACCATCGGCAGCCTCGAACTGAAGAACGGCACGCTGATCGGCACAGGCAATGTCACCGTCAGCAATCACTCGAGCTGGAGCGAGGGCACCCTCAGCCTCACCGAGGGCGCGAGTGGCAACGTCTCGTTCAACGGCGGCCTCGCCCTGATGGGCACCTCCGCGCGCAGCCTTCAGCGCAGCGTCACGCTGTCGGGGCTCAGCGCCTGGACCGGCGGGGGCCTCACCTTCAGCAGCGGCGCGGTGCTGACCAACAACGGCAGCTTCTCCGACACCGTCACGACTTCGGGCACCCTGGGCTTCGTCGGCGCGGGCACCAGTTTCATCAACAACGGCACTTATTCCAAGCTCGCCAGCGGCACCAGCATCATCTCGGTGCCCTTCGTCAACAACGGCAGCCTGGTCGTGAAGGCCGGCCTGCTGCGCTTCAACGGCGGCATGACGAGCCACCCCCTCAGCAGCGTCACGCTGACGGGCGGCACCTTGTGGGCCGATGCCAGGACGATTCCTTTCAGCATCGCCAAGCTGCATATCAACGGCGGCACCCTCAACGGGGCGGGTCAGGCTGACGTGAGCCTGGCCAGCACCTGGACCAGCGGCACGATGACCGGCCCGAACGGGACGTCCAACCGCACCAAGTTCCTGGGCGGCCTCGCGATCGGCGGCAGCGACAGCAAAAGCCTCGGCCACCGTGAGGTGAGCCTCTACGGGGCCAGCAGCTGGGCCGGCAACGGCTCAATCACGTTCGACAACGCCGCCGTTCTGATGAACATGGGCGTGTTCACCGATCAGAACAGTGGTGCAGCCAGCAGCATCGACAGCGGGCTGGGCATCAACAGCTTCGTCAACCGCGGCCACTACGCCAAGACCGGTGCAGGCACGACCACCATCGGCACCAGCTTCATCAACAACCTGGGCAGCCTGGATGTGCAGGCGGGCACGCTCGATCTCGCAGGTGGCCTGCTGGGCTTCAGCGGCAGCACGCTTTCGCACGGCAGCTATGTCGTCAGCGGCTCCGGCGTGCTGAAGTTCGCCGACGCCAACATCGTCACCAACGCCACGGCGATCACGCTGGACGGCAGCGCAGCCAGGATCCAGAGCAGCAACGACGGCAGCAACGCGCTGGCCAACTTCGCGAGCATCACGACGACGGGGCGCTTCACCCTGCTCAACGGCGCCACGTTCGCAGCGGCGGTTGTCTTCACGAATGCCGGCCAGTTGTCCCTGGGGCTGGGCAGCGGCTTCACGCCCAAAGTGCCCACCACCTTCGTGCCCACGTTCACCAATTCAGCGGGCGCCACCGTGCAGATGCAGGGCGGCATCCTCAACGGCGCCGCCACCAACGCCGGCACGATAAGCGGCCATGGCCGCCTGAACGGCTCGGTGGCCAACAACGGCACCGTGCGCGCAAGCGGCGGCACGCTGACCGCCGGCAGCCTGAACGGCAACGTCATCGTCGACGCCGGTGCCACGCTGGCGCTGATTGCCGCCACCACCCTGGGCACCCTCACCCAGGCCGGCACACTCGCCATCGGCGCCAGCAGCATCTCCATCTCCAAGGACTACGACAACGCGGCCTTCGGCGTGGGCAATGCCTTCAACCGCCGCGCGGGCGTCACCGGCAGCGGCAAGATCCTGGCCACGGGCGGCGTGAAGCAGACGCTGTCGGGCGAGTTCGTCACGCTGGGCGACACCGCCAGCGCCGTGCTGACGCTGCCGAGCGTGCGCGTCGGCGCCGCGCCGCTGGCGACCAGCTTCAAGATCAACAACGTCGGCAGCAGCGGCAGCAGCCTGCGCGGCGCCATCCAGGCCAGCGGCATGAGCGCCCGCCTGAGCGGCAGCGGCGTCACCGCGCAGAACTGGGGGGCCGTGGCGGCCGGCGCATCGAGCGGCAGCTACGACATCGTCTACCAGCCGCTCGCCGGCCAGTCGCTGACAGGCCAGACGCTCGCCATCGTCAACAACTTCGACAACGTGGCGGGCCAGACGCTGAGCATCACCGGTGGCAAGGTCTACACGCCGGCGCTGGCGCAGCTGGGCGGCACGACGCTGGACTTCGGCATCGTCCACGTCGGTGACACGGTCGCGGCGCGCACCATCACGGTGGGCAATACCGCCACGCGCGTGGCCGGCCTCAATGATGTGCTGCTGGCGGCCATCCGCAGCGACAACGCCCGCTTCACCCCCAGCGGCAGCGTGGCCGGCCTGGCTGCCGGCGCCCAGGACCCCAGCAGCCTGCAAGTCAGCCTGGATACCTCCTACAGCGGTCAGTCCAGGGGCACCGCCACGCTGGCCTTCGCCAGCCACAACGCCGACATGAGCGACCTGGCGCTGGCCAGCCAGCAGGTGGTGCTCAAGGCCCAGGTCAACCACTACGCCGAACTGGGCCTGGGCAAGCTGGCCGGCGCGGGCAGCTTCTCTGGCGGCGGCGCGGCCTACACGCTGGACTTCGGCACCCTGCGCCTGGGTTCGGGCACGGTCGGCGCCGAGCTGGTCGTCAGCAACGTGGCGCCTGGCATGTCCGACCTGCTGGGCCTCAAGTTCGACCTCGGCACTGCGGGCTCGCACTTCAGCCTGAGCGGCTTCGGCCCTATCGCCGGCCTGGGCGAAGGCGACTACCAGGACGGGCTGAAGGTCAGCTTCAGCGGCCTGCTGGCCGGCCACTTCGACGAGGTCGTCACGCTGCATGCCATCGGCAGCAATGCCAGCGGCTATATGGGCGCGCTGGGCGACGTGCAGTTGCGTCTGGTGGGCGAAGTAGCCGCCGTGCCCGAGCCGGCCACGTGGGCGCAGTTCGGGCTGGGCCTGGCAGGCCTGGCGGGCTTCCTGGCGCGGCGCCGCATGGGTCGGCGGGAGAGCGTCGATGCCGGCCGCTGAACGCCGCCGACCTGTCGGCGAGCTGAACGAAGGAGCGCTTCGCCGATTCGGGTAGTGCGCCGCCCCGGCATTGGGCACAACAATGCGCGCCGATGAACGCCGCCCCTCCCGCACCGCTCGACGACGTCACGGCGTCGCCCTGTGCGGCGCGGCTGCTGCTGATCGACGACGCGCCGGAGCAGCTGCGCCAGCTGTCCGAGCTGCTGGCGCGCCAGTACCGGCTGCTGCACGCTACGGACGGCGTCTCGGGCTTTCACCGCGCGCAGGCGCAGCGGCCCGACCTCATCCTGCTCGACCTGCTGATGCCCGGCCTGGACGGCCACGCCGTGTGCCGGCTGCTCAAGGCCGACACGGCCACACGTGAGATCCCGGTGATCTTCCTGTCTGCCCACGCCAACGCGCAGCAGCGGCTGGAGGGCCTGCGCCTGGGCGCGGTGGACTACATCGGCAAGCCCTTCCTGGCCGACGAGGTGCTGGCGCGAGTCCACGTCCATCTGCGCCACGCCGTCGCGCCCGGGCTGAACACGACAGCCGGCGACCCGGAGCTGGCCTTCGTCCATGCCGCCACGCGGCTGATCAGCGAGCAGTTGGCGACACTGCCCTCCGTGGGCCAGATGGCCGAGCGGCTGGGCCTGACGGAGCGGCGCCTGTCGACGCTGTTCCGCAAGCACCTGGGGCTGACGGTGTCGGGCTTCGTCAGCGAGGAGCGCATCCGCGTCGGCTGCCAGTTGCTGGCGACCACGCCGATGAGCGTGCAGGACATCGCCCTCGACGTGGGCTTTGCCAACACGGCCAATTTCTCCACCGCGTTCCGCGAGCGACTGGGGCTCACGCCCCAGGCCTGGCGCCAGCAGCAGCGCGACGGCGGCACCGCTTGACGCTGCGCTGGCTGTACCGGCTGCTGTGCGTCACGCTGGCCCTGGCGGCCTGGGCAACGGCTCAGGCCCAGCCTGCGCTAGAGCCGGCCTGGCAGCTGCTGGAAGACCCCGGCGGCGCCTGGACGCTGGCTGACGTGCAGGCACGGGCGGCCGACTTCAAGCCCCACCAGCCGACCAGCCGCCTGCGCACCCCGGGCTATACACGCACCGCGCTGTGGGCGCGGCTGGAACTGCCCGCCAACGCGCAGCCCGAGACGCTGTGGCTGGTGATGACGCTGACGCGCATGGAGCACGCCCAGCTGTGGGTCGAAGCGCCCGACGGGCAATGGCGGCATGCGCAGGCCGGCCTGCTCGTGCCGCACGGGCAATGGCCGCTGGACACCAGCGACGTGAGCTTCGAGCTGCGCCCCGAGCCGGGCCGGCCGCTGCGGCTGATGCTGCGCGAGTCGGGCCGCACGGTGGGCTCCTTCGACGCCCTGCTGTGCCGGCCCAGCGACTGCCTGGGCGAGAACCGCGACACCGCGCTGGCCATCGCCGTGCTGGCCGGCAACCAGATGCTGGCCGCCGCCGGCTATCTGCTGCTGTTCTTCTTCTGGCGCCGGGCGGCCTTTGCGCTGATGGCGGGCTCGGTCGCTGCCTACGGGCTCTACGAGCTGAGCCTGCATGGCCTGAGCTTCCAGTACCTGTGGCCCAACGCCACCGGCTGGGCGCCGCGCAGCCTGGTGGTGCTGATGGGCACGGCGCAGCTGCTCAATTCGCTGGCCGTGGCTGCCATCCTGCCGCTGCGCCAGGCTGCGGCGGCGTTGCGCTGGGCACTGGGCGCGGTCTGGCTCGCCGTCGGCGCGGCGCTGCTGGTCGCGCTGTGGGGTGACTACCGGGCCGTGGCGCCGCTCGTCAACGCGCTGACGGGGCTGTGCGGCCTGCTGACACTGCTGCTGGCCGGCTGGGGCTGGTGGCGGCGCCTGCCGCTGGCCGGCTGGGCCGCGGTGGTGATGGCGTCCACGGTGGTGGGCGCGTTGCCGCGCTACGCCTATGTGCTGGGCTGGCTGGAGCTGGGGCCGGTGATGTGGCTGACCACCCCCGTCGTGCTGCTGCTGTCCCACCTGATCCTGCTGGTGGCCCTGGTGCAAAGAGTCGCGCAGCAGCGCCGCGTCGAGCTGGCCGCGCAGGCGCAGCTGCTGCAGGAGCGGGCCGTGCGCAGCGCCGAGCTGGAGCGGCAGGTGGCGCAGCGCACCGTGGAGCTGCAAGCCGCGCTGGCGGAGGCGCGCAGCCAGCACCAGCAGCGCAGCCGCCTGCTGGCCTTCATCGGCCACGACCTGCGCGCGCCGCTGGCCGCCACGGTGAGCTATCTGCGCCTGTTGGGCGGGCACGGCGGCAGCGGCCGGCGCGACCAGCAGCTGCGCGCCAGCGTCGAGCAGAGCGTGGGCTACCAGCTGGCGCTGATCGACGAGCTGGTGGAGTTCTCGCGCGGCGAGCTTCGCGAGCTGGAGCTGGTGCCCGCGCCGCTCTACATCCACGGCCTGCTGCTGGAGCTGGCCGAACAGGGCGATCTGCTGGCGCGGCAGCGCCACAACGGCTTCACGGCGCACATCGACCCCGAGCTGCCGGCCGTGGTGCTGGTGGACGCCAAGCGCCTGCGCCAGGTGCTGCTCAACCTGCTGTCCAACGCCGCCAAGTTCACCTGCGGCGGTCAGATCGAACTGAGCGTCAGGCCGGCGGGCGCGGCAGCGGGCGTGTGGCGCTTCGAGGTGGCGGACACCGGCAGCGGCATCGCCCCCGAAGACCAGGCCCGGCTGTTCGATCCCTTCTGGCAGGCGCCGCCCGAGGAAGGTCGGCCGCCCGAGGCTGGGTCGGGCCTGGGCCTGGCGGTGGCCCGGCACATCGTCGAGGCCATGGGCGCGCGCATCGAGGTGCACAGCGTGGTCGGCCAAGGCAGCCGCTTCGTGTTCGATCTGCCACTGGCCACGGGCCGAGCCGAAGAGGTGCTGATGCCCGCCGACGCCGTCCCGCCCATCGAACCCTCCCCACCAGACATGCTGGCGCTGCTGATCGACGCGCCGCTGGGCCATGCAGACCGGGTTGCCGAATTGCTGTTCTCCGCCAACGTCGAGGTGCAGCGGCTTGCGGCCGGCGATGCCCTGTCGCCAGCGGATCTGCTGCTGTGCGACCCCGGGCTGCTGGACGCGGCCGGCCTCGAACGGCTGCAGCAATGGCGCGAGCACGCGCCCGCGCGCCGCTGCATCGCCCTCGTCGATCGCCCGCTGGCGCCGGCGCAGGCGGACCTGTTCGACGCCGTCCTCTACAAGCCGGTCAACGCCGCCGCCTTGCTGGCCGAGCGCTTCGGCGCCGCCACGGCGTCATGAAAAAAGCGCCTTGGGCACAAGCCCAGGCGCTCTTTCTCAGTCTTGGCGAGCCGCTTACTTCTGCAGCGACTTGGCGTAGTTCTCCATGCCTTCCCTGATCTCGGACTTGGCCTTCTCCGGGCCTTCCCAGCCCTTGACCTTGACCCACTTGTTCGGCTCCAGGTCCTTGTAGTGCTCGAAGAAATGCTGGATGGCCTTGAGGCGCATCTGGTTCACGTCGTCGACGCTCAGCCAGTGGCTGTACATCGGCAGGATCTTGTCGGTCGGCACGGCCAGCAGCTTGGCGTCGCCACCGGCCTCGTCGTCCATCATCAGCACGCCCAGCGGGCGGCAGGTCACGACGACGCCGGGCGTCAACGCGAACGGCGTGATGACGAGCACATCGACCGGGTCACCGTCGTCCGCCAGCGTTCTGGGGATGTACCCGTAATTGCACGGGTAGTACATCGGCGTGGTCAGGAAGCGATCGACGAACAGCGCACCGCTCTCCTTGTCCACCTCGTACTTGATCGGGTCGGCATTCATCGGGATCTCGATGATCACGTTGAACTCGTCGGGCACCTTGGCGCCGGGGGTCACGTTGTGCAGGCTCATGGTCGTCGTTCTTAGGGGCTGGAAAACCCGCATTTTAGGAGGCTACTGGGCTTTGGGTCGGGTCCGCGCCGGCGAGATTTGCAGTGCCAGGCTAGGCGCGGGCGAGGCGTGTGGCGGGGCCACACAACGAGCCAGCAACACCGCATGGCACTGCAAATCTCCCCGGCCCTTCGGGTTGGGCCTGGCGCCGGGCTGATCCGTTGTTGCAAATGGTCGCTGGGCACCCGGCCCAGCTCCGCTTTGCGCCTAGGCTGAGCACGGCGCCAGGCCCAACGCGGACCCGACCCAAAGCCCAGTAGCCTCCTGACTTTCCCCAACATCGCTGGTAAACGCGCAACTGCGGTGTCAAGCCCGGCCCGTAAGCTCGATCCACCGAGCCCACGCCTACCCGGCTGCGGGCCATGGACAACACGCTGAACAGGAGACTCATACATGTCGACGGAAATGGCGCTGTACTTCGCGCTGGCTTGCGGCCTCGCGGCCGTTCTTTATGGCTTCATTCAACGCAGCTGGATCCTCAGCCAGGACGCCGGCAATGCCCGCATGCAGGAGATCGCCTTGGCGATCCAGCAGGGTGCCGCCGCCTACCTCGGCCGGCAGTACCGCACCATCGCCATCGTCGGCGTCGTGCTGGCCATTGCCATCGCGGTCGTCCCCGGCCTGGGCCTGACGACGGCCGTCGGCTTCGTCATCGGCGCGGTGCTGTCGGGCATCTGCGGCTTCATCGGCATGAACATCTCGGTGCGCGCCAACGTGCGCACCGCGCAGGCCGCCTCCAAGGGCATCGGCCCGGCGCTGGACGTGGCCTTCAAGGGCGGCGCCATCACCGGCATGCTGGTGGTGGGCCTGGGCCTGCTGGGCGTCGGCGGCTTCTACCTGGCCATTGGCGGCGGGCATGACAGCACGGCGCTCAAGCCCATGCTGGGCCTGGCCTTCGGCTCCTCGCTGATCTCGATCTTTGCGCGCCTGGGCGGCGGCATCTTCACCAAGGGTGCCGACGTCGGCGCCGACCTGGTGGGCAAGGTCGAGGCCGGCATTCCCGAAGACGACCCGCGCAACCCGGCCGTGATTGCCGACAACGTGGGCGACAACGTCGGTGACTGCGCTGGCATGGCCGCTGACCTGTTTGAAACCTACGCCGTCACATTGATCGCCACCATGGTGCTGGGCGCCTTGTTGCTCACCAGCTCCGGCACGGCCGCCGTGGTGTACCCGCTGGCGCTGGGCGCGGTGTCGATCATCGCCTCCATCATCGGCTGCTTCTTTGTCAAGGCCTCGCCGGGCATGAAAAACGTCATGCCGGCGCTGTACAAAGGCCTGGCAGTGGCGGGCGGCCTGTCGCTGATCGCCTTTTATTTCGTCACCACCTGGTTGATGCCCGACAACGCCATCAAGGCGGCTGGCACGCAGATGGCATTGTTTGGCACTTGCGCGGTGGGCCTGGTTTTGACCGGCGCGCTGGTCTGGATCACCGAGTATTACACCGGCACGCAATACGCGCCGGTGAAACACATCGCTCAAGCTTCCACCACGGGCCACGGCACCAACATCATTGCGGGCCTGGGCGTCTCCATGCGCTCCACCGCCTGGCCGGTGATTTTTGTCTGTATCGCCATCTACGCCGCCTACGCGCTGGCCGGTTTGTACGGCATTGCCATTGCGGCCACCTCCATGCTCTCGATGGCCGGTATCGTGGTGGCGCTTGACGCTTACGGCCCGATCACCGACAACGCCGGTGGCATCGCCGAAATGGCCGAGTTGCCCGCCAGTGTGCGTGACATCACCGACCCGCTGGACGCCGTGGGCAACACCACCAAAGCCGTGACCAAGGGTTACGCCATTGGCTCCGCTGGTCTGGCCGCGCTGGTGCTCTTCGCCGACTACACACACAAGTTGGAGGCCTACGGCAAAGCCATCACGTTCGATTTGTCGAACCCCATGGTCATCATCGGCCTCTTCATCGGCGGCTTGATTCCTTACCTCTTCGGCGCGATGGCGATGGAGGCCGTGGGCCGCGCTGCCGGCTCTGTGGTGGTCGAGGTGCGCCGCCAATTCGCCGATGGCCAAATCATGGCCGGCAAACGCAAGCCTGATTACAGCGCTGCGGTAGACATGCTGACCACCGCCGCCATCAAAGAGATGATGATCCCGTCGCTTTTGCCCGTGGTGGTGCCAATCGTGGTGGGCCTGGCCCTCGGCCCAGCGGCTTTGGGTGGTTTGCTCATGGGCACCATCGTCACCGGCCTCTTCGTCGCCATCTCCATGTGCACCGGCGGCGGTGCCTGGGACAACGCGAAAAAATACATTGAAGACGGCAACCATGGCGGCAAGGGCAGCGAGACCCACAAAGCCGCCGTGACTGGCGACACCGTGGGCGACCCGTACAAAGACACGGCTGGCCCGGCCGTGAACCCGCTGATCAAGATCATCAACATCGTGGCGCTGCTGATCGTGCCTTTGATGATGCAGATTCACGGTGACAAAGCCGGAGGCGCTTCGACGCAAGGTTCTGCAGCCCCGGCGACAGTGGTGGCGACGGCCGCTGTGGGCGCGGGTGCAGCGGCTGGTGCAGCGGCAACGGCGCCCACGGCTGCCACCCCCGCCGATACCGCAGCCAAATCCGACGCCGCCATGCTGGCCGCTGCCCAATCCGCTTCAGACGCAGCTTCGGTGAAAACCGAAGGCGGTGTGGTGAAGTTCTACTTCGCCTCGGGCAAGGCAGATTTGGCTGCTGGCGGCAAAGATGCGCTGGTTGAAGTCGTCAAAGGCGTCATGGCAGGGAAAAAAGCCGTCATCAGCGGTTTTGTGGATGGCAGTGGCGACCCGGTGAAAAATGCCGACCTGGCCAAACAACGCGCCTTCGCCGTGCGTGACCTGCTCAAGATCATCGGCGTGCCGGAAGACAAGATTGAGCTCAAGAAGCCCGAAGACATCAAGGCCGGCGCCACCTCAGCCTCTGAGGGCCGCCGCGTGGAGGTGACGCTGCAGTAAGCCTGCGCCTTCACCGCTCCAAAGCCCGCCTTTTTTGGCGGGTTTTTTTTTGGCCGATCCGCCCGATTTACCAATGCATCCCCGAGAATTCATGGCATGCAACTCAATTTCATCGCCAACCAGCCCCTACCAAGCGCCAGCGGCCGCACGCTGCCCGTGATCGACCCGTCTTACGGTGAGCCGTTTGACGCGATTCAACGTTCGAATGCCGAGGACATCGACCAAGCCGTTCGGGCCGCGCGCCATTGCCTCAACACCGTGTGGGGCAAATTGAGCGGCGCCGAGCGGGGCCGCCTGTTGATGAAACTCTCGCAGGCCGTAAGCGCCCACGCCGAAGAACTGGCCCAAATCGAACAGCGCGATTGCGGCAAACCCACCGCACAGGCCAAAGCCGATGCGGCGGCGCTAGCCCGTTATTTCGAGTTTTACGCCGGCGCCTGCGACAAGTTCCACGGCGAGACGATTCCCTACATGGACGGGTACAGCGTGCTGACGTGGCGCGAGGCGCATGGCGTCACCGGCCACATCATCCCGTGGAACTACCCGATGCAGATTTTTGGCCGCAGCGTCGGCGGCGCCTTGGCGGCGGGCAATGTGTGTGTGGTGAAACCGGCGGAAGACGCTTGCCTGTCGCTGTTGCAGGTGGCGCAGCTCGCGGCTGATGTCGGCTTCCCGGCCGGCGCCATCAACATCGTCACCGGCTTGGGCCACGAGGTGGGCGACGCGCTGGCGCGGCATGCGGGCATTGACCACATCAGCTTCACCGGCAGCCCAAGTGTGGGCACAAAAATCCAGCAAGTGGCGGCAGAACGCCATTGCCCGGTGACCCTGGAGCTGGGTGGCAAAAGCCCGCAGATCGTCTTCGCCGATGCCGACCTCGACGCTGCCATTCCAACCATCATCAACGCCATCGTGCAAAACAGCGGGCAAACCTGTTCCGCAGGCTCGCGCCTGTTGGTCGAGCACAGCCTGTACGAGCCGTTGCTGGAGCGGCTCGGCGCGGCCTTTGAGAACCTGCGCGCCGGGCCGGCGGCGATGAACCTGGATTTGGGGCCGTTGATTCGCCAGAGCCAGCAACAACGTGTGTGGGATTTTCTCTCCGACGCGCAAGTGGCCAACATCCCCATGGTGGCCCAAGGCCGCGTGGTCGATGAAGCGCCCGAAGCCGGTTTTTACCAAGCGCCAACGCTGCTGCGTGACGTGCCAGTGATGCACCGCCTGGCGCAGGAGGAAGTGTTTGGCCCGGTGTTGTGCGCCATGAGTTTCCACGACGAAGACGAAGCGGTGCAGCTCGCCAACGCCACCCAGTTTGGCCTGGTGGCCGGCGTCTGGACGCGTGACGGTGCGCGCCAGTTCCGCATGGCCAAACGCGTGCGCAGCGGCCAGGTTTTCATCAACAACTACGGCGCGGGCGGCGGTGTCGAGCTGCCTTTTGGCGGGGTTAAATCGAGCGGTTACGGGCGCGAGAAAGGCTTTGAGGCGCTCCTTGGCTTCACCACTTTGAAGACGGTGGCAATCAAACATGGCTAAGCTTGCGCACTGCCAGTCCACTTCCCGCCAGACATCGTCATGCTCAATAAATTAGGCTTTGGCCGACCGGCGCCCCCAGCCAAGGTGGCGCCTGCAGCCGTCAACCCAGTTACGCAAGAGCGTCAATTGCTGGCCAAACACCGCGAAATGGTCCGCCTGGCAGTCAAAGGCACGTTGAATGAACACGGTTTGGGCCCAACCTGGGTGGGCAGCACCGTTCAGTTCGCTTCGTCGCAGGGCCCGGGCAACACCATGGCCGACGATTTGGCCATCTGCCTGGTCGTGCAGGAATGGCGCGAAGAAATGTTGCGTTATTTGCCAGCCTTGCAAAAGAAAATCATCGCGTCGCTGGCGCGGATCGAACCCGGCATCAACCACAGCCGCCACGCGGTGACGTGGCAATTCGCGCCAGACTGTGGTTGCAGCGTAGACGAATTGCCGGCGCCCGCGAGTTGGCGCGCCAAGGCATCGGTACGCGCCGGCCCCGGAACCAAAGTGGCGGCCCAGCGCCAGTTTGATTTGCCACCTTCGGAGATGGATCACCTTGTCGATGAGCGAGACGACATTCCCTCCACCTTCGCAGCCACCCAACCTGGTTTTCTGAACTCCGTGCCGCCTGATTTCTCCAAGCCGCGCAAGTGAGCGGCGCCCAGGTGTTGCCTTTGCGCAAATGCGAGCAAAGCTTTGGCAATTAATCAAAAAAGATAGCAGCTGACTGTTAACATTTGAGTCTTGACACAGGAAACACTGTGAGTTCCGCAGGCAGGGGGAACCTGACCGTAGCCACAACAATAGAGGCAGACATGTTCAAAATATTCGGTTTTGGCCGCGACAAAGGCGGCTTTGCGCAGGACAGCCGCCCGATGCACGACCAAAGCACCACGACGCGCCAGCACAGCGACATTCAGCGTGAACTGGTGCGGATGGTGCTCAAGGAGACTTTGCGGGCGCACGGCATACCGGACAGCTGGCTCACCTGCGAAGTGACGGCATTGAGCGGGCGTGCGCGCGGTGATGACATGTTGGTGCGGCTGATCGTCTTGAAATGGCACGAACCGCTGCTCAAGTTTTTGCCCGCCCTGCAACAACAATTGATCCACGGGCTAGACCGGTTTGAGCCATCGATTGACCATTCCAAATACCTGGTGTCCTGGCAGTTCGCGGCAGATTGCGGTTGCCCCCACGCGCAGTTGCCCGACGCTACGAGTTGGTCAATGGAAAACATTCCCAGTGACCCGAAAGTGGCCACACCGACCGCGCCACCATCCATAGTTGAATGGGAACCACAGGCAAAGAGTTCAACGCAGGCAGCACCTGCCATGGGGAAAATGCCATTGCCAGTGAAGGCCGTTGCGCCGCCGATCACCACTGCGCCCGCCCCTGGGGCCACAGCGCCGGCGCCCGTGCCCGTACCCGTATCGGTACCCGCGCCCAAGCCCAAGTTTGATCTGCCTCCGTCTGAAATGGATGCGATGCCGTCGGCTTTCGCACCCACAGAGCCTGGGCCCTTGCGTTAAATTGCGCTTTCGCCTAACTCAGGGCAACGAGGCGGCATTTCAGTACATGTTAACACCCATATTAACAAATATGTTGATTTCTCAAGTTATTCAACTGTCTCAAGATTATTTACCACCTAAGTCACGTATTTATTACATAGTTTGCTATATTTAGTAGAGCTAATAGAATCTCTGCTGTGGCGCAGACTAATTCAGCGCCGCACCAAAATCCCGTCACCCTTCTGCCATCCACTTTTGAACCACTCTGAAAGGCAACACCATGCGCGTCAACGGTAAATCCATCATCGTCACCGGCTCGGGCGGCGGCATCGGCGAAGGCATCGCCAAACGGCTCGCAGCGGAAGGTGCCAGTGTCATCGTCAACGACATCAATGCCAAAGCGGGCGAAAAAGTCGTGGCAGAGATCGTCGCGGCAGGCGGCAAGGCCTCCTTCTTCCCGGCTGACGTCACCCAATCCGCTGACGTCAAAGCGCTGGTGGCCGCCGCCGTGCAGCGCTACGGCAAACTCGACGTGATCGTCAACAACGCCGGCTGGACGCACCGCAACCGCCCGGCGCTGGAAGTGCCGGAAGACGAATTCGACAAATGTTACGCCGTCAACATGAAAAGCATTTACCTCGCCACTGTCCACGCGGTGCCTGCGCTCAGGCTCAACAAGGGCGGTGCGATGATCAACATCGCCTCCACCGCCGGCGTGCGCCCGCGCCCCGGCCTCACTTGGTACAACGGCTCGAAGGGCGCGGTGATCACCACCTCCAAGTCACTCGCCGCCGAATTTGGCCCGGAGAACATCCGCGTCAATTGCATCAACCCGGTGTTCAACCCCAGCACCGGCTTGGGCCCCGAGTTTGCCGGTGGCCCGCTGACTGACGAGGTGCTGGCGAAATTCCGCGCGTCAATTCCGCTGGGGCGTTTCTCTACCGCTCTGGACGTGGCCAACGCCGCGCTGTACTTGGCCAGCGACGAGGCGGCGTTCATCAGCGGTGTTTGCATTGAGGTGGACGGGGCGCGGTGCGTTTGACAAAACGCCCGTTTGGCAGCATAATGCTGTCATATTGACATCATTTTGATGCGAAGTTTACTGCGGGAATTGACACGAAGAGAACGCCATGGCCACCTTAACCATCCGGGACTTGCCCGAAGACTTGCAAGAGTTCCTGAAAGCCGATGCCCTGGCCAACCACCGCTCGGTCAACAAGCAAGTGGTGGTTGCGCTGGATGAATACCGGCGGGCGCGGCAGTTAGGCGCCAAACCTGGAAAAAGCCCCGAGGAACTGCTGGCCGCAGTCCGCAAGATTCAGGCAGCCGTTCAACTGGACATCAACAACGACCCCCGCACCGATGAAGAAATCTTGGGCTACAACGCGCAAGGGCACTTTGATTGACTGCCTTGCCCAATGGCCTGGTGCTCGACACCTCTTGCCTGATGGCCATCACGCTACAGGAACCCGGCTACGAAGCCATGGTGACCCGGATTGCGTTGGCCACAAAGCGGCACTTGAGCGCAGTCAGTCAAGTTGAATTGGGTATCGTCGCAGCCAACCGTGCCATTGGGCCACGCGTACTGGATTTGCTGTCTGAATTGGAGTTGAATATCTCAGCATTCGACACCCACCAAGCAGACCTCGCCATCGCCGCCTTCGCCCAATTCGGCAAAGGCCGCCACAAAGCCGGCTTGAACTTCGGCGATTGTTGCGCCTACGCTTTGGCCAAGTCGCTCAATTTGCCATTGCTGTTCAAAGGAAATGATTTTTCGCAGACCGACATCACCAGCGCGCTGGTTTAAGCTCTCGGGTTACTCACGCCACCATGTCTGAAACCAATCTTCGCCCGCCACGGGCCGTCATTCCCGTCATCGACCAGCGCATTGCCGAGTTGACAGCGGCGGCGCGCCCTCACCTGCCCACACACCCTATTGCGGCCAACGGCCTCTTGATCGATACCCTCGGCCGCCCCTTGCGCGACCTGCGCATCAGCGTGACAGACCGCTGCAACTTCCGCTGCAATTACTGCATGCCCAAGGAGGTCTTTGACAAAAATTACGCCTACTTGCCGCAAACCTCGCTGTTGTCGTTTGAAGAGATCACCCGCGTCGCCCGCCTGTTCGCCGCGCATGGCGTGCAGAAAATCCGCTTGACGGGAGGCGAGCCGCTTTTGCGCAAAAGCCTTGAGGTTTTGATCGAGCAACTGGCGCAACTGCGCACGGTCGAAGGCAAGCCACTCGACTTGACACTCACCACCAACGGCTCGCTGCTCAAACGCAAAGCCAAGGCGCTCAAAGCGGCGGGCTTGCAACGCGTCACCGTCAGCCTGGACGGCCTGGACGACGCGGTCTTTCGCAGCATGAACGATGTCGATTTCCCGGTGGCGGACGTGCTCGAAGGCATCGACGCGGCGCGCGAAGCCGGCCTGGGGTTGGACGGTCACGGGCGCTTCACGGGCCTCAAGGTCAACATGGTCGTCAAACGCGGCACCAACGAGCAAGAAATTTTGCCGATGGCGCGTTATTTCAAAGGCACTGGCATCACTTTGCGCTTCATTGAATACATGGACGTGGGCGCCACCAACGGCTGGCGCATGGACGAAGTGTTGCCCTCGGCCGATGTCGTCAAATTGATCCGCCAGCAAATGCCACTCGCGCAGCTTGACCCGAGCGCGCCTGGCGAAACCGCCGAGCGTTGGGGTTACGCCGATGCGGGTGGCCAGCACGACCGCGCCGCTGGCGAAATCGGCGTGATCAGCAGCGTCACCCAAGCTTTTTGCCACGACTGCAACCGAGCCCGCTTGTCAACTGAAGGCAAGTTGTACCTGTGTTTGTTCGCGTCACAAGGGCATGACCTGCGTTCGCTCATCCGCACTGGCGCGGACGATGCGCAGATTGAATCGGCCATTGGCCATATTTGGGGCCAGCGGGACGATCGTTATTCGGAGCTGCGCAGCAACATGGCTGCGGACACCACGCAAGGCGCGCGTCGTGTTGAGATGAGTTACATCGGCGGATAGGATGTTACCCCCACGATCGCTCACTGCGTGTAGCTCCCTGCCCCCCAAGGGGGCTAATTTTTCTTGGGGCGGCCCAGCGAAAAATTGCCACTGCTCAATCAATGAACTCACTCGCTGACATCACCGCGATGGTTCTCGCAGGCGGCAGAGGCACCCGCATGGGCGGGGCCGACAAAGGTTTGCAAAATTTCAACGGCACGCCGCTGGCGCTGCACACGCTGATCCGGTTGAATCTGCAAAGCGGCGGGCCGCTGGGCGGCACCATGATCAACGCCAACCGGAACCTAGCGGCGTATGAGTCGTTTGGCGCGCCAGTGTGGCCGGATGTCATCGACGACTTCGCCGGGCCGCTGGCCGGCATGTTGACGGGCCTGGAGCGTTGCGAGACGCCGTTGCTGATGACGGTGCCGTGTGACACGCCCCTCTTCCCGCTGGACATGGTCGAGCGCCTGCTGGACGCCATGCAGCGCGAAGACGCCGACATCGCCATGGTGGCGGCACCCGAGGCCGACAAAGACGGCGTCGCCAAAACCCGCGCGCAACCCGTGTTTTCGTTGATGAAAATCGACTTGATGGAAAGCCTGGCCGACTTCACAGCCCAAGGCGGCCGCAAGATCGACGCCTGGACGGCCCTGCACAAAACCGTGCTCGTGCCCTTCGATTTGCCCAGCGACGAGCCGCGCGCGTTCTTCAACGCCAACACGCTGGCGGAGTTGCAGTCGCTTGAAAACACTTGACCAAATTGCCCAGGAGCTTGAGGGCTACGACCCCCAAGCCTTGAGCGCGCAGGCGGTCAATGAGTTCCTGGCGCGCATGGTCGAGCCGGTGCGCGAGTCTGAAACCGTCGGCATTTTTGAGGCACTGGGCCGCGTGTTGGCCGAAGCCGTCATTTCCCCGGTGGACGTGCCGCCGCACGACAACTCGGCGATGGACGGCTTCGCCTTCAATGGGTCTTCGCTTTCCGCAGGCACCACACTCACCCTCAAGGTGATCGGCACCGCATTTGCCGGCCAAGCCTGGCGAGGCGTTGCGGGCCCTGGCGAATGCCTGAAGATCATGACCGGCGCAGTCATGCCAATGGGACTCGACACGGTTGTGCCGCAGGAGTTGGTTTCGGTCGTTGGCGATGTGGTCACGGTGCCAGCAGACCGTTTGCAGGCCGGTGACAACCGCCGCGCGCGGGGTGAAGACATCTCACGTGGCCAGGAGGCACTACAAAAAGGTGAGCTGCTTACCCCCGCTTCTATTGGCTTGATTGCCAGTTTAGGTTTGAAGTCTGTCATGGTGAAGCGCCGGCTGCGTGTAGCTTATTTTTCCACCGGTGATGAAATTTTGTCCCTGGGTGAACCCCCGCGTGAAGGCGCTGTTTACGACAGCAATCGTTACACCGTCTTTGGCCTGCTCACACGGATGGGCATCGAGATGATCGACATGGGCGTGGTGCGCGACGAGCCCGCGCTCCTGGAAGCCGCGTTCCTGCAGGCCGCTGCAAAGGCAGACGCCATCATCACCAGCGGCGGCGTCAGTGTGGGCGAGGCCGACCACACCCGCGCCATGATGAAACAACTGGCTGGCACAGCGGGCGGCGTGGCCTTCTGGCGCATCGCCATGCGGCCTGGGCGGCCGATGGCGGTCGGGCGGATTCAAAAGCCCGGCAGCAGCGATGCGGCGGTGTTGTTCGGCCTGCCTGGCAATCCGGTGGCGGTGATGGTGACATTTCTCGCCTTTGTTCGGCCTGCCCTCCTGCGGATGATGGGCTGCAAACCAGTGTCGCAGCCGTATTTGCGGGCCGTCAGCGACGAGGCAATTCGCAAAAAACCGGGCCGCACCGAATACCAGCGCGGCGTTGTCAAAACTGGCCCAGACGGCAGCCTGCACGTCAAAATCACCGGCAACCAAGGCTCGGGCGTACTCAGTTCGATGACACAGGCCAACGGACTGATCGTGCTGCACCACAGCCAAGCGAACGTCCAAGCGGGTGACACGGTGGATGTGATGATGTTTGACGGCGTGATCTAACGCTAGTCAAACCAGCGTCACAAAACTGACGCGCCGCTATGCCAGAATGGAATTTTCGCCCTAACAAATCAGAAGCAACATGGAACCAGCATGGCCAAAGATTTCACCTTGATGGAAGACAGCAACCGCTCTGCCAACACCACGATTCACGAGGTGATCAGCGCTTCGCGCCGGGCGGTTTTGAAGGGCGGCGCGGCAGTGTCGCTGTCGTCTTTGCTGGCACCTCTCGCGCCTCTGGCCGCACTTTCGGGTTGCGCGGCAATGGCAGGCGGCGGCCCCAAAATCGGCTTCAAAGGCATCCCCGTGGGCATGGGCGACAAGCTGGTGGTGCCCGAAGGTTACGTTGCCACGGCCCTGGCGCAGTGGGGCGAACCCATCGGCATCGCTGGCAACATGCCCGCTTTCAAAATTGACGGCTCCAATTCCGCCGCTGACCAAGCGGTGCAGATGGGCATGCACCACGACGGGCTCGAATATTTCCCGCTGGACGGCTCGCGCCGGGGGCTGATTGCCATCAACCACGAATACACCGACGACGGCCTGCTGCATGTAGGCGGCTTTGCCAACATGAATGCCGAGAAAGTGCGCAAGTCGCAAAACGCGCATGGCCTGGCAGTGTTTGAAGTTGAACTCAAAGACGGCCAATGGAACATGGTGCGGCCTTCGCGTTACGCGCGGCGTTTTCCCATGAGCGCGCCCTTCACCGTGACGGGCCCGGCGGCTGGGCACGCCATGATGCGCACGGCTGCAGACCCAGCAGGCCGAACGGTGCTGGGCACCCTGAACAATTGCGCCAGCAGCCAGACGCCTTGGGGCACGTATTTGTCGGGCGAAGAAAACTGGGCTTTTTATTTTGGCGGCGCAGACACGCCCACGCCCCACCAGCGCCGCTGGGGCGCGCGCAAAGACGGCTCCTACCAGTGGGAAAAGTTCGACCCGCGGTTTGATCTGAAACAAAACCCCAATGAGTTCAACCGCTTTGGCTGGGTGGTGGAGGTTGATCCGTTCGACCCGGCCAGCACGCCCGTCAAACGCACGGCGCTGGGCCGCGCCGCGCACGAGGGCGCCTGGGTGGGCGTGACCAAAGATGGCCGTGCCGTGGTTTATTCGGGTGAAGACGCGCGTTTTGAGTACATCTACAAGTTTGTCAGCCGCGACAAAATCGCGCCTGCGGGCAACGGCCTCACCAAGGCGCAGGCCAACAAAGATTTGCTGGACCACGGCACCTTGTTTGTCGCCCGTTTTGACGCCGACGGCTCGGGGCGCTGGCTGCCGCTCACCCATGGCCAAGGCCCGCTCACTGTCGCCAACGATTTTGCCGACCAGGGTGAAGTGCTCATCAAAGCGCGCCAGGCCAGCGACATTCTGGGCGCCACCAAAATGGATCGCCCCGAGTGGCTGGCGATTGACCCGAACAACGACTGGGTCTATTGCACCCTCACCAACAACAGCTCGCGCGGCCAGCCCAACCAACCCGGTGTGGACGCCGCCAACCCGCGCGCCAACAACAGCATGGGCCAGATCATCCGTTGGAAAGACAACAACGATTTTGACGGTGCCGGCTTCAAATGGAACCTGCTGGTGCTGGCGGGCGACCCGGCGAACGAACGGGCCGAGGCCAAAGGCAACATCAAGGGCGACATTTATGGTTGCCCCGACGGCATCGCTTTCGACCAACGTGGCATGTTGTGGATTCAAACCGATGCCCACGCCACACAAATGTACAAAGGCGAATTCGAGCGCATCGGCAACAACCAGATGCTGGCCTGCGACCCGGCCACAGGCGAGACGCGCCGCTTCCTCACTGGCCCGACCAATTGCGAAATCACCGGCTGCAGCTTCACGCCGGATGGCGCCACCGTTTTCATCAACGTGCAGCACCCTGGCGAGACCCCGACCGATCGAAGCGACCCCAACGAACCATCCAAGTATTCCAACTGGCCAGACTACACGCCAGGCGGGCGGCCGCGCTCCTCCATGGTGGCGATCCGCCGCAAAGACGGGGGCGTGATTGGCACCTGATGCCTTGGTGGAGGCCGTCGAACGCGCGACGCTGGCGGCGGTTTGCCCAGAGGCCATTGAATTTTTAGACGGCTGGTTGTTGCCGATGGACTCTGGTTCGATTGGCCGGGCCAAAAGCGCCGTGCCGCTACGCCATGCGGTGATGGGTGCGGCGCAAGCCGAGCGCCAGGTGATTGCCATCGAAAGCGTTTACCAAACACGCGGGCACGAGGCCGTTTTTCGGCTGGCATCACACCCCAATTTGGAACCGTTGCACAAGGTTTTGTCGGCACGTGGTTATCAGGCAAGCCAGCCTACCTGGGTGCAAACCGGCAGTGTCGCCGCCATGCGTGCCGTCACCCTTGCCGCGCCCGCCGATGTGGACGACGCGCCCGACGAAGCCTGGGCGCAACTGTTTTTGGGCGAAGGTTTTGACCCGGTTGACGGCGGCCACCGCATCCGCAACCTGAGCCGCGCCACGTCAAACGTGTACGCCAGCCTGCGCGAAGGCGGCCACACGCTGGCCGGCGGCGCGGCTTCCTTCGCTCACGGTTGGGCCAGTGTGCATGGCATGCGCACCCATTCTGCGCATCGCGGCAAAGGCCTGGCAGGCCGTGTATTGGCGGGCCTGGCTGACGCTGCACACCAGCGCGGCTTCACTCAGGTTTTCTTGCAGGTCGAAGCGGACAACCCGGGCGCACAAGCTTTGTACCAGCGTGCCGGGTTCACCATCGTCTGGGCTTACGCGTATTGGAAGAAACCCACTTGAGGCACTTCTACTGTGCTGATGCCTTGTCGCGCCCGTGATTGACCGGAATAGCCCTGTGCGGCTACCGTAGGCGATGTCTACATTTCGCGCCTTGCGCCCCTCCCTGCCAATTTTGATTGGCGCGTCTTTGATGCTGACCCTCGCCATGGGGCTGCGCCAAAGCCTTGGCATTTTCATGCCCGCCGTCACGCGGGATTTGGCCCTCCCCGTGGCCGACTTCACGATGGCCATTGCCGTGCAAAACCTGGCCTGGGGTTTCCTGCAACCCATCGCTGGGGCGTGGGCTGTGCGCATCGGCATGCGTCGCTTGATGGTGGGCGGCGCAGTGCTCTACACGCTGGGTTTGGTGTTGCTCGCGACCGCAGGCGGCATCACCAGCATCATGCTGGGCGCAGGCATTGCCATTGGCGCGGCGCTGGCGGCCACTGGCAGCGCCATGGCCATGGCAGCCGCTGCGCGCCCGGTGCCCGTGGCGGCGCGCAGCGCGGTGCTGGGCATCGTGTCGGCGGCGGGCTCTTTGGGGGCGATGATTGCCGCGCCAATCGGCCAGTATCTTTCCGTCGGCTTTGGTTGGCGTGTGGGGGTCTGGGGGTTTGTGGCGCTGTGCCTCTTGATGATTCCCGCCGCCTGGTTCGCCGGCAAAGTGGATGCCCTGCCGCTGCCGCCCAAGCCCGGCGAAGGCGACACCGCCAAAGCGGCCCTGGCCGTGGCCTTTCGCAACCCCCTGTTTGTGGTGCTCTCGGTCACCTATTTTGTCTGCGGCATGCAATTGGTGTTTTTGACCACGCACCTGCCCTCGTACCTGGCCATTTGCGGCATGGACCCGATGCTCAGCGCCCAGGCGCTGGGGATGATTGGCGCATTCAACGTGCTAGGCAGCCTGTTTTTTGGATGGGCCGGTGGCCGATGGAACAAACTCGTGTTGCTGGGCGGCATCTACACAGTTCGCTCCGCCGCTGTGGCCTGGTACTTCATGGCGCTGCCCACGCCCGACACCACCCTGGTGTTTGCCGCCATCATGGGATTTTTATGGCTCGGCGTGGCGCCTTTGGTGACCGGCTGGATTGTGGACACCTTTGGCCTGCGCTGGCAGGCCATGCTCGGCGGCGTGGCCTTTGTCGGGCACCAGTTGGGCAGCTTTGTGGGCGCCTTTGGCGGCGGCTTGATTTACGACCTGGCGGGCTCCTACACCATGGCCTGGCAAATTGGCGTGGCGCTGGGGCTTTCCGCAGGCATTGTGCAGATCAGCTTTGCCTGGCTGCGCCGCCCGCGTTTTGCGCAGACGGGTTGAAACAGCCAGGTGGACTGTGATCTGCCGCCATGCGCTGGCGAGTTGCTACCTTTTTTATAGCTGTTCACGCTATGTTTTCGTGACTTGAGAGGCTAAACCATTCAATTATTTGCCAAACCGGGCACTTTTCTTGAAAATGTTTACACCCATGTTAATTATCCGCTCATCAGGAGAATCACTCGCCGGTCGCGTGCGCCACAACAGGCGCGTCTTCCAGCGCTTTTTCCTTCTTCGCGCCTGGCGCAAACTTGCGCGCCAGCAAGGTGTACATGGTCGGCACGACGAAGATGGTGAGCAAGGTGCCGAGCGTCATGCCGCCCACAATCACCCAGCCAATTTGTTTGCGGCTCTCTGCGCCCGCACCCGTGGCCAATGCCAATGGCAAAGCGCCGAGCACCATGGCGCCGGTGGTCATCATGATAGGGCGCAGCCGCTGCGTCGCAGACTTCTTGATGGCTGCCAAGGTGTCGAACCCCTGCTCCCGCAACTGGTTGGCAAACTCCACAATCAAAATACCGTGTTTGGTGATCAACCCCACTAAGGTAATCAGGCCAATCTGGCTGAACACGTTCAAGGTGCCACCCGACCACTGCAAGGCCAACAAAGCGCCCGCCATGGAAAGCGGCACGCTGAGCATGATGACAAACGGGTCGATAAAACTCTCAAACTGCGCCGCCAGCACCAAAAAAATGAACAGCAGCGCCAGTGCAAACACCAACGTAAGGGAGTCGGCGGAATTCTTGAACTCCCGGCTGATGCCATTGAGGTCGGTTGCGTAGCCGGGCTTCAACACAGTCTTTGCCGTGGCATCCAGAAAAATCAAGGCTTCGCCCAGCGAGTAAGTCGGGGCCAGGTTGGCGGTGATGGTGGCGGAGCGGCGCTGGCCAAAGTGGTTCAGTTCGCGCGGCACCACGATTTCGCGGATTTTGACCAAGGCCGACAAGGGAATCATCGCGTCGCTGCGGCCACGCACGAAGAGTTTTTCAATGTCGTCCGGCGTGTCGCGCCCGGTGGCCGTGGTTTGCACAATCACGTCGTATTGCTCGCCCTCTTTTTTGTAGCGGGTCACCTTGCGGCCGCCGAGCATAGTCTCCACCGCGCGGGCAATGGCTTCCACTGGCACACCCATGTCGGCGGCGCGTTCGCGGTCTACTTCAAGTTTGATCTCGGGTTTGTTCAGGCGCAAATCGGTGTCCACCTGAACAAAGCCGGGGTTCTTGGCAATTTCATCCTGAAACTGGCGCACCGTCTGGGCCAAGTTTTGGTAACTGTCAGACGTGATGATCACGTAGTTGATGGGCCGCTGGGTGAAGCCCTGGCCCAATGAAGGCGGCGTGATCGGAAACGCGGTGACGCCCGAGAGGCCCGCCACGCGCGGCGTCATTTCGCGCGCCAACTCCATGGTGGTTTTTTTGCGCTCTTCCCAGGGAACGGTGCGGAAAAAAACGTTGCCCTGGCCCACGGTAGGGTTGCCAATGTTGCCAAAAATGCGGTCGAATTCAGGGTAACTTTCACCCACCCGTTCGATGGCCTTAGCATACCGGTTGGTGTACTCCAGCGTGGAGCCATCGGGCGCGTTGATTTGGGCCAGCACCACGCCTCGGTCTTCAATCGGCGACAACTCGCGTTTGATCTCGCCCAGCACCGCCCAACTGACCCAGCCGCTGCCGACCATCACCACCAACACCAGCCAGCGGTGGCGCAGTGTCCAATTCAGCACGTGGCCGTAACCGCGGGTGATGGCCTGAAAAATCGACTCCATGCCACGGTCAAAAATATTCGGTTTCGGGTTGTGTTTGAGCAGGATGGACGACAACATGGGCGACAAAGTCAGCGCCACAATGCCCGAGACCACCACCGCACCGGCCAGCGCCAGCGCGAATTCGGTGAAAAGCCGCCCGGTGCGGCCAGGGGCAAAAGCCAGCGGCGTGTAGACCGCCACCAGCGTCATGGTCATTGCCACAATCGCAAACCCGACCTCGCGCGCACCTTTGATCGCCGCCTGGAACGGCGCCATGCCTTCTTCGATGTGGCGGTAGATGTTCTCCAGCATGACGATGGCGTCGTCCACCACCAAACCAATTGCCAGCACCAGCGCCAGCAGCGTCAAGGTGTTCACGCTGAAACCCGCCAGCGCCATCAGCGCAAAGGCGCCCACGAGAGACACCGGTATCGCCAACAGCGGAATGATGGAAGCCCTGAACGTGCGCAAGAACACGAAGATTACCAACGCGACCAGCACCGAGGCTTCGATGATCGTTACCCACACGGCTTTGATGGAGCGGTCAATGAACACCGAATTGTCATTGGCCACCTCGATTTGCACGCCGGGCGGCACGTCTCGGCGCACCTTGGCCAGGAGGTCACGAACGCTTTGCGACAACTCCAGCGGGTTGGCGGTGGCCTGGCGGATCACGCCGATGCCCAGTGCGTCGCGCCCGTTCAAACGCACGCTGCTGCGCTCTTCAGCCGGGCCGACCTGCACCCGGGCAACATCGGCGATGCGCACCGGTGTGCCGTTGACGGTGCGGATCACAACCTGCGCAAACTCAACAGGGCGCTGCAAATCCGTCGCTGCTGTCACGTTGAATTCACGCAGATTACTCTCGATGCGCCCGGCAGGCACCTCCAGGTTAGATCGCCGCAAGGCGTCTTCAACCTCCTGAATCGTGAGTTTGTAGGCGGCGAGTTTGTCGGGGTCAACCCAGATGCGCATGGCAAATTTCCGTTCGCCGGGAATGATCACGTCGGCCACGCCAGTGGCGGTTTGCAAAATCGGCTTGACCAGCAGATTGGCCATTTCCGAGAGCTGCAAGGCGCTGTGCGTTTCAGACGTAAGGGCCAGAAACACCACAGGGAAGGCGTCGGCCTCGACCTTGGCGATCACTGGCTCGTCAATGCCCTGGGGCAGGCGCTGGCGCACGCGTGTGACTTTGTCACGCACATCGGCGGCGGCGCTGTCGGCATTGCGCGTGAGGGCGAAACGCACCGAAATCAGGCTGCGTTCGGGCCGGCTGATCGAGGTAATGACATCCACCCCTTCGATGCCGGCAATCGAGTCTTCCAAAATCTTTGAGACCTGGCCTTCCACCACCTCGCTGGAGGCGCCGGTGAACACGGTGGTGATCGACACCACGGGTTCGTCAATCTTGGGATATTCCCGCACCGAAAGGCGGGTATAGGACACCGAGCCGATCAGCACGATCAACAAAGACAAGACGGTGGCAAACACCGGACGGCGGATGGATGTTTCGGCCAGTTGCATGGAAGACTCCCTGGTAAATCAGCGACTGGCAGGCGCTGCTGGAGACGCTGCCGCTGGCGCAACTGCCGCAGCGGCTGCGCCCGCCGGCCCACTTTGCCCGCCCTGCCCGGCTGGCCCGCCCTGCCCGCCTCCCTGCCCACCGCCTGGTGCGCCGCCGGGAGGCCGGCCAAGTTCGACCAAACGCAAGGCCGTGCCGTCGCGCTGCAAACGCTGGTGCCCGGCCACCACCACCACTTGGCCTTCCTCAAGCCCGCTGAGAACTTCGACCCGGCCGCCTCGGCGGATGCCCAAACGCACCTCTTGCCGCAATGACACCAGCTTGGTTTCCGGCGGCAATTTGGACTTATCCAAGGACGGCACCATTTCGGGCTCGACCGCCTTGAACACAAACTGTCTGGCACCTTGCGGCACGACGGATTCCTCCGGAATCACCAGGGCCGCGTCGTTGATGGAAAACACGGTGTTCACGCGCGCAAACATGCCGGGCCGCAAAGGCGACGGATTGCCGCCACCGCCGGGGCCCGCGCCCGGTCCGCTCGGGCCGCCAGGGCCCCGATTTCCGCCGGCGACGGGTGGCTGGCCCGAAGCCGCCGCGGCTCTAGGCGCTCCCGGTGATCCAGGTGAACTTGCAGCGCCAGCCGCCGCCCTTGCCGCTGCGCTTGCAGCCGCTGTTGACGGATCTATCGGGCAGCCATCGTCATCCATCGACGGCATTGGGGCAGGTCTCGCGCCGCCTGGCCCGCCTTGACCACCTGGCCCGCCTTGTGCACCCGGCCCGCCAGGCCGACTTGCACCCGGTCGAGCACCCGGCCCGGCTGCCGGGGGCTGTCCGCGCCCGCCCGCCGGCGCTGCACCAGCCGGCGGCTTGGCGCCGCCTGCATTGGCCTGGGCCCCCGGCCCGCCTGCGCCACCTGGCCCGCCCCGCCCAGCTTCACGGGCCGGCTCACCGATTGTGTTCGGCAACAAAGCGCGCACCCCCACTGAACGGCCATTGGCGTCGAGCAAGGGGTCTATGGCCTCGATACGGGCTTTGAAGGCGCGTCCCGGAAAGGCGTCCAGCGTGAGATCAACCGGCTGTTGTAACCGCAACTTGCCCTGAAACCGCTCTGGCAGGCGGAAGTCAACGTACATGCTGCTGATGTCTTCCAGGTTGATCAAATCCGCCCCGTCCTTAACAAAATCGCCGATGTTCACATTGCGCAGGCCCACCGTTGCGTCGAACGGCGCCAGAATTGCCATGCGTGACAACCGCGCGCATGACAAAGCGAGCTGCGCCTCGGCCACCTGAAGGTTCGCAGCGGTTTCTTCCAAAACACGTTGCGCCACAAAATTCTGCGCCACCAGCTCCTGGTTGCGTTTAAGGTTGGCCTGCGCGATGGATACCTGCGCCTTGGCTTGTTTGATCTCGGCGCGCTGCAACACGTCGTCAAGCTGCACCATCACCTGGCCTTTGCGCACACGTTGGCCGTCCGTGAAGCCCAATTGCTTGATGCGGCCAGGCACTTCGGGGCGCAACATCACGCTTTGGCGTGATCGCAGGCTGCCGACCGCTTGGGCATCGTCCTGCAACACCATACGCTCCACTTTTGCCACCTCCACACCCGCAGGCCGCGGCGCGGATGCTGCTGCTGACGGGCTTGACGCCGCTGGCGAGGGACTCGGCGCAGCGGATGAAGTGCCGATTTCTGTGGGGCCCTTGGGTTTGGACTGGTACCAATAGGCTGCCCCTGACGCTGCCGCAATGCCAACGACGGCGATTAGGTAAAAGCTTGTTTTAGATGCCATGAGTGCTTGAAATGTTTGTGATGCCAAACCCCAGGTGAGCCAAGCACAGAGTCAACGAATGTAGCAGCCTGTTGCAAAGTCGTCCTCAGTGGAACTACGACCCAAATGGCAACTTCCGTCCCACTTTACGCAGGGTTTACAAAAGATTTATTCGGGCTCCAGCGCTTCACATGCCGCTGTAAACACCGCGCCCAACCGGCTCACACCGAAGCTTGCCAGGGTTTGGTCAAATTCATGGGCGCCGGTTCAATACCTGGGCCACGCCCTGGTTCGCCAGCCCGTCCGCCCGTTCATTGCCAGGGTCGCCCGCATGGCCTTTGACCCAATGCCAACGAATGGCATGGCCAGACCCGGCCACCACCGCATCAAGCCGCTGCCACAGATCGACATTTTTCACCGGCTGTTTAGCCGCCGTGCGCCAGCCTCGGGCCTTCCAGCCGCTTATCCATTCAGTGATGCCCTTGCGGACGTATTCGCTGTCCAAGTACAGGGTCACCTTGCAGGGCTTCTTGAGCGCCAACAGGCCTTCAATCACCGCGGTGAGCTCCATGCGGTTGTTGGTGGTGTTCAATTCGCCACCGAAAATCTCTTTTTCAGTTTTACCCGAAATCAGCAAGGCACCCCAACCTCCAGGCCCCGGGTTGCCTTTGCAGGCGCCGTCGGTATAGATGGTGACGGGGGCAGGTTCATCGGCCATTTCAGGGGTTGCTTTGGCGTTCACTCGGTCAAAACCCCAACAACTGCTTGATCAACTGTGCAAAGGGCTGGTCCATCGCGTTGGGCAAAAACAGCGATATCGCCGGAAACGCGCACAGAATGACCAAACGAACGATATCGCTGGCAATAAAGGGCATCACGCCCTTGTAGATTTTTTGCAGCGAAATATCTCGCTGAATCGAGTTGATGACAAACACATTGATGCCAACCGGCGGGCAGATCATGCCCAAGGTGACCGCCATCACGATGATGACGCCGAACCACACCGGATCAAACCCGAGTTTCATCATCACCGGAAACACGATCGGCACGGTGAGCAGAATCATGGCCAGCTCGTCCATGATCGCGCCCAGAATGAAATAACCAAACAAGATCAATCCGAGCACGCCATACGCGCCAATCGGCAACGTGGTCAAAAACTCAACCGCCTTTTGGGTGAACTGGGTGATCGTGAGGAAGTAACCAAACAAAAACGCGCCAATCACGATGACCATGATGGAAGCCGTGACACGCAGGCTTTCAACCAGGGTTCGCATGATGGTCGGCCCGGTCAACTGCCCGCGCGCGACGCCGATGATCAAAGCGCCCATGGCGCCCATGCCCGCCGCTTCGGTGGTGGTGAAAGCGCCCAGGTACATGCCGCCAAGCACAAACAGAAACAACAGAAACACCGCCCACAGGCCGCGCAGGCTGGCCCAACGCTCGCTCCAGCTGTGCACGGGGCCATTGGGCATGATGTGCGGGCTCTTGATGCCGATCAGTTGCACCACGATGGCGTACATGGCCATGCCCAAGATGCCCGGCAAAACACCCGCGAAGAACAGCCGGGAAATGTCGGTCTCGGTCATGATGCCGTAAAGCACAAAAATCACCGAAGGCGGGATCATGATCCCCAACGTGCCACCAGCCGCAATGACGCCTGCCGCGTGGCCGGGGTCATAACCGGCTTTGCGCATTTCGGGCAAGGCGACGCGGCTCATGGTGGCGGCCGTCGCCACCGAGGAGCCATTGATTGCCGCAAAACCGCCGCAAGCCGCGATGGCCGCCATCGAGAGGCCGCCGCGCATGTGCCCAAACCAGGCGTTGCCGGCGGTGAAAAGCTCCTTGCTCATGCCTGCGGTAGAGGCCAGCGCGCCCATCAGCACAAACATGGGGATGACGGAAAAGTTGTAATCCGTCACCACGGAAAGCGGCACTTGCCCAAGCAGATTCAGCCCGGCTTTCCAGTTGGACAACAAGCCGAAGCCGACCACACCCGGTATTGCCATGGCAATGCCAATCGGCACACGCCATGCCATCAGCACAAACATCAACACAAAACCGAGCAAAGCGACGAGATCACGATCCATCAGGCATTCTTCACGGGAAAGGTTTAAAGAAGTTCAGACGACACCGACGGCGTCGAACGGCCTTGCCAGACCATGCGAAGACGCAACGCCGTCATCGCCACAGCGGCGGCGATGCCCAGCCAGGCGGCCACATGAAAGGGACCGATGGGCAGGCGCAAGTCTGAGGTCGCCTGGGTGGACTGCGCCGACTGCCAGACCTTTTCGCCGAGCATCCAGGCCATCAGCGCGAGGAACACCAGCAACACGATGGTGGCAAACAAATCTATGCGGCGTTTTCCCGCGTCACTGGATTGCTCCCACACCATGTCAACCAGAATGTGCTCGTTGCGGTAACACACGCAGGCGATACCCCAGAAGATGGCGATGCCCTGCAGCAGCTTGGAGAAGTCAAACCAATCCGGAATCTGCGCGCCAAACAAATAACGCAGCACCACGGAAGCAAAGGTCAGGGTGGCAACGGCCAACAGGAAACTTCCTGCGATCCGCTCGACCCAGCTGACAAAACGTTCCAAAACGAGAAGTTCCGCTCTATCTCAGTTTCAGCTTTATTTGTCCATGAGCGCGCCGCGCTTGTCCAGCTCCGCGCGCAGCTCGTCCATGGCGGCTTTGGGGTTCACGCCGGTTTTGGCGGCGTCTGTGACCCAAGCGTCATAACGAGCTTGAGAGGCGGTGCGCCACTCCTTGAGGTCAGTGGGCGTGACTTTCACGATGGTGTGGCCGGGCATGGCGGCGATCTTGCTTTGGGCGGCGTTCTCAAACGCGCCCCACTCGCCCATCTTCTGCGCCCATTCGGTGGTGCAGTGGTCGTCCATCACCCTTTTCTGCGTGGCAGACAATTTTTCGTACATGTCTTTGTTGAACACGTAAGCGAAGGTGGCCGCGTAGAGCTTGAAGTCGGTGTGGAACTTCACCGCCTGGTCGATCTTGAACGACAACACGGATTCCCACGGGAAAGTGATGGCTTCGGCCACACCTTTGTCGAGCGCCTCGCGCGACTCGGGCGCCGACACCTGCACGCTGGTGCCGCCGAGTGAGGCCACCAGCGCCGCCATGGTGCCGTTGGCTGGGCGAATCTTCATGCCTTTGATCTGCGACGGGCTGGTGATGGCTTTTTTGGAGTGCAAACTGCCCTGGTGCAAATGCGCCATGCAGAACTTCACGTCTTTCATCTCCTGCGCGGCGTACTTGCGGTACCAGGCGTCAATCGCGGCTGAGCCACCGACCGGGTCGCTGATCAACATCGGCAGCTCGGTGGCAGAGAAAATCGCGAACCGGCCGGCCTGGTAGCCGGGGTTGATCCAAGAGATGTCGGCAATGCCGTCACGTGCCATGTCGTAGTGGTCTGGCGCTTTGCCCAATTGCTGGGCCGGGTAGAAGGTGATCTTGATGGAACCCTTGGAGGCCGCTTCAATCGACTTGGCCCAAGGCTCATAACCGATGCGCGACAAAGGGTGTGTCGGCGGCACCCAGTGGGCGAATTTAAGTTCAACGGGTTTGTCTTGAGCGCCTGCGCCCAAACACAACGTGGCCAAGGCCGCGGCGGCCAAAACTCGAATGCCAGACTTTGGCAAAGCAACTCGTTTCATCGCGTCTCCTAGCGCGAAAGCCGCCTGGGCAATCGCTGTTTGTGAATGGGGGTGAAAGTTTGTGAACATAATCCGGCGACAAAGTGTAGCGTGATTCAATTTGAAACGGTATGGGTGGCAACGATGAAAATTGCAGTGCTTGGCGGGGGAAATGGTTCCTATGCGGCGGCAGCGGACTTGTCCGAGCAGGGCCATGACGTGCGCTTTTGGCGGCGTTCGGCGGTGGCGTTGGAGCCTGCGCGGACAGCAGGCGCCATCAGCCTCAAAGACATCAATGGCCAGCGCGACGTCGTCATTGGGTTGATCACCCCTGACATCGGCGCGGCAGTGCGCGGCGCGGCGCTGATCTTGCTGCCCGGCCCGGCTAACGCCCAAGCCGATATTGCTGCCCACATGGCCCCGCATCTGAGCGATAGGCAGGTGGTGTTTTTGCCACCGGGCACGCTCGGTTCAATCGCCATGGCGCAGGTTTTGCACCAACTGAGGTGCAAAGCGGAAATCACTTTTGCTGAAACCGGCACCCTGCCCTACCTCACGCGCAAACACGGCGCGCCTGATTCACGCGAGGTCGCCATCACCATGCGCGCCAAACGCCTGCCCACAGGCGCGTTTCCCGCGTCACGGGCGGCGCACGCGATGAAAGTCGTCGGCCAGGCCTACCCGTGCATCGAGCCGATTGAAGACGCGCTCAGCGGCGCGCTGATGAACGCCGGGCCCATCATCCACCCGCCCTTGATCTTGATGAACGCCGGCCCGTTGGCCCATTTTGAGCGCTGGGACATCCACAAGGAAGGCACCCAGCCGGCCATTCGCCGCGTGCATGACGCACTCGACGCCGAGCGCATCGCCGTGCGCGAAGCCCTGGGTTACAAGGCCTACCACTTTCCCTTGCGCGACCACTACGAAACCAAACACTGGATGTATGGCGACGCCCATGACCGCCTCACCGAATCCGGCGACTGGCGAGAAAAGATTGACCTGCAAACCCACCGCTACATGCGTGAAGACATTGTTTACGGCCTGGCGCTGCTGGTGTCCGTGGCGCAATGGGCTGGCGTGCCTGCGCCGGTTGCCGGTGGCTTGCTCGCCCTCGCTGGCGCGGTGATCGGCGAAGACATTTTGGTCACCAGCCCGCGCACTCTAGGCGCCATGGGCCTCGATACGCTGAGCCGGGCGCAAATGTCGGCGTTGTTGCAGGATGGTGATTTCAGCAAGCTGCCGGTGGCGCCATGTTGATTGCTTCACTCGGCGCGGGCCGCATGGGCCGGGGCATTGCGCACACCTTCGCATTCGCCGGGTTTGAGGTGTGGTTGATCGACGCCAAAGCGCGCTCGGACGCAGACAGCGCTCGGCTCAAAACCGAGGCGCTGGCTGAAGTGAACGCCAGCCTGGCGTCACTGGCGCAACTGGGCGTTTTTGACGATGGGCTGCGAGCGGTCATGATGTCGCGAATTCGTTTCGTGCCACAGGGCGAAGCTGCCAGCGCGCTGGCTCAAGTTGATGTGTTGTTTGAAGGCGTGCCGGAGACGCTGTCGGCCAAAGAAGCCGCATTGCGGTTCGCCAGCAAAGCGTTGCGGGAAGACGCCATCCTCGCCTCGACCACGTCCACCATGTTGTCCACCGAACTCGCGGCATTTGTACACAAGCCCGAGCGTTTTCTGAACGCCCACTGGCTCAACCCGGCTTACCTGGTGCCGCTGGTCGAACTCTCACCGCACCCGGGCACCAGCGCGGGTGTGACGCAAACACTCAAAACTTTGCTTGAAGGCATCGGCAAAAAACCGGTGATCTGCGCCGCCTCGCCCGGCTTCATCGTGCCGCGTTTGCAGGCGCTGGTGATGAACGAAGCAGCCCGCATGATCGAGCAGGGCCTGGCCACACCAGAAGACATTGACACCGCCGTGCGATTTGGTTTTGGCCTGCGTTACGCCAGCATGGGTGTGGTGGAATTCATTGACTACGGTGGGCTGGACATCCTCTTCCACGCCAGCAACTACCTCGCGCAGGCCCTCAAGGACGACCGCTTTGCCGCGCCCGCCATCGTCAACACCATGATGCGAGAAGGCAAACAAGGCCTCAAATCGGGCGAAGGCTTTTTTGACTACCGCAACACCGACCTGGCGGCCTACCGCAAAGATGTGCAGGCCAGGCAGATTGCGCTGTTGCGGCATTTGGATCTGTTGCCCAAACCTGCAACAGGGCCAACTGCTACTGCGGGCAATGTCGGCCAATGCTGGCCAATGCCAGCCAATGCCGCGTAACGCCAGACTTTGGCAATCATACCCAAATTGGGGTTGATTTTTAAGAAATTCACCTCAATCAGCAACTATTGAAGACTTTCCGACCTCTAAGTCACGTATTATATGGATTTATTGCTATCCTTTTAGATTGTTTCAATCCAACACGAATTCACAAACCATGGCAATTGACGCCAATTTCTCGCGCAGCATCTCCACCGCGTTGACTTGACCGGCCTTCGCGCCGCCACCTGAAACCCGGATCACTGCGACCTGGCCCTTCGGCCTGTCCTCCGCCAACACCGTCACAGCGCAGCCCGGCAAAACGCCGACAAGCATCTCGGCCAGTTTGACCTCAATCGCCTTGAGCCGCAGCTCGGGCTTGAATATTTTGCCGACTGCCGTCATCGGCATGGCGTCAAGAATTGTCACCCGTTTGGGCACGGCGGGCGGTTCGTACACATGCGGCGTCACGGCGGCCAGCAATGCTGCAGCGTCCATTGAATGACCCGGCTTGAGCGTGACAAACGCCACCGGCAGCTCACCTGCGTAGGCGTCGGGCTCGCCGACAACCGCGCACAACGCGACCGCAGAATGCGCGAGAAAGGCCTCTTCCACCAGGCCTGGGTCGATGTTGTGCGAGCCGCGGATGATCACGTCTTTGGCGCGCCCGGTGATGTACACACGCCCTTGCGCATCGCAATGTCCAAGGTCGCCTGAGATGAGCCAATGCCCAGCGAACTTGCCGCCGCCATTCTGAATGGAAAGCGCTTCAAACATGCCCGCATTGCACTGTGGGTCGCTGTAACCCGGGCTGACGTGCGGGCCGCGTACCACCACCACGCCCGTTTCGTCCACTGCACATTCATCCGCCAACATGGCCGCGCCGCCCTGCCACCGCACAACACGCACCTGTGTGAATGGCAGGCGCAGGCCCACTGAGCCGGGTACCCGCGGCGCGGCAAAGGGCTCGATGCAAACCAGGCCCGCGCTTTCCGTCATGCCCAGAATATTGCGCACCGGAATATTGAGCTTGCGTTCAAACTGTGCCGCCAATTCGCTGGGCAGCGGCGAACCGCCGGTGTAGGCGACCTTCACGCTGGCGATGTCTGCGTCTACCGCCAAGTTGAGCAAGGTCGTCAACACCGTCGGCACCGCCGCCAGCGCCGTGACTTTTTCGCGCTCGCAAAACTTCCAGTAGTTTTTGACGAACGCGGCATTGCGCATGCCGCTCAACGTCGGCAAGATTTGTGTGCCACCCACCGACAACACCGACAGGCCGTAAACAAATGCGCCCGCCACGTGAAAAAGCGGAAAACCATTGATCTCGACAGTGTTTTCATCAAAGCCGTAAAAACGGGGTGCCAACGTGCTGGTAAATACTTCGTTGCGATGCGTGTGCAAGGCCAGTTTCGGCGCGCCCGTGGTGCCGCCCGTGTGGAAGCAGGCTGCGATATTTTCGGAGACATGCTCTGAATTAAATAGCTTGTTAAGCAAGTTTTTAGAGACTTGCAGGCCGATTTGATCTTGAAACACCGGAATTCTTGGCGCATCGGCCGAGGCATCGTCTCCCACGCGAATTTGCAAAGTTGGCAGGCTGCACAATGCGCGAACCTTTTCCACGGTTGGCCACAAGTTCAGCGCGTCGTTCGGTCCCAAGGCGACGATCAGCTTCGCGTTCGACGCTTTGAGCAGGGCCGCAATTTGCACAGGTTGCAGCAGGTAATTGATGGGGCAGGCGCGGCCCGCGAGTTGTGCGCCCCACAGCGCGAAATGGGTCTCTGGAATGTTGGGCGCAAGTATCGCCACCGCGTCGTCTGGCCCGACACCCATCGCTGCAAACAAGTTGGCGGCCTGGTTGATCCGCTCGATCAACTCGGCATAGGTCACACGGTGCGCGGGCGTGGCCGGGTTGCCATCCGGCAGATAACGAAACGCGTCCCGCTCAGGAAAACGCTGCGCGGCACGGGCGATCAACTCATAGGTGGAGCGCGCCGGCACGACCGATTCAATCGGCAGACTTTCCAGCGCTTCAATGTCGGCAAGGGTTGAGATCGGCGTCATGCGCATTACGTTAGGCGCTTTACGTTAGGCGCTTTCCGTCAGGCCCAGCAACCGCATCGCATTTTGCTTCAAGATCAGCGGCTTCACGTTGTCTTTGAAACCGGCGTCTTCAAAGTCCGCCATCCAGCGGTCGGGGGTGATGAGCGGGTAATCGCTGCCGAACAAAATGCGGTCTTTCAAAAGCGTGTTGGCGTATTGAATCAGTTGCGGCGCGAAGTATTTGGGGCTCCAGCCGGATAGGTCAATCCAGATGTTGGGCTTGTGCAGGGCCAGCGAAATGGCTTCGTCTTGCCACGGCCAACTGGGGTGCGCGACCACAATTTGCATGTCGGGGAAGGCTATCGCCACATCTTCGAGGAGCATCGGGTTGGAGTTTTGCAAACGCAGGCCGCCGCCGCAACGCATGCCGCTGCCAATGCCCGAGTGCCCGCTGTGGAAGATGGCTGGCAGCTTGTATTCGTTGATCACCTCGTAGATCGGCCAGGCCATCTTGTCGGCCGGCAAAAAGCCCTGTACCGTGGGGTGGAACTTGAAGCCTTTGACGTTGTGGTTTTCCACCAGGCGGCGCGCCTCGCGGCCGCCCATCTTGCCTTTGTGCGGGTCGATGCTGCCAAAGGCGATCATGATGTCGCTGTTGGCGGCGGCGGCGTCGGCGATTTCCTCGTTGGTGATGCGGGCACGGCCCATCTGGCTTTCGGCATCGACAGTGAAGTTGACGAAGCCAATCTTCTTTTCGCGGTAATAGGCAATCGTCTCCTCCATCGTAGGGCGTTTGCTGTTGCGGAAATATTTGTCGGCAGCGCGGTCGTACTCTTCGCCGTAGTTGTCAAACGGGTTGCGGCACGACACCTCCAAATGGGTGTGGGTGTCGATGGCGATGAGGTTTTTGGTGTCCATACAAACTACTTGGGTTTCATCATTTTCTTGATTTCTTCCATGTGTTCACCAGCCCGTTTGGTGATGCTGGCCATGGAATCGGCCTGGGCCTTGCTTGCCATTTCCGCGAGATCTCTCACATCGGCCAGCGCTTTGGCGTAGGCTTTTTTGGCAACCGCAGCCTGCTTGGCCGGGTCGCCCATGCTGCTGGCCATGTCTTTGCTGGTTTCCTGGATTTCCTGCATCGCGGCTTTCAGCATTTCAGCCTGTTTGCGGCCCATCGCCTGCATCGCCTCGACGGTCGCCTTGTTAGAGGCAACCACCGCCTCGATGTCTTTGCGCCTGGCTTCGATGATGGCCGCCATGTCCACGCCGGGCACTGTGAATTTTTCCAACATTTTGGCCACGTCGCCAAATGGGTTTTGCGGGGTATTTGCCATGGGAGTCTCCTGGTTGTTGAAGCTGACACTGTAGCCAAATTTGCGGCCTCAGGCGCGCGTTTCGTAGACACCCAGTTTTTGATGCAGCGGGGTTTCGTCGGCGACGAACAGAAACGCGGGTTTGGCGCTTGACGGGTTGGCGAGGCTGATGGGCGTGTAACCCGGCGCGCAACAGGTGTCGGCCTCGGCCATGCTGAATGTTTTTTCTTCAATTTTCACGGTCGCGCCGCCTTCAATGACGTGGAATACGCACGCCGGGCTGCGCGCCGGCAGTGCGAGCGTTTGGCCGGGACGCAACATCAAGGCGTAAAAACCCAGTATGTTTTCAGCGTGGTCGCCGGTTTCGGGGTTGCTGTAGGTGACTTGCACGCAATCGAGTTCGGGTTGATCAGCGGCCAGCGACTCCAGTGCGGCGCGCGCGTCCACCCAGGGGTAACGCAGCATCGGGTAGGCGCTGCGCGAGCCCCCGAATACGGTCGTGGGCACGAGGCCGCCCCGCGCATAACGCTTTTCACCGTGGTCGGCGCGCGGCGTCTGGCGGCCGCTGTTCACGTGGTAGCTGGCTTCCATGTAATGCACCAGTGGCAAGTCCAACACGTCCAGCCAGATCACGGGTTGGTCGCCATCGTGCCCGTGTTCGTGCCACAGCCCGGTGGGCGTGAGGATCAAATCGCCGCGCAACATCGGGCATTTTTCACCCTCCACCGTGCTCCAAGCGCCTTCGCCCTCGACCACCATGCGCACGGCGTTGGGCGTGTGGCGGTGAGACGGCGCCCACTCTCCCGGCAGCAGCAGTTGCATGCCCAAATACATCGCGGCGCTGGCCTGCATTTTCTCCAGCGTGTGGCCTGGGTTGGCCAACACCAACACGCGGCGTTCGGCTTTTTCTATCGGCGTGAGTTCACCGGCTTTGATGAGCAAGGGCCGGATCGACGCATACGGCCAATGGGTGGCTTGCGTGGCCGGGCGCGGTTTTTCGGGCGGCAGCACAGCGCGCAGGTTGGGCCACAGCGGCATCAAGTTGAGGCTTCTCAGCTCAGCTAAGTAGTCGGCGGGCAAGTCTTCCATCCGTCCAAGTTCTGCGTCGGGTTGAGTCATGATGGGAATTGGTCAGTCAAGTTGCGGAATGCGGTTTGGCATCTAGCAGGATGCTACTAAAGAACGCGGCCAGCGCATCGGTCGCGTCCAGCGGAAAAATGTGCGCAATGTATTGGTCGGGCCGCACGACCGCCAGGCAACCCTGCCTGCGGTCGATGCCGCGCAGGGAGAAGATGTCTTGGCTCGCGCCATTTTGGTTTTGGTCAGCTACCGCGCAGAACGCCTTCTCGTAATCGCGCAAACCGTAGCGCCCCTTGCGCGGGAACAGCAGCTCGGGCATGGCCGTGATGGTTAGTTGCCGGTGGTTTTGCGGGAACACGGCCCTCACATCGAACACGGCGTCCAGATCCGCGCCCGCCGGGGTGTAACGCTTCAACGGCGACTGGGCGGAATCGACGAGGTGGCTGCAGAGCTTGCCAAGTGGCGATGTTGGCCCTGCGTTATCTCCTTCGCCAGCAAAGGCAATTAGGCGCCAGCGGCCATCCGCCGCCAGAGCCTCGCCCAAATGCATCGGTTTGCCGTCGCCCACGCGGACAACCGGCGCTGAGTGAAACCGTGTGCCTATCTGCAACCCTTTGGCCAACTGCTGGTGGGAGGGTTGGCCTGCACGCGGCCCGGTGAGCAACGCCGGTTTGTAGTGCGTAGCCGTGCCGGCCGTGTAGCGGCCATGCTGCACGAAGTAGCGCGGCACCTCGGCCGGCTCCATGCCCATGCCCCCCAGATCACCGGGCTTCTTCAAGGGGGCGCTGAGCATCGCCGCCCATTCGCGGTCGAAGTCGATCAATTCCTTGGCCACGGCCTGGCGCTCGGCGGAATAGGTGTGCAGCAGGTTGGGCGGACTGCGCCCCTGCAAAACCGCCGCGAGCTTCCAGCCCAGGTTGAAGGCGTCTTGCATGGAAACGTTCATGCCCTGGCCGGCTTTCGGGCTGTGGGTGTGGCAGGCGTCGCCTGCAATGAAGACGCGCGGCTGCCTGGTCTCTAATTCATCTGGCTGACGACTGCCATTGACGTTGCCATCAACGTCGCCATCAACATCGTCAAACCGGTCGCAAAGCCGCTGTCCGATGTCATAGACCGACCACCAGGCGACTTCTTTCACCGCCAAGGTGTAGGGGTGGAAGATGCGCTGGGCGGCGGCAATCAGCTGTTCGATGCTGATGTTGCGGGCAGCAACGCGCTCGTTTTCGTTGAGTTTGTCGAGCTCCACATAGATGCGAACGAGGTAACCCCCTTCGCGCGGAATCAGCACGATGCTGCCTTCGCTGGCGGACTGGATCAGCGACTTGAATCGGATGTCCGGGAAATCAGTGACGGCCAGCACGTCCATCACGCCCCAGGCATGGTTGGCGGAGTCGCCTTTCAACGAGCGGCCAATGGACTGGCGCACCACACTGCGCGCGCCGTCGCATCCGACCACATAACGGGCGCGCATGGTCTCGATCTCGCCCTGGCGCCCCTCATCCTGTCGCTCGAACCGGGCTGTCACAGGGTAATCAGCCACGCCGCCCGTCCCACCTTGCGGCGCCCGCTCAAGGCCCGCCAAGCGGCGCGCATAGTGCGGAATCAGGCGCGAGGCCGACCGTTGCATGGTTTCCAAATAGAAATCGTGTACGCGCGCCTGGTTCAGGATCACATGCGGCATGTGTGAAAGGCCGTCTTCCACGTCTTGCACGCGGCCGCTGCGCACAATGCGGCTGCGCCCACCTTGGCCGTTGTTATCGCCCGCGCTGTCGTCGGGTTTCCAAAATGTGGTTTCGTTGACCCAGTAGGATTCTTTCAACACACGCTCGGCAAACCCGAAGGCCTCAAACATCTCCATCGTGCGGCAGGCAACGCCATCAGCTTGGCCCAATTGCAGCGGGCCGGGTTTCTGCTCGACGATCACGGTGCGGATATCCGGGAATGCGGCCAATTGCGCGGCAAGCGTGAGGCCAGCCGGGCCGCAGCCGACGATCAGAACATCGGCTTCGGCGGGAAGAATGTTTGTAATGCCGTTCAAGCCAGCCCCCTCCAGCGCCGGTTTCGACGCGACCGCGTCCAGCAGCCCGGGATCCCCGGTTCGAAATCCGTTGAGGTGAAATTGCACGTTGCATTCCTGGTGATTTTTGAAGTGCGCCGATGGTCGCATGCCTGCACTGTTACATCAAAGCCGAATCTCGAAAATTATCTATGTCGATTGCGGAGCGAAGTTCAACAATTGGAGTTTATCCAAGCCGGACAACATCGGTTTCAAATTGGGGCTGGTATTTTTCATCGGCGGCCCGCTGCTGGCAAAGCGTTGCGCCGTGGGCATGATCGCCACTGCGGCGGGGATCGGCCTGGCGCTGCTGCTGTCGGCACAATAATTTTGCCGTTGATGCCGCCCGCCGCCGCAAACGCGATGCGATGCTTGATCCAAATCAAACAACATGAAGACGCGTCGGCGATGGCAACGCTGGGCATCAATGACAGGGGATACTTGCAAAACTGCGAGCTTGCTCACCGCCCGCTTTCTCAAGATCGCCAATGAACCCATCACTCCACATTGTTTGCCCTCATTGCCACACCACGAATCGTGTAGCCTCCGATCAACTGGCCCGCGCGCCCACCTGCGGCCAATGCAAACTTGCGCTGTTTGATGCCCACCCGGTGGAGCTGGACAACGTGTCATTTGACAAACACATCAACCGCAACCAGATTCCTGTGGTGGTGGACTTCTGGGCACCGTGGTGCGGGCCTTGCCGCATGATGGCTCCTGCGTATGAGCAAGCAGCGGGCTTGCTGGAGCCTCATGTGCGCCTGGCCAAACTCAACACCGAAACGGTTCCGCAGCCTTCCGTGCAATTCAATATCCGCAGCATTCCGACGATGGTGCTGTTCCGTGGTGGCAAAGAAGTGGCGCGCCAAAGCGGCGCCATGGCCAGCGCCGATATTGTCCGGTGGGTGAAGTCACACGCAGGTTGAGCTGGGGTGAATGGCAAACAGATGGTTTTGCCACCGCCCACGTCTTTCGCTGACGTGCACAGATGTCCGCGCTATACAGGACGGTCAGGAGCGTCAGGACGGTTTTGCCGTCCAGCCGCACCCTCTGCACTTCGCACCACCAAAACCGGACAGGGTGCCAATCGAATAATCTGCTCGGCACCGCTGCCCATCAGCATTCGACCCACCCCCCGCCTGCCGTGCGTTCCCACCACGACCAGGCTGGCATTCCATTCCTGGGCTTGTGCAGCGACGGTTTCAGCCAGGCGCTCGCCCAAGCGATCCACCAGCACCGTGTCGGCCTGCACGCCAGCAGATTGAACAATTGCCAGCCCATCAGCCAAAATCCTTTTACCGGCATCACGCATCGCACTGATGGCTGAGCCAAACTGGCCTGCGTGGGGATCCAAGCCCGGCAAGTAAACCAGCTCGTCCAGCACGTGGATCAACCTGATAACCGACCGGCCGCCCGAATAGCTGGCCATTTCCAGCGCGGCGACAAGGGCTTTGTTCGAGGTTGCGCTGCCGTCTGCTGCCACCAAAATACGTCGGTACGTCACTGTGGCTCCTAAAGATAAAGTTGCAAAGCGCGCAAATCGGGCTTGGCCCAGCCAGCGTGCACTACTTCACCAGCAGCGTCGGAATCTCGCTGTCTGCGAGCACGCGCTGGGCCACGCTGCCCATGAACATCCGGCTTAGTAATCCGTGCCCATGCGTGCCCATCACGATCATCTGCACCCGTTCGCGCTTGCTGGCTTCAATAATTTGACTGGCGGCCGAACCGGCAACCCAAATGCAGCGGTAGTTCACCGCATGTTTATCGAGAAATTTTTGGATCGGGTTCAGCACCAAATCAGCCTGCTTTGCCTGGTAGGCGGTCACTTCTGCGGAACCCAACTTGCGCTCAATCTGCGCAGAGATGGCATCCTGCACATGCAGCACCACCAACTCGTCACCAGGGCCAAGCAGGTTCTTGTTTTTCACCAAAAAGGTGAGCGCTTTTTTGGTAAAAGTGCTGCCGTCAGCCGCGAATAGAATTTTCATTTTTACTCCAGAAACCAAAGTTATTTACATTGATTGCGGACACGTTAAAACCAGTAAGCCCAACAAAGCGAGTGTGCGCCTGACGGCTGCCGTGTCCATCGATCTGTGTCAATGTAGCCCGGAAAACCCGGCACTGTGATCAACGGTCAGCCTCTTCTCAAACCATCGAACGCTGCATTTTCTTGGAAGTCACCAACGTCTTGAATACGCGAACCAGCAGCTTGCGACTTTCCTCCAAAACCAGGATGGAGGATGCGACGAGTGTCGCTGAAACCCATTCCGTCAGACTCAAAGACTGGGTTCCGAAGACCCCCTGTGCGGGTGCCCATTGCACGGCGATGACTTGCAATGTAAGCGCTCCTGTCAGCGCTGTCCAGAGCATCTTGTTGTTGAAGAAGGATTTGTTGAAGGCGCTGCCACGTTCCACCCGCGCATTGAAGACATTGAAAAACTGGAACAGGACGAACGTCGTGAAGGCCAGCGTTTGGGCCTGCCCAGCCATGCCCTGCTGTTCTGCGTAAAACAGCACAGCCAGCGTACCCGTAGCCATGGTGACACCATAGGCCGCCACTTTTGCAATACGCGCCCGCGTCAGCAAGGGCTGGGTGCGGCTGCGCGGCGGCTCATGCATGATGCCTGGGCGCGCCGCATCCAGTGCCAGCGACACGGCGGGTGGCCCGTCCATGATGATGGCAATCCATAAAATCTGCACGGCTGTGAAAGGGTCCGGCAAGCCGAGAAACGGTGCGAGCAGCACCGTCAATATCGCGCCAATGGTGGTAGACAGCTGGAACCGGACAAACTTCACAATATTGTCGTAGAGCGTGCGGCCTTGGCGCACGGCACTGACCAGCGTCGCAAAATTATCATCCGTCAGCACCATGGTGGCAGCGGCCTTGGCAACAGACGTGCCGCTGCCCATCGCGACACCGATATCGGCGCTTTTCAAGGCTGGTGCGTCGTTGACACCGTCCCCCGTCATGGCCACCACGTGGCCATTTTTTTGCAGCGCGCGCACGATGGCAACCTTGTGACTTGGCGTAACCCGGGCAAATACGGATACATCTTTGATGACTGCGGGCAGCTCGGCCACAGTGACCCGGTCAAGCTCTGCCCCGGTCATCGCTTGGCCTTTGAGCCCCAAGTCGCGTGCGATGGCGAGGGCCGTGATCTGATGGTCGCCGGTGATCATTTTCACCTCAATCCCCGCTTGAGCGCATTGGGCAATGGCTGCCCTGGCCTCGCCGCGGGGCGGGTCCATCAGCCCGACCAAGCCAGTCAGGGTCAGGTCAGCCATCCACTCCATCAGATCAGCCGCAGGGTCGAAGTCGCTGGCTTTGATCGTTCGCGACGCGATCAGCAACCCACGCAAGCCTTTTTCACCCAACGCCTGGTATTGCGCATGGATATGCTGGCGTGCTGCCGCACTCAAGGGCTGTGCCCCGTGGCTTCCCAGCTGCGCGCTGCAAAGATCCAGCAGCACGTCGGGGGCTCCTTTGATGAATATCTGCACTACCGCCCGCGCGGTGTCATGATGAAAAGTCGCCATGAATTTGTGCGCCGAATCAAACGGGATTTCAGCGCTGCGGGGCAGTGGGTGTGCGACCGGCCCTTGCATCGCGTGGCCTTTGTGCGCAAGCACCAGCAGTGCCGCCTCCATCGGATCACCGATGGCCTTGCCATCCGCGATGCGGCTGTCATTGCAGCTCACAATCGCCGTCATCAGCGGCTCCAGATCGGGGATTGCTGTTGCAACACCGGGTTGGGCAGGGTCTACCGCGACGCGTATGTCACCGGTCAATCCATAGCCTTCTCCTGACACGGCAAAGTGCTGGCCTTGGTACCAAAACGCACATACCGTCATCTGGTTCAGCGTCAAGGTGCCGGTTTTATCCGAGCAGATAACAGTGGTGCAGCCCAGTGTTTCGACACTTGCCAGGCGTTTGACAATGGCGTGCTGACGGGCCATGCTGCGCATACCGAGGGCCAGCGTGACCGTCACCACCACCGGCAGGCCTTCGGGCATCGCCGCGACGCCGAGCGCAATCGCATCAATTGCAATATGCGCCAAAGCGGTGCCACGAATGAACTCTATCAACGCCAGCAAACCTACCAGCGTGAGCGCAATGGCACCCAGCCGTTTGCCCAGCCCATCAAGCTGAATTTGCAGGGGTGTGGGCACCTCGGTGGTGGCTACAAGTTCCAGCGACAGCCTGCCCATCTCGGTGCGCACTCCTGTGCTTGTGACGATGATTTCAGCCCGCCCACGCGTTACCAGGGTGTTCATGTAAACCATGTT
>JANOYE010000052.1:0-5841 GCA_031428695.1 Rhodoferax sp. | reverse complement strand
TTTGGCCAGACCACCGTATTTGGCGGCCAGCACGGTGGTGATGGCAGCGGTGAGCGTGGTTTTGCCGTGGTCAACGTGGCCAATGGTGCCGACGTTCATGTGCGGCTTGGTGCGTGCAAACTTTTCTTTTCCCATATCAATTCCTAAAAAGAGCGGTGCCCGTGTGTTGGTTTTACGTCTGCATCACATCACGCTTCCCACTGCACGGGCACGGCGGGGTGTGTGATCGCAGACTCGTCAATCGATAAAAGCTGTCTTACTTAGCGCAAAGCCTATTTGGCCCGTGCCGCCATGATGGCTTCAGACACATTGCGCGGGGCTTCCGTGTAATGCTTGAATTCCATCGTGTAGGTCGCGCGGCCCTGGCTCATGGAACGCAAGGTGGTCGAATAACCGAACATCTCAGACAAGGGCACCTCGGCCTTGATGGCTTTGCCGCCACCGACCATGTCTTCCATGCCTTGCACCATGCCGCGACGGCTGGACAAATCGCCCATCACGTTGCCGGCGTAGTCCTCGGGTGTCTCGACCTCAACGGCCATCATCGGCTCCAAAATCACCGGGCTGGCCTTGCGGCAGCCTTCTTTGAAACCAAAGATCGCTGCCATCTTGAACGCCAACTCGTTGGAGTCCACGTCGTGGTAGGAGCCGAAATGCAGCGTGACTTTCACGTCCACCACCGGGTAACCGGCCAACACGCCCTGCGTGACGGCTTCGTTGATGCCTTTTTCAACCGCAGGGATGTACTCACGTGGCACCACGCCGCCTTTGATGGCGTCAACAAACTCAATGCCCTTGCCAGGGGTGTTCGGCTCGATTTTCAGAACGACGTGGCCATATTGACCCTTACCACCGGACTGGCGCACAAACTTGCCTTCCGCGTCTTCAATCGTCTTGCGGATGGTTTCGCGGTAGGCCACCTGCGGCTTGCCGACGTTGGCTTCCACGCCAAACTCGCGCTTCATGCGGTCAACAATGATTTCCAAATGCAACTCGCCCATGCCGGCGATCAAGGTCTGGCCAGACTCTTCGTCAGTCTTGACTCGGAAAGACGGGTCTTCCTGCGCCAAACGCTGCAAAGCGATGCCCATTTTTTCCTGGTCAACCTTGGTTTTCGGCTCGACAGCCTGGGTGATCACCGGCTCTGGGAACACCATGCGTTCCAGCATGACGATGGCCGCTGGGTCGCACAGGGTTTCACCCGTGGTCACATCTTTCAGGCCGACGCAGGCAGCGATGTCGCCCGCGCGGATTTCGCTGACTTCCTGGCGGTTGTTGGCGTGCATCTGCACGATGCGGCCGATACGCTCTTTCTTGCCGCGAATCGGGTTGTAGACGCTGTCGCCCTTGGTCAACACGCCCGAGTAGACGCGCACAAAGGTCAACTGGCCGACAAACGGGTCGGTCATCAATTTGAACGCCAGCGCGGAGAATTTCTCGCTGTCGTCGGCTCTGCGGGTGACCGGTTTTTCGTCGTCGTCCATGCCCTTGACCGGTGGAATGTCCACAGGCGAAGGCATGAATTCGATCACGGCGTCGAGCATGCGCTGCACACCTTTGTTCTTGAAGGCGGTGCCGCACAACATTGGCTGGATCTCGGAGGCAATCGTGCGTGTGCGGATGCCCAGCTTGATTTCGTCTTCCGAGAGGTCGCCTTCTTCAAGGTACTTGTTCATCAGCTCTTCAGACGACTCAGCCGCCGCTTCGACCATCTTCTCGCGCCACTCTTTGGCCTGGGCCAGCAGCTCGGCGGGGATTTCTTTGTAGTCGAACTTCATGCCCTGGCTGGCTTCGTCCCAATAGATGGCTTTCATCTTGATCAGGTCGACCACACCGACGAAGTTTTCCTCCGCGCCAATCGGGATCACGATGGCCACCGGGTTGGCCTTCAGGCGCAGCTTCATCTGGTCATAGACCTTGAAGAAGTTGGCGCCGGTGCGGTCCATCTTGTTGACAAAGGCCAAACGCGGCACTTTGTACTTGTTGGCCTGGCGCCAAACGGTTTCAGACTGCGGCTGCACGCCGCCCACGGCGCAGTACACCATGCAAGCGCCGTCAAGCACACGCATAGAACGCTCAACTTCAATGGTGAAGTCAACGTGGCCGGGCGTGTCGATGATGTTGATGCGGTGTTCGGCGAAATTGGTTTCCATACCCTTCCAGAAACAGGTGGTCGCAGCCGAAGTGATCGTGATGCCACGCTCCTGCTCCTGCTCCATCCAGTCCATCGTGGCCGCGCCGTCGTGCACTTCACCGATTTTGTGGTTCACGCCGGTGTAAAAAAGAATGCGCTCGGTGGTTGTGGTCTTTCCAGCGTCAATGTGCGCGGAAATGCCGATGTTGCGATAACGCTCAATAGGGGTATGGCGAGCCATGATGTTCTTTCGTAAAAAAGGGTGCAGGCCCACTTGTGGTGGGCCAGCTATCCAGATGGGGGCGGTTTTTAGAAGCGGAAGTGGCTGAACGCTTTGTTGGCTTCTGCCATGCGGTGCACTTCATCGCGCTTTTTCATGGCACCGCCACGGCCTTCGGTGGCTTCCATCAGTTCGTTGGCCAGGCGCAGGGCCATGGACTTCTCGCCACGCTTGCGGGCGGCTTCCTTGATCCAGCGCATCGACAGCGCCAGGCGGCGCACTGGGCGCACTTCAACCGGCACCTGGTAGTTGGCACCACCGACACGGCGGGACTTCACCTCAACCATCGGCTTCACATTGTTGATGGCCATGGTGAAAGCTTCGACCGGGTCTTTGCCGGGGTTCTTCTTTTCGATCTGCTCCAGCGCGCCATAAATGATGCGCTCGGCCACCGCTTTTTTGCCGCCTTCCATGATCACGTTCATGAATTTGGACAGCTCGACATTGCCGAATTTTGGATCGGGCAAGATTTCACGTTTAGGGACTTCGCGACGACGTGGCATGTTTTCACCTCTTTGCTTCAGTTGGCGCTTTTTCAAGCACCGCGAGAGTCATATTGACTGCTCACTTACTCGACCCGACACAAACTATTTCGTGTTTTGGGTCACTTCGTCCATTCATCGCGCCACGCGACAAACAAACACCTTTTTAAATCTAATTGAACCTTGCGCTTATTTGGCCGCAGGCTCGGGCCGATTTACTTGGCCTTTGGCTTTTTAGCGCCGTACTTGGAGCGCGACTGCTTGCGGTCTTTCACGCCTTGCAAGTCGAGCGAACCGCGCACGATGTGGTAACGCACACCGGGCAAGTCTTTGACACGACCGCCGCGGACCAGCACCACGCTGTGTTCCTGCAGGTTGTGGCCTTCGCCGCCGATGTATGAAATGACTTCAAACCCGTTGGTCAAGCGCACTTTGGCGACTTTACGCAAAGCCGAGTTGGGCTTCTTTGGCGTCGTGGTGTACACACGTGTGCAGACACCCCGGCGCTGCGGAGAGTTCTGCATGGCAGGACTCTTCGACTTGATGGTCTCGACCTCACGGCCTTGACGCACTAGCTGGTTGATGGTTGGCATTGTTGAAAAACGCCCCTAAACGGGGAAACTGTAAAAAAATGGATGTCTACCCAGGCGCTTGCGTGACTCACATCATGCGCACAATAAGCTCACTTAAAGCCCACTTAACGCTCACAAAATATGACAAACGCCTGACCCCTCGGCAAATTCCGAAAAGCCTTCTAGTATAACAGGCGGGGTGATTTACGCAATCACCTTCCTGTTCTGCCGCCTGATTTAGCCTCCAATCCGCATCCCCTCCAAAATGACGACCGTCTGCGCCATCGACTTTGGCACCTCCAATTCGGCCATCGCCCTGCCCCAAAAAAGCGGCGTCCAATTGGTCGAATTGGAGCCTGGCTACCGCACCATGCCGACCGCCGCCTTTTACGCCATAGAAGGACTGGCAGGACACGAAGAGGCAGTTGTTCACTATGGTCGATCAGCAGTGGGTGCTTACATAGAGGGCGTTGAGGGTCGTTTGATGCGTTCCATGAAAAGCATCCTCGGATCAACTTTGGCCAGCCAAACGACGGACGTCGGCGGTGGTCGCTTGGTGGCTTACCTGGCGGTCGTGGCTGGGTACCTCCGCCATCTGAAAACCCTGGCAGAGCGCGACGCGGGCCAGCCCCTCACGCGGGTGGTTTTAGGCAGACCGGTCTTTTTTGTGGACGACAACCCCAAGCGGGATGCCAGCGCGCAGGCGGCGCTGGCCAAAGCCGCCCGAAGTGTCGGGTTCCAGGACATTGCGTTTCAATTTGAGCCGATTGCGGCTGCGCTGGATTTTGAAAGCAGCATTCACGACGAGCAAATGGTTTTAGTGGCCGACATTGGCGGCGGCACGTCTGACTTTTCGCTCGTGCGTGTCGGTCCACAGCGGCGCGACCGGGTTGAACGCAAAGACGACATTCTGGCCAACCACGGCATCCACATTGCCGGCACCGACTTTGACCGGCGCATCGAACTCAAGCAGATTCTGCCAACCTGCGGTTATGGCAGCCTGGGCCCTGCCGGGCGAGAGGTGCCGAGCAAGATTTATTTTGACCTCGCCACCTGGCATCTGATCAACACCACCTATGGGCCTGCGCGAATGCTTGAGCTGGCGCAAATGAAGACTTTTTATGCCGACGCGCGGCATCACCAGCGGCTGCTTCGCGTGTTGACCGAGCGGCTCGGTCACGCGCTGATTGGGCGGGCCGAAACCGCCAAAATCCAGATGGCCGAAACCGGGCGCACCATCCGCATTGACTTGGGCGAGCTGGAGCCCGGCTTGCAAGTGACTGCGCAAGCGCCCGACATGGTCGCCGCCCTTGAGAGCGACTTGGATCGCATCGCGGGCACCGCGCAAGAAACGCTGCGCCTGGCCGGGGTTGCGCGGGAGCAGGTGACGGCGCTTTACTTCACCGGCGGCTCCACCGGGCTGCCGGCGTTGGCTTCGCGGATCGCAGCGGGCTTTCCGGCTGCCAAAGTGGTGCGCGGAGATCGGTTCTCCAGCGTCGCCACCGGATTGGGCCTTCATGCGCAGCGGGTGTTTGCGTAACGGCTTGGGCCCAGGCAAGGTGCCGATGGCTGCTAGCATGGCGGCCATGAAGTCAACTCGCCGCTTATTTTCGATTCAACTGGCCGCGCTGGCGAGCTCGTTGGCTGCTTCGCTCAATCTCCGTGCCAAAACCGGCGGCGAGGTGCTGCTGGCCACCAACGCCCCCGCCAAATTCAACCCAGCCGACTACCTGGTGAGCGAAAAACTCGACGGTGTGCGGGCGATTTGGGACGGCGAAACGCTCAAATTCCGCAGTGGCCGCAAGGTTTCTGCCCCGGCCTGGTTTTTGGCCAAACTGCCCAAAACGCCGCTGGACGGCGAACTGTGGCTGGGCCGTGGCCGGTTTGACGAAGTCTCGGGCATGGTGCGCAAAAACCAGCCCCTGGATGCCGACTGGCAGCAGATCAACTACATCGTGTTCGAGCTGCCCGGCGGCGAAGGCGACTTCACCGAGCGGTACAACCGCATTCGGCTGCTGACCTGGGGCGCCGCTTGGGACCGCCTGCAACCGGCGGTGCAAGTGCGCATTCCGACGATGGCCGGCATTCAGTCTGAGCTGAAACGCGTCGTCGCAGCGGGCGGTGAAGGCCTGATGTTGCACCACGCGCGCAGCCCCTATCTCACAGGCCGCAGCGACTCCCTGCTGAAGCTCAAGCCCCAGGCAGACGCCGAGGCGAAAGTCGTTGCTCACATTCCCGGCAAAGGAAAGTTCGACGGCATGATGGGCGCGCTCGAGGTGCAAACCGACAATGGCCAGCGTTTCCGCTTGGGCACGGGCTTCAGCGACGAGCAACGCAAAACCCCGCCAGCCCTTGGCAGCACCATCACCTACA
>JANOYE010000051.1:0-4906 GCA_031428695.1 Rhodoferax sp. | reverse complement strand
ATTTGATGCCTGTTGCTAATGTTCAAACACTTTCCCCGCCCGGCATGTGAGTAGTACCATATGCCCCATGACGCTCAAAGAATCCAACCCCTACCTGCGCAGCCGCACCGAGGCTACACGCAAGGCTGCGCTTAGGATTTCCGCCAAAACCTCATCTGCCGTGGAAGGCATTCGTGCCCCGTTTGCTGACAGCTCCAACACCAAAGCACCTGTTACCCAGGAAAGCTTTACAGCCTATTGGCAGCAGCGCGCTGCTTTGACCGCGCGATAATTTTTTCGAATCCGGCCGCCAATTCAAGCGTGCGGAAAAATCACCTGGATACAAAAGCGCGCAGCAAAGCGGTGAACCCAGCCTGCTCAAAATGATGATCATGTGCCAGCGCCTCTGCAATACTCCGCTGCTTCATCAGCACAAAAGAGGCACAGTCCGTCAGACTCCACTCCTTGTCGGGTACGCGGCGGTACATATCAAAAGCCTCACCGAACTGGATCGAAGTTTGCGGCACAACCTCAGTGTTCGGGTTGTTGCGTATCGCATCAGCGCCGGTAATAACCAGTCCACGCACCGGCACTTTTGACAGGGCCGCCAGCAATTCGTCGAGCACCATTTCTGTAGTAATCAGTCTGACTTTGCCAAGCGCCTTTGACGCTTCAACCGCACGGCTGTGCCAATCATCCCTCGGATTAAGCAACGCAATCCAATATCCGGTGTCGGCAAAAACGGTCTTCATGTGCGCGATGCTCCGGCACCGTACACAATTTCATCCAACCGGACTGACAGGTCTGTTGGCACTCCGTCCCAAGCAGATGGTGGCGCTTTCTGCCCAATTGAGCTGAGCTGCTCCCAGATGGGTGCAACCGACTCGTCATAAGCGATCTCCTCCGGCACGAAATCGACATGATCGACTCTGGAAAAACGCTTTAACAACCGATCTGCAGTACCAAACTCACCCAAACCTTTCACCTGAAGCCGCGCAGACCGATGTTGTTGTAACGCCGCCAGCACCTTTGATTCGTCCTCGGGCGAAAACTTTCCTTCAATGACGGCCTGGCCTCCTGAGCGTTCCACCTGCAATGCGAAGCGCCCCGGCCCCACATTGGCCATGCGGACCTCGCCGGACACAGACACGACGTCTTCATAACTAGGTTCAATCCACTCAGCGAGGCGCTGACGTGCCTTGGCTGTGTAGGGCGCTTCTGATGCACTGCCGCGTCCGCGCGTAAAAAGCACCTCATCGTCTCGCAGGGTTTTGCCAAAATCACGAAACAGGGGGATCACGTTGGACGGCAGACCCACAGGAAGCAAGTCTTCATCATTCGCCGCCCGAATGGCTTGGTCAATCAAACCAATGGCCTCGTCGAACTCGTCATTCAGGTCCAGATCGCCTTGCACATCTGCCGTGCGCACACGCTGCAATGGCACCAGCGCAGAGCCATCTTCCAGCCGATTGAATTGCAGGCGAAAACCTTTTTCAAAACCCTTGGGCAAGTTTGAGCGATTCGGGTATTTGACCCGCCACAGGGACTTGGCGCACTCCAGCACAAGATTGCGGTACGCGATCAATTCCTGGGTGCACTCCACATCCAAGGCGTGCCCATTAAAACGCTCGCCGTCAAACCTCAGTGTGGACATTTCAAACGTTGTATCGGTGTTCATGATGTTCATCTCCGTAATAGTCACATTTTCGCGCTGAATTGCAGCTTGCTGCTGACTTTGTGGCGGTCGTTCAACTGGCCCCACAGCACGGGGCGCAGTTGCGCGGTATCTGGCATGCCCTCACACACCAAGCCGGCGGGCTTTTCGGCCACGCCCAGAACAATGGTGTAGCCCTGGGTGTTGGCCATGGCGGATTAGGACTTCCAAAAAGTTCCGGGCATGCCACCGCGCGCCGATTTGAATTCGGTGGCTATGCCCTCGGTGCTGGACTGCAGGGCGGAGAAAAGGTCAGGCTGGCGCATGATTAAACGACTTTTAGAACCTGTAATCGCACAATTTTTTCTTGTGCCAACGGGTCAATGATGAGCTCGCGTAGGCAAGTAACCTTCACCCTTTGCCGAAGCATCGCCTCAATATATGTTTGATCAGCTTGGTCGCCAACAACTGCAAAGCGGTAGTCCTTTAGGGGAAGTATTTGCCCGTCAAAAACTCTGAGCTTTCCACTGTCTTCAAATTTATTGAAGTCAAATATTTCGCAATCCAAATCTATAGGCTGTGGATCAATGATGCTCGGAATATCAAAGAAAGCAGCCTCGTTATGCGCAATGCGTATGCCAGCATGGCTATGCTTTTCGGTCAGAGAAAATGAGTCGATACGGCCCGAAATCACATTTTTTGCCATATCGACATAAGCACGCTGACTGGCTTGCGCAATGTTGTAGACAGGCGCGTTGTACACATTTATTTGGGTTCCGTTATTCACGCTCAAAGTTCCATCACCATTATTTTGATATGTCGGTTGCTCATTCTTTTTCACAGCCTCATACGCAAATTTGAGTAATTCATAGGCTTGCTTTGAATATTCCCAAATTCCAGCAGGACCTAACGCACCGAGCACAGGAAACGATGTTTGCACCCCAGTTAGTACGATATCCATCCAGCTATCTAGCGAAGAATGCTTAACACCCTTCGTCAATAGAAAAAACCTTTGCCGCTCCTCTGCCGTAAAACGTGACCGGCCAGAAAGACCGAGGTAAGCGCGATCAAGAATCGTCTGCGAAGTTTCAAACCCCTGCAGAAGTAAATGCACAGGAATTCCGTGCTCAAAAGCGGCCCCGTCCATGTGTAAATCAATTTGCACCGAACGTTGCGGATCTTCCAGATCGACCAAGCTCATATTGGACTTCCTAAGAACTACTAGAAAAAGACTTACTTAAAGTGGACTGCCGCAGCGCCTGCGCGCGCTTGAGGTTGGCATCAACCTCGGACTCAACGCTACGAACAAGAGAAAGGCGGCGATCAATTTCTTCAACGATCCGGCGCTGCTCTGCGACTGGTGGAAGTGGAAACCCAATTGAGCTGAAATTTCCCAGACTCACCTTTAATTGGGCTACACCCTTTGTGATCCCCTGAATCTGACTCTGCACACCCGAGTTCGACAGTTAATGACGTAAGTCTATGATTTCATTGACCATGAATTTAAAACGTGCCCCTACAAGAGGCTAAGCTGTGTAAATTGGCTGGGTTGTTTGACCTTCAATGCGGTGAGCACTTCGTGTTGCTCGGTCGTCATGGATGACACGCCACACAGGGGTGGCGCACCGTTGATGCAGACGCGGTGATGCTGAATCCGTTTGAGTGACTGCAACGCCCGCTCCGGCGTGACGCCCGTGTTGGCGGCCCGCAAACGCATGCGCATCACCCGGTGCAGGATCAGCGCCATAAAGCAAATCGACGCATGAGCCCGAATGCGCTCGGGCAGCCGGTGATAAACCGGTCCAATCTCCAACTCAGACTTCAAGACCTTGAAACCCCGTTCAATATCGGCTAATGACTTGTAACGCTCAATGACGTTGTCAGGCACCATGTCCTGCACGTTGGTTACCAGCAGCAGCTTGCCGTCCATCATTTCAGCCAGTCGCAAGGCATCCTCATCAATGGCGTAACTGAACAGCTGCGCCTTCATGTCCACCTTGATGATTTTGCCCAAATGAGCCTCCAGCACAGCGTGATAGAAACGCGCTTTGGTGCCACTGTCAGAGAGTTTGCGTCCCCGTTTCTTTTGTCCCTGGTCCTGCCCGTCAAGCTTGCCCGCCCAGCCTTTGGCCTGTAGCTCTAATTCGGCCATTACAGTTTTGCGCTTTTGATGCTGCTCCAGCGCCGTCGCTGGATCGTGCGCCACCACCAGACGCAGGCCGTTCCAGGCGACTTCGAGCGTGATCTCGGTGGTGGCTGTTGCGCACTGCGCCTGCAGTGGCTCCAGCAAATCGGCAAATTCGTGATAACGCCTGCCCGCCACGGCGATGATGAATTCCAATGCCTGGCCCTTGCCCGGATCCTGGCCTTTGTCCGGGCGCAGACGGATCGCCTGCAAGGCCTGCAGATTGTCCAGACTCAGCAAGCCACGGTCAGCCACCAGGATCAGGCGACGCAGATTGGGAAACCGGTCCATCACTTTTTTGAGGATCGGCAGCAAGGTCTTGGTCTCAGCCGTATTGCCATCAAAGACCTCGTGATAAATGGGTAAGCCTTCACTGGTTTGCACCACCCCCAGCATGAACTGGCGAGCGATCAGTCCCTCCTTGGCCATGCCAAACTTGCGAACATCGCCCTGCATGGTGGCGAGTCCTTCGGCGCGGATGGTGGTCATGTCGTAGAACGCCACCGACAGATCTTGATCGACCAAGGGGCGCAGCAATTTGGCGACGACATCGTCCACTGCATCCTGCTGGTCCATCAGGGCATCCATGCTGCGCAGCAAATGCTGATGGGTGAGTGCTTTGACGTCGATATCAGGCAAGGCCACCGTTTGCAGCCAGCGCAAGACGCCCAGCTTGGAGTCGGGATCACACAGGCGGTTGAGCACCATGATGCGAATCAGCGCCTCAACATCAATGGCGTGGCGGGTGCGCCGAAAGACCCGACGCAAATCGCAGAAGCCGAGTTCTTTCCAGATCTCAGTGAGAGTCCAGACATTGCCCAAGGCGCGGGCCGTCTCAAACGAGACCCCAGTAGTTGCGCCAACAGGTGGCGTGATGGATGGGGCAACAACCGGCTCACGGCCTGCCACTTTGAGCAGGCCATCAATGACGGAGTCGAGTGCACCAGTGAGTTGATCCAGCCGACCCAGTGTCGCGACTGTGCGTTTTTTAACACGCCCAGCGTCATCCCGGTAGGACTCGACCAGTTGGACATAGCGGCGGGGGCCGGAGGTGGTGACCTTGACAAACATGCCGCCACTTTATCACA
>JANOYE010000050.1:0-34095 GCA_031428695.1 Rhodoferax sp. | reverse complement strand
TAGTCCGCCCTGCAAAACCCCGCCAGCCCGCATAAACACTAGCTTTTTTGTGTAAGCCGTGTACACCGAATCCCTCAAGAAACGTTTTATAGAGAGTTAATTTCTGAGGGATTTGTGATGCAACCGATAGACTTTTTCCGTAGCCGAATTGACGCCATGATCAATTTGAACGATCCGTTGGCGGTGCTGGCAAGGCGCTTGCCGTGGAGCCAGATCGAAGCGGCTGTGTCGCAAAAATTCGAGCACCAAAATCGCGCCGGTCAGATTCTCAAAGATCAGGACATGTTCGGCGCCAGCGAGACTGTCGTGGGCTCTGGCCGCAGCAACGCAGGTCGCCCCAAGCTGCCCATTCGCCTGATGGCAAGTCTGCTTTACCTCAAGCACAGCTTTAACCTCAGCGACGAAGAGCTTGTGATTCGCTGGAGCGAGAACATCTTGTGGCAGTTCTTCAGCGGCCTGGCCTACTACGAGCACCGCCTGCCCTGCGATGCCGTCCAGATCGGGCGCTTTCGCCGTGACCTGGGAGAAGAAGGGTTGGAGCTGCTGCTCAAGGCCACCATCGACACGGCAGTGGCCATTCAAGCCGTTCAGCCCAAAGACTTGGAGCGCGTGATTGTGGACACGACAGTGCAAGAAAAAGCCATTGCCCACCCCACGGACAGCCGCCTGCTAGAGATTGCCCGCCACAAGGTGGTCAGCGCCGCCAAGCGCTGCGCCATCCAGCTCAAACAGACCTTTGCCAAAGAAGGTAAAGCCCTGCGCTGGAAGGCCGGTGGCTACGCCCATGCCAAGCAGTTCAGACGCATGCGCAAAGTGGTCAAACGCCAGCGGACAGTTCTGGGCGTCGTCATGCGCGAGGTTCAGCGCAAGATGCAAGTCCAGGGATTTGCGCCCGGGCAGCCCAAAGCAGCCAGCGATTTGGCCCTGTGGCTTGAGCGGGCCGAGCGCATCCGCACCCAGCAGCGCCAGGACAAAAACAAGCTGTACGCCCTGCATGCCCCAGAGGTCGAGTGCATTGGTAAGGGCAAAGCGCGCAAGCCTTACGAGTTTGGCGTCAAAAGCGCGGTGGTGGTCTCACACCAACACGGCTTGATGTTGGGTGCACGCACGTTCCCAGGCAACCCTTATGACGGCCATATTCTGAGTGCAGTGCTGGAGCAGACCGCCAATTTGACACAAGACCTGCCGGTCAAAGTCAAACACATCGTGGTTGATCTGGGCTTTCGCGGCGTTGATGCTGACAACGCCGGCAAGGAGATCATTCACAGGGGCAAGTTAAAAAGCCTGAGCAAGCAGCAAAAGGGCTGGCTCAAACGGCGAACGGCGGTGGAGCCCGCCATTGGGCACCTCAAGTCGGATCACCGCATGGATCGGTGCTGGCTGCAAGGTGCTTTGGGCGACGCGCTGCACGCTATCTGTTGTGCAGCAGGCTACAACCTGCGCTGGCTACTGCGCGCCATTGCCCGTCTGGGCATTGGGGCGCTTTTTTTGCGTCTCTTGCTACCCGCGTTGGACCGGCCGCGGGCTATAGGAGCGTCAAGAGGCGCGCAAAACCGCTGGTGGATAACTCTTGCAAGCAATTGGCTCGCGAGCGGACGTGTCAAAAAACCGATTTTTGGACGCTTGGCCTGGGTAGGCTAAATTGAAAGTGAATTTTGCAGGGGCGACTAACTATAGTCGCATCTGAAGAATTCGCCTTTCAGAGCTTGCGAATTGTGGACACCCCGAGTGATATTTGCGAAAAATTCAAATAGGCCTTTCAGGTCAGTTCAAACGAAATATGCGTGTTTGTCGTAGAAGGCTGAAAGCAGAGTCACACCGCCACGAAGGAAAATTTCGGCATCAGACCCCAGCCCGAACCCCCGCAGCGCCCCTTGCGCTCGTCTGCCGCAGCCTCGAAGCACGGAGCGGTCAGGGTCTGGGGGCTGCGTAGCAGACCGACAGAGTCGCGATTGTCTGAGCGCAGCGAGTTTGAGCGACGGCCCTGACTGTGAGTACTGCAGATGGTCGCCCGAAGGGCCTGCGGAAGTTGAGCGCGAGGGGCGTTGCGGGGGTTCGGGCGGTCTCAACTATCGCCAGCGGAAGTTCAGGCCAAAAAAAAGCCAGGTCACAAGAACCTGGCTTTTTTCGGTATTAGCGCCGGTAGCGTCACGTATCCGGTCATTGACGCTTTGCTCGCCGGGGATTCGCCCCGACACCGACATGTGAGTGAATGTATCTGAGCCGCATGACAAGTCAATGACCCGTCTACCCAAAATTGCGCATTAATGCTCACTTTTTAGGGCTTTTGAGTTCAGCCCCCGATCAACTGTGAAAAAGTTCTCAAATCGACGTTGCCGCCACTGACGATCACACCGACGCGTTTGCCTTTCAGTGGCAAACCACCGTGCCGCGCTGCCGCGAAGCTCAACGCGCCGGTGGGCTCCACGACCATTTTCATGCGCTCGGCGAAGAAACGCATGGCTTCGACGAGCTGCGCGTCTGTCGCGGTGAGGATGCCGTCTACCTGCTGCTGGATCACGGCGAAGTTGAGGTGGCCCAGGCTTTGTGTTTGCGCGCCGTCGGCGATGGTTTTGGGCGTCTCGATGCGCACCAATTCACCCTTGGCGAAGGATTGCTGGGCGTCGTTGCCGGCTTCGGGCTCCACGCCGTAAACCTTGCACTGCGGCGACAAGGCGCGCGCGGCGATGGCCGAGCCAGAGAGGAAGCCGCCGCCGCCCAAGCACACCAGCAAATAGTCGAGCGGGCCGGTGTCTTCGATCAACTCTTTGGCGGCGGTGCCTTGGCCGGCGATCACGTCGAAGTGGTCGTAGGGCGGGATCAGCGTCATGCCGCGTTCTGTGGCCAGCTTGCGCGCCAGGGCTTCGCGATCGTCTTTGTAGCGGTCAAACAGCACCACCTCGCTGCCCTTGGCTTTGCTTGAGGCAATGTAGCCGCGTGTGGCTTCGATCTTTAAAGGCGGCGCGTCTTGCGGCATCAGGATCACCGTGGTGATGCCCAGCAGTTGCCCCGAGAGCGCCACTGCCTGAGCGTGGTTTCCGGAGGAAAAACACACCACACCCTTGCTGCGATGGGCCGCGTCGAGCTTCGCCATGGCGTTGAACGCGCCGCGGAACTTGAAGGCGCCCATGCGCTGGAAGTTTTCGCATTTGAAGAAAACTTCAGCGCCGAGCAGTTTGTCTGCCGTGGCGGAGCGCAGCACTGGCGTGTGGTGGGCGTGGCCTTGGAGGCGGGCGGCCGCGTCGATAACGTCTTGGTAGGTGGGAAGTGTGGTCATAAGTTTCTGTGAATCGGCAACTGTACCAAGGGATAGGCCCAGCAAAGGCTCAAAATACCGCCTGTGTACCCTGCCCACCCAACCACCGTTTTCGCGCTGCTCAAAACCTTTTCCTGGCAAGAGCTGCGCCACCACCCTTGGCAAAACGCCGCCGCTGTGGTGGCCGTGATGCTGGGCGTGGCCTTGGCGTTTTCCGTGCATGTGATCAACGCCTCCGCGCTGGATGAGTTTGCGCAGGGCTTGCGCGCGGTCAATGGCCAGCCGGATGTGGAGTTTCGCGGCGCCAGCGGCAGTTTTGACGAGGGCATTTACACGCGCATCGCGAACCACGCGGACGTGGCGCACGCCTCGCCCGTGCTGGAGGTCAGCACCTACGCCGTGTTTGGCGCCAGCAAGCGCCAGCCGCTGCGGATTTTGGGGGTTGACGCATTGCTGGTGGCGCAGGTGTCGCCCGCGTTGATGCCGATGCCAGTGCCCCTGCCCAAGGCAATGCCAGCGCCAGGCGCGACGGCCGAGTCAAGCTCGAAAGACGCTGGCTACGACGCCGCCAGATTTTCAGTATTCGCGCCCGATGCGATTTTTCTCAATGCCGCAGCCGCAAGCGCGCTCGCCCCCAACCGGGCCAGCGCCATTGACGTGCAAACCGGCCTAAGCCTGCAAACGCTGCGCCGGGCTGGCTCGATCGCCTCACCAGGCCTGGCCACGGCGGTGATGGATTTGGGCGCGGCGCAGGAGGTGTTTGGCCGCCTGGGCCAGCTCTCGCGCATCGACGTGAAGCTCAAACCGGGCGTCAACCGCGTCGCATTCATCACTGAACTGACAGCTTCGCCCGGCTGGCCGTCCAACCTGCTGGCGCAAACGCCCGCCGATGCGCTAGACCGCGTGAGCAACCTCTCGCGCGCTTACCGGGTAAACATGACGGTGCTGGCCTTTGTGGCGCTGTTCACCGGCGCGTTTTTGGTGTTTTCGGTGCTCTCACTGAGTGTGGCGAAACGCTCACAGCAGTTCGCGCTGTTGGGTGTGCTGGGTCTTGCTGGCTCCGAGCGCCTGCGCCTGGTGTTGTGGGAATCGGCCGTGTTGGGGCTCCTTGGCAGCGTGCTCGGCATTGCCTTGGGCACCGGCCTGGCAAGCGCAGCCTTGCGCCTGCTCGGTGGCGACCTGGGTGGCGGTTATTTCACCACCGGTGCGCCCGCGTTGCAGTGGAACGTGTGGGCGGCGCTGGCTTATGCCGTGTTGGGTGTGGCGGCGGCGCTCGCCGGTGGCTGGTGGCCCGCCAAGATGGTGCAGCGGCTGCCGCCAGCCCTCGCGCTCAAAGGCCTTGCGGCCACCAATGATTCTGCTCAGGCGAATTTCAAAGGTTTGTCACTCAGTATCGTTTTGATAGCTGCTTGCGCAGCTTTGGCAGCGGCTCCAGCTATTTTTGATTTACCCCTGGCAGCCTACCTCTCGGTCGCGTTGCTGCTGCTGGGCGGCATCACCGCGTTGCCAGCGTTGATCGCGCTTTTGCTGGCGGGCGTGAAACCGATGGTCCGACAAAACGTGTTGGGGCTGCTGGCCGTGGAGCGCGCGCGGCGCATGCGTGGCAGCGCTGCGGCCGCCGTCAGCGGCGTGGTGGCCTCACTCAGTTTGGCGGTGGCGCTCACGGTGATGGTGGCGAGTTTTCGCGATGCGGTAACGCAATGGCTGGACGTGGTGCTGCCCGCCGATTTGTACCTGCGCACAGCCAACACCACGCTGGCCGGTGAGTCGGCGTTTCTCACACCGGAATTCATTCGCCTCGTGGCTGCAACGCCCGGCGTGGCGAAGCTTGCCTCACAACGAACGCGCCTGTTGCAGCTTGACCCAGCGCGCCCGGCGGTGGCGCTGACCTCACGGGATTTGCAGGGTGCGGGTGGTGTGGCCAGGGTGTTGCCACTGGTCGGCGAGGCCTTGCCAGTGCCCGCCGGGCGCGTGCCTGTGTATGTGAGCGAGGCCCTGGCCGATTTGTACGAAGCCCGGCCTGGTCATCCATTCTTTAAGCTAAACGAGGCTCTAGGTCACGAAAAACTTGCGCAAGCAGCTCCGTTTTATATAGCAGGTGTGTTTCGCGACTATGCCCGCCAAGGCGGCAGTGTGGCGCTGGACCGGGCCGATTACGAGCGCCTTACCGGCGACACGCAGGTGAATGACCTCGCCTTGTGGCTCAGCGCGGGCAGCGACAGCGCGCAGGTGCAACAAGCGATTCGCACCGCAGCGCAACAGCTTGGGGCGAACTCGGCGGGGGCGACATCCGGCCAACTCGTCGAGTTTGCCAGCCCGGGGGAGATTCGCGCCCTCACTTTGAAAATTTTCGACCGCAGCTTCGCCGTGACGTACTGGCTGCAGGCGGTGGCGATTGGCATCGGCCTCTTCGGTGTGGCGGCGAGTTTCAGTGCTCAGGTGCTCTCGCGGCGCAAGGAGTTTGGCCTGATGGCGCACTTGGGCCTCACGCGCAAACAAGTGCTGGCCGTGGTGGCGGGCGAGGGCTTGGCGTGGACCAGCATCGGCGCGCTGGCCGGGCTGGGTCTCGGCCTGGCAGTGGCGGTGATTTTGGTGCACGTGGTCAACCCGCAGAGTTTTCACTGGACGATGGCGTTGGCCGTGCCTTGGCCGCGCTTGGGCCTGCTGTGCCTGGCGGTGGTGGTGGCAGGCACGCTGACGGCTTGGCTGGCTGGGCGCGCGGCGGCGGGTGAAAATGCGGTTTTGGCGGTGAAGGAAGATTGGTAAGGTGAAAATGCGCCATGCCCACTGACAGCTTTCGCCGCGCCCTCATGTTCTCGGGCTTGGGCGCTGCCCTCTACACGCCCACACATGCGCCCGCCTTGCCCGTAAAACCGCTGGTGTTCCCACGCGACTACGGCAGCCACCCAGACTTTCGCACCGAGTGGTGGTACGTGACCGGCCATGCCAAATCTGGCGACAAACCCGGCGCGCGCGAGTTTGGTTTTCAGGTGACGTTCTTTCGCTCACGCGTGGCGGGCGCCGAAGCGATGACGTCGAAGTTCGCCGCGAAACAATTGCTCTTCGCCCATGCCGCCGTGACCGACGTGCAGGGCAAAAAACTGCTGCACGACCAGCGCCTGATGCGCGAAGGTTTTGACGTGGCCACCGCCTCCACGGCTGACACACGCGTACAGATCAAAGACTGGTCGTTGCAGCGCGAAGGCAAGGGCTACAAAGCCACGTTGGCGGGGAACGATTTCAAAATCGCCCTGCAATTCACGCCCACACAACCGGTGCTGTTGCAAGGCAAAGAAGGCCTCTCGCGCAAAGGCCCGGAAGAAAAACAGGCCAGTTATTACTACAGCGAGCCACAACTGGCGGCCAGCGGCGCCCTCACGCTGGGCGCGGTGGACTTTCCCGTCAAGGGCACCGCCTGGCTGGACCACGAATGGAGCCAGGAGCTGTTGCACCCCAACGCTGTGGGTTGGGACTGGATCGGCATGAACCTGTTTGACGGCAGCGCCGTTACCGCCTTTCAGTTGCGCGACAAAGAGGGCAAAGCGATTTGGGACGGTGGCTCGTTTCGCACCGCCAAAGGCCAATACTTTCGCTTTGTCAAAGGTGAGGTGATCTTCAGCCGCCAGCGCAGCTGGAAAAGCCCGCTCTCACAGGCCAATTACCCGGTGGAGTGGATCGTCCGTACACCGGCCGATTTCTACACCGTCAAGGCAGTGATCCCAAACCAGGAGCTGGACAGCCGCAACAGCACCGGCGCGATTTATTGGGAAGGCCTCTCAGACCTGTTTGACAGCAATGGCAACCATGTCGGGCGCGGTTACCTCGAAATGACGGGCTACGCGCGGCCTTTGAACATCTAGCTGGAAAGCGCACGAATCGGGGGAAAATAGGCCCCAATGACCACTGAGCGCCCCCCACCCAAATCCGCCCAATCCCCGAAATCCCTCTCCGGACTCGCCCCTTTCCTCAAACCCTACCTCGGCCGCATCGCACTGGCCGGCCTGTTTCTGGTGTGCGCTGCCTTGGCCACGCTGGCCTTTCCCCTGGCGCTGCGCAGCTTGATCGACGGCGGCCTGGTTCAAAGCGGCAAAGGCGCCCAGGTGATGGCGCTGCGCGAGCACTTTGCCGCGTTGTTTGGCGTGGCGGTAGCGTTGGGCCTGTTCTCCGCCGGCCGCTTTTACATGGTGAGTTGGCTCGGCGAACGCATCACCGCCGACTTGCGCAACGCCGTGTACGGGCACGTGTTGCGCCAAAGCCCGGCGTTTTTTGAATCGACCCAAACCGGCGAAGTCTTGTCGCGTTTAACGGCAGACACCACCCTGGTGCAAACCGTGGTCGGCTCTTCCCTCTCAATGGGTTTGCGCAACACGGTGATGGGCATCGGCGCGCTGGCGATGTTGATCTGGACCAACCCTTACGTGATGTTCCAGGTGCTGGGCGGGCTGGTGCTGATCGTGCTGCCCAGTGTGTGGTTTGGCCGGCGCATCCGCAAGCTCTCGCGCGCCAGCCAAGACCGCGTGGCCGATTCAAGCGCCATCGCCGCCGAGGTGCTCAACGCCATTCCGGTGGTGCAAAGTTACACGGCCGAGTCGCGCGAAGCGGACCGCTTCAACCTCTCCACCGACAACGCCTTCAAAACCGCCGTGCGGCGCAGCAAAGCGCGGGCGGTGCTGGTGGCCTTCATCATCATTGCCACCTCTGCGGCCCTGCTGTGGGGCTTGTACCAGGGCACCCAAGCCGTGATGGCCGGGCGCATAACTGCCGGGCACCTAGGGCAAACGGTGGTGTACGTCATCATCCTGTTCAGCGCCTTTGCGATTTTGGGCGAGGTTTACGGCGATTTGCTGCGCGCTGCGGGGGCCACCGAACGCCTGATGGAGCTGCTGCACGGCCAATCGCCGATCACCTCGCCGGCACAGCCGCTGGCATTGCCCAAGGTGTTGACCGGCAGCGCCGTGCGTTTTGAAAACGTCACCTTCCACTACCCGTCGCGGCCCTTGCAGGCGGCGTTGAAAGATTTCACGCTGCACGTGGCGCCGGGTGAAACGGTGGCGCTGGTGGGGCCCAGCGGCGCCGGCAAAAGCACAGTGTTCCAGCTGTTGTTGCGTTTTTATGACCCGGATCGTGGCCGCGACCATGACACTGACGGCGGCACGGCAACGAGCGGCGGCTTGATCGAACTCGACGGTGTTGCCACCGCAAAAATTGCCTTGAGCGACTTGCGCGACCGCATCGGCATCGTGCCGCAAGACGCGGTGATTTTCTCGACCAGCGCGTTGGAGAACATCCGTTACGGCAAACCCGGCGCGAGCGACGCTGAAGTCCACGCCGCCGCCAAAGCCGCTTTTGCAGATGGCTTCATCAACGCGCTGCCCGAGGGTTACGACACCTTCCTGGGCGAACGCGGCGTGCGCCTCTCGGGAGGCCAGAAGCAGCGCATCTCCATCGCCCGCGCCATGCTGAAAAACCCGCCGCTGCTGCTGCTTGATGAGGCCACCAGCGCGCTCGATGCTGAGAGCGAACGCATGGTGCAGGCCGCCCTGGAGTCAGCCATGCAAGGCCGCACCACCCTGGTCATCGCCCACCGCCTGGCCACCGTGCAAAAGGCCGACCGCATCATCGTGCTGGACCACGCACGCATCGTCGAGCAAGGCACGCACAGCGAGTTGGTGGCCCAGGGCGGCGTGTATGCGCGGCTGGCCGCGTTGCAGTTCACTGAGTGAGGTTTGGCTGACGTCGGGCAAGAAATGGCATATTGTTAATATCCATATTAACTTTTTATGAAATTTGAGTGATTTTTGAAGTTTTTAGGGTGCTTTCGTGCCTCAAGTCACGGATTATGTGCGTAAGCAGCTATTGTTTGTATAGCGAGTGAATCACTCTTTTTTCTCGGGTTCCGTCGCAGCACCCTTGTAACGGACTCGCAGCGGCCACCACCGGACCCTTGGGCGCAGACATTTTTCATATTGACTTCATACTTTCAATTTCATACTGAGTTACATATACTCAAGCTATTCGCTTAATGAGGTGTGAAATGGAAGCCCTAGACATCACCCTGGCCGAGCGCGGCCAAATCGTGATCCCCAAGGAAGCCCGCGATGCGCTGGGCCTCAAAGCAGGCAGCAAACTCGAAGTCCGCATCGAAGGCAACCGCCTGTTAATTACCAAAAAGGTGGCTCTAGACCTGAGCCGCTGGGTCGGCGCAGCGTTGGACGATGGGCTGACTCGCGACCAAGCCTTGGCGGAACTGCGCGGCAGGCCGGTGCCTTGGCAGACCGTGGGAACCCAGGCAGCCCAAAAAGCGGGGGAAACCGTCAATGCGGTCAAAGCTGTCAAACCTGTCAAACCTGTCAAAGCCAAACGATGAAAACAGCGGTTGACTCCAGCGTTCTATTTGACATTGTGAAAGGCGCGCCCGGTGCAGCGGCGGCACAAGCAGCCCTGGAGAGCGCATTGGCCCAGGGCAGCCTGTGCGTGTGCGCCGTGGTGGTGGCCGAGCTGGGCCGCTACTTTGCCAGCGAACAAGATTTGCTCGATTTTCTGGCTGACTGCCAGATTGACCATGACCTTATGAGCTTGGATTCAGCCCTGGAAGCGGCTCGAATCATGCGCAGCTATGCCCGCAACAAAGGCCCGCGTGAGCGCGTCGCGCCCGACTTTTTGATTGGCGCCCACGCCTTCAGGCAAACCGATGGTTTGCTCACCTGCGACGCTGGGTTTTTTCGAAACTATTTTACCGAGTTGAACGTGATGGCTCCAAAATGAACACCCATATTAATTTTTGATTGAATTCGGGTGATTTTTGAAATTTTTAGGGTATTTTCGGCCTCTAAGTCACGAATAACTTGCATAAGCAGCTATTATTTGTATAGCGACTTAACGGGCGATTGAGACCGGGTTATGCGCAAATTGCATGGAATGCCCCAAATCTGGCTTTGGACAAAGGCTGGCTGAACTCCTAAAGTTCGGGCTTCACCTGTGCCGCAAGGAAAAGCCCATGCAAGCCGCCCAAAGCCAAAGCCAAAGCCACAACGCCAACCCCCAAGCCCACGGGGCGCCAACTACCGGCGTCGCCCTGCCCTCCTACCTCCAGGCCGACAAACTCGGGCCTTGGGGCATTTATTTGCAGCAGGTAGACCGCGTCGAGCCCTACTTGGGGCCGCTGGCGCGCTGGGTAGACACTTTGCGGCGGCCCAAACGGGCGCTGATTGTGGACGTGCCGATCCAGATGGACAACGGCAACATCAGCCACTTCGAGGGTTACCGCGTGCAGCACAACACCTCGCGCGGGCCGGGCAAGGGCGGCGTGCGTTTTCACCAAGATGTGACGCTGTCTGAAGTGATGGCGCTGGCGGCCTGGATGTCGATCAAAAACGCGGCTGTCAACGTGCCTTATGGCGGTGCCAAAGGCGGTGTCCGCGTTGATCCAAAAACGCTTTCGCTGGGCGAGCTGGAGCGCATGACGCGGCGTTACACCAGCGAGATCGGCATCATCATCGGGCCGACCAAAGACATCCCCGCGCCCGACGTGAACACCAACGAGCAAATCATGGCCTGGATGATGGACACCTATTCCATGAACGAAGGCGCCACTGCCACCGGGGTGGTCACTGGCAAGCCGATTGACCTGGGCGGCTCACTCGGGCGGCGCGACGCCACCGGGCGCGGCGTGTTCACGGTGGGTGTGGAAGCGGCGAAACACATCGGCATGGATGCCAGCAAGGCGCGTGTGGCGGTGCAAGGTTTTGGCAATGTGGGCGGCGTGGCCGCGCGGCTGTTTGTGGAAGCTGGCGCGCGCCTGGTGGCGGTGCAAGACCACGGCGGCACCATTTACAAAGGCGCCGGGTTGGATGTGCCTGCCCTGCTCGCGCACGTGGCGAAGGCCGGCAGCGTGGCAGGATTTGCCAACGCCGAAACGCTGGTTGACGATAAATTTTGGGACGTGGACTGCGACATCTTGATCCCAGCCGCGCTAGAGCAGCAGATCACCCAGGCCAACGCCCGCCGCATCAAGGCGCGCATGGTGATCGAGGGCGCGAACGGCCCCACCACCCCTGAAGCCGACGACATATTGCACGAGCGCAATGTGCTGGTGCTGCCCGACGTGATCGCCAACGCAGGCGGCGTGACGGTGAGTTATTTTGAGTGGGTGCAAGACTTCTCCAGCTTCTTTTGGAGCGAAGAAGAGATCAACGCGCGCCTGGTGCGCATCATGAAAGAGGCGTTTGCGGCGATATGGCAAGTGGCGCAAGACAACAAAGTGAGCCTGCGCACCGCCACGTTCATTGTGGCTTGCAAGCGCATTTTGCATGCGCGCCAGCTGCGCGGGTTGTATCCTTAAGCCGACCTTGAGCCGCCCCGAACAAGCCGCTACTGAAGCGGGCCTTTAAGCGCTTCGGGCAACATGAATGGCATCACGCCGATGCCTTCTTCGAGCAGCGCTTCGGTTTCTCGCGGGGTGGCGCGCCCCCGGATGCCGCGCTCTTCCACTTCACCGTAGTGGATTTTGCGCGCCTCTTCGGCGAAATTGTCGCCGACATCGGCCGTGTTGGCCAACACACGTTTGGCCATGTCCATCCAAGCCGCCATGATTTCTTGCGGAAGCGGCGGGTTGGCGACCAATTCATGGGAAGGGGCGTTTGCCACTGCGGTCGCACCGACATTTACGGCTGGATTTGCCGCAGAGGGTTGCCCGGCTGAGTCTTCACGCGGGCCGGTGTTCACCGCGCCGAAATTGAGCCGGGGCGCACTCAGGCGCTTGCTGATTGCCGCATCGCCACACAGCGGGCATTGCACCAGGTTGCGGCCCAATTGGCTCTGAAAATCATCTTCCGAGCCAAACCAGCCTTCAAAGACGTGCTGGTTTGAACATTGGAGATCAAGGACTTTCATGATTCACGGCGTGGCGATTGGGTTTAGCGGTGCTTAAATGGGACTTAGCGGTGCTTAAATTGGACTTAGCGGTGCTTAAATGGGATTTAGCGGTGCTTGAGCAAATAGCGGTAAATGAATCCTGGAAACGCAAAGGTGATGAATAGGGCTGCGGTGATGGCATAAAACTCCCACTTTTGCGGCGCGATTTGCCCGAGCCGCTGCTCCAATGCCAATCCTACCCCGCCGACCAGAAAGTAACACAGAATCAATTCCAGCAAGCGCAACCAGATTGTTTTGGGTTTGCTGAGCTTAACGGCAGCCATCAGACGGTCGTTGACAAAAGGCAAGTTGGCGGCGAAAAACGCCAGCAACACGAGCACCCAGGCGGCGAAAGATTGAGACACTGGCCTGGCGCGCCGGGTCAAGTGCCCAGCATTTTGATGACCGCGTCGGCACACAGGGTCATCAAGGCGCCGGGAACGATGCCCAAAATGAGGATCAGCGCGCCGTTGATCGACAACACGATGCGAACGTCATTCGGCGCGGAGACGGTTGTCGCGGTGATCGGGTCGTCAAAATACATCACCTTGACCACTCGCAGGTAATAAAACGCGCCGATGAGCGACATCATCACCGCGAACACCGCCAGGCCAATGTGCACCGCCTGGCCGGAAGCGATCAAGGCTTGCAACACCGACAACTTGGCGTAAAAACCCACCATGGGCGGGATGCCCGCCAGTGAAAACAGGCAAACCGCCATCACCGCCGCATAAAGCGGGCTGCGCTGGTTCAAACCGGCGAAATCGGAAATCTCTTCGCTCTCAAACCCCTCGCGGGCCAGCAGCAGAATAATGCCGAAGCTGGCCAAGGTGGTCAGCACATAGGTGACGACATAAAACATGGCAGAGCTGTAGGCGTTGCCTGCTGACAGCGTGTTGCCGTTAACGAAACCTGACATCAAACCCAGCAACACAAATCCCATTTGGGAGATGGTGGAGAAGGCCAACATGCGTTTGAGGTTGGTCTGCGCAATGGCGGCCAAGTTGCCAACCAGCAGCGAGCCGATGGAGAGCACCATCAGCATTTGTTGCCAGTCTGGCGCGAGCGGCAACATGCCTTCGACCAGCAGGCGGATGACGATGGCAAACGCGGCCAGTTTGGGCGCGCCGCCGATGAGCAGGGTGACAGCCGTGGGCGCCCCGTGGTACACGTCAGGAATCCACATGTGGAAGGGCACCGCGCCGATCTTGAAAGCCAGGCCTGCCACCACAAACACCAGGCCGAAGACCAAGACGCGGTGGTCGACATTGCCGGAGCTGATGGCTTTAAAGACGGCGTTGATGTCGAGCGAGCCGGTGGCGCCGTACATCATGGAGAGGCCGTACAACAAGAAACCGGAGGCCATGGCGCCAAGCACGAAGTATTTCATCGCCGCTTCGGAAGCCATCTCGTTGTCGCGGCGCAGCGCCACCAGCGCATAGCTGGACAGGGTGAGCAGCTCTAGACCGAGGTAGATCACCAGGAAGTTGTTGCCCGAGATCATGACGAACATGCCTAAGAGCGCGAACATGGAGAGCGAGAACAACTCGCCGCCGCGCAACATGTCGCGGTCTGCCGCGTACGGGCGGCCATACACCAGCGTGATCATCACCGCCACTGTGGCGAAACACTTGAGCCAGTTGCCCATGGGGTCGCTCACGACCATGTTGCCGAAACCGTAGACGGTGGCGCCACCGCTGGCATAGGTGGCCTGAAGCACCGCAACAACACCCAGAGTGAGCAGTGTCAATACATAGGTCAAGGTGCGTAGCCGAGTTTTCACGCCGAGGTCTGCCAAGGCGATGACGCAGGCCATCACCGAGAGGATGATCTCCGGGTAAACCGAGATCCAACTGAGTTTGTCAATCATTGCCTGGGTCTCTTATTTGACTTTGCTTTGGGCCACGTGCTTGAGCAGCTCGGCCACCGAGGTGTCCATCACGTCAGTGAAGGGCTTGGGATGGACGCCCATCCACAGCACCGCAATCGCGAGCAACGCCAACATGAGGAATTCACGGGCGTTGATGTCGGTGAGACCCTTCACATCGTCATTGGCCACCGGGCCGAGGTAAACGCGCTTGAACATCCACAAGGTATACGCCGCGCCGAACACCAGCGCGCTGGCAGAGGCAAAACCGAGCCAGAAGTTGGCCTTGACGGCGCCCAGAATCACCATCCACTCGCCGACAAAACCGGCCGTTGCCGGCAGGCCGCAATTGGCCATGGCAAACAGCAGCGCAAAGGCGGTGAATTTGGGCATGGTGTTGACCACGCCGCCGTAACTGGCGATTTCGCGCGAATGCACGCGGTCGTACAACACGCCGATGCACAAGAACATTGCGCCCGAGACAAAACCGTGCGCGATCATTTGCACAATGCCGCCAGCCACGCCGAGGTCATTGAAGATGAAGAAACCCAGGGTGACAAAACCCATGTGCGCCACCGAGCTGTAGGCCACAAGTTTTTTCATGTCTTCTTGCACCATCGCCACCAAGCCCACGTACACCACGGCGATGACAGACAGCGCAATCATCAGCCAGGCCCATTCGTGCGCAGCGTCGGGCGCGATGGGCATGGAAAAACGCAGGAAGCCATAGGCGCCGAGTTTCAACATGATGGCCGCCAGCACGGCCGAGCCACCCGTGGGCGCTTCCACGTGCACATCGGGCAGCCAAGTGTGCACCGGCCACATCGGCACTTTCACCGCGAACGCCGAGAAGAAAGCAAAAAAGATGAAGGTTTGCACCGAAGCCGCCAGCGGCAACTTGTGCCAGGTAGCGATGTCAAAACTGCCGCCCGACTTGGTGTACAGGTAGATCAGCGCGACCAACAGCAACAACGAGCCCAGCAGGGTGTAGAGGAAAAATTTGAACGCGGCGTAAATTTTGTTGGGCCCGCCCCAGATGCCGATGATGAGGTACATCGGGATCAGCGTGGCTTCGAAAAACACGTAAAACAACAGGCCGTCAAGCGCGCAGAACACGCCGATCATGAGGCCGCTCAAGATCAAAAAGGCGCCCATGTACTGGTTCACGCGGGTGGTGATGGCTTCCCAGCCGGCGATCACCACAACCACATTGATGAACGCTGTGAGCGGCACAAACCAGAAGGAAATGCCGTCAAGGCCCAGGTGGTAATTGACGTTGAAGCGCTCGATCCACGGCACGTTTTCAACGAACTGCATGGCTGACGTGCCAAGTTGGAACTGGCTGTACAGGGGCAAAGTCACCAGCAGGCTGACAACAGCGCCCACCAACGCCAGCCAACGCACAGCGCCTGCCTGCTCGTCACGGCCCAACGTCAGCAGAATCACACCAAATGCAATTGGCGTCCAGATCGCGAGACTCAACAAACCCATTTTTATTCTTCTCCTTCGGGGGCGCTTATTTGAGCCAGACGAAATACGTCATCAGCACGAACACACCGACGATCATGGCCAGCGCATAGTGGTAGAGGTAACCGGTTTGGAACCAGCGCACGACACTTGAAACCGCGCCGACGATTTTCCAGGAGCCGTTGACCAGCGTGCCGTCAATGATGGCTTGGTCGCCGCCCTTCCACAGGCCAACGCCCAGGGCGCGCGCGCCACGGGCCAGCACGTTTTCATTGAACCAGTCCATGTAGTACTTGTTTTCAAGCAGGGTGTAGAGCGGCTGAACACGCGCTTTGATGGCTGCGGGCAAGGCCGGGTTGACCAAATACATGTAGTACGAGAGCGCAACCCCAGCGACGGCCAGCCAAAACGGCAGTGTCGTCAAGGCGTGGACCGCCATGCCCCAGGGGCCGTGGTAAGCCTTGAGCAGTCCAGGCATCGCCGGGTGCAGCGCGCCATTCACCGCGATTGAATCGCTCAACAAGTGGCCAAACAGCATCGGCGTGATGGTCATGTAGCCAATCACAACCGATGGAATGGCCAGCAACACCAGCGGCACCCAAACCACCCACGGGGACTCGTGGGGAACGTGCGCAGGGGTGGCCGCATGGGCGTGATCGGCACCATGGTGTTTGCCAAGCGCGTCATGATGACCGTCATGATGGGCGTCCGGGTTTTGGTCAAACCGCTCCTTGCCGTGGAACACGAGGAAATACATGCGAAACGAATAAAACGCCGTCACAAAAACACCGGCCTGCACGGCGAAGCTGGCAAAGCCCGAGCCCCACAAGTTGCTGAAATGCACAGCCTCAATGATGCTGTCTTTGGAATAGAAGCCGGCGAAGAGCGGCGTGCCGATCAGGGCCAATGAACCCAGGAGCGAGGTAATCCAAGTAATGGGCATGTATTTGCGCAAGCCGCCCATCCAGCGGATGTCCTGGTTGTGGTGGCAGCCCATGATGACCGAGCCCGCGCCGAGGAACAAAAGCGCTTTGAAGAACGCGTGTGTCATCAGGTGAAACACCGCCACCGAATAGGCCGAGGCACCCAACGCGACCGTCATGTAACCCAGCTGCGACAGGGTGGAATACGCCACAACCCGTTTGATGTCGTTCTGGATGATGCCGAGGAAACCCATGAAGAGCGCAGTGATGGCGCCGATCACCAGAATGAAACTCAGCGCCGTGTCTGACAGCTCAAACAGTGGCGACATGCGCGCCACCATGAAGATGCCTGCCGTCACCATCGTCGCCGCATGGATCAACGCCGAAATGGGCGTCGGGCCTTCCATCGAATCAGGCAGCCACACGTGCAACGGGAACTGGGCCGACTTGCCCATGGCGCCGATGAAGAGGCAAATGCAGATCACGGTGATGAGCAACCACTGCGTGCCCGGAAATGTCAGTTTGGCCAGTTCGCCGCCCTTGGCGAACACTTCGCTGTAGTTCATGGAGCCGGTGTAGGCAACGATCAAGCCGATGCCCAGGATGAAGCCAAAGTCGCCCACCCGATTGACCAAAAAGGCCTTCATGTTGGCAAAAATCGCCGTCGGTTTGTTGAACCAAAAACCGATCAACAGGTAAGACACCAGGCCCACGGCTTCCCAGCCAAAGAAAAGCTGCAGCAAGTTGTTGCTCATCACCAGCATCAACATGGAAAAGGTGAACAGCGAGATGTAGGCAAAGAAGCGGTTGTAGCCCTCGTCTTCTTCCATGTAGCCGATGGTGTAAAGGTGCACCATGAGCGAGACGAAGGTGACGACACACATCATCATGGCGGTGAGGCCGTCAACAAGAAAACCGATCTCCATCTTCAGGTTGCCCACAACCATCCAGGTGTAGATGGTTTCGTTGAAACGCGCGCCGTCGGTCACCACACTTTGCAGCGTCATGGCTGAAAGCACGAATGAAATCAGCACCCCAAGGATGGTGATCGAATGCGAAGCGCGTCGGCCAATCACATTGCCGCCAAACGATGTTCCCAGAACACCGGCCACAATGGCGCCGACCAGCGGGGCCAGCGCAATGGTGAGCAGACTTGCAGAAGAAAGCGTTTGACTCATCGCTGTTTAATCCGTTTCAGCCCTTGAGCATGTTGAGTTCGTCCACATTGATGTTGGACTTGTTGCGGAACAGTTGCACCAAAATCGCCAACCCGATAGCCGACTCGGCGGCGGCGACTGTCAATATAAAGAAGACAAAAATCTGCCCGTGCATGTCATTGAGAAAATACGAGAAGGCGACAAAATTCATATTGACTGCCAGCAGCATCAGCTCGATGGCCATCAAGAGCACGATCAAATTTTTCCGGTTCAAGAAGATGCCAATCACCGAAATGGCGAACAACATGGCGCCAAGGGCGAGGAAATGGCCGAGCGTCAAGGTCATGATTTCTTCTCCTCGCCAGGCGCTGCGGCAACGGCCTCAGCGGGTTTGGTCGCGTCCATCTTGAGCACGGTCATGCGGTCAGCGGCCTTGACGCGGACTTGATCCGACGGGCTGGAATACTTGCTGTCTTTGCGCTGGCGCAGAGTGAGGGCGATCGCGGCGATCATCGCCACCAGCAAAATGATGGCGGCAACTTCCAGCGGGTAGACGTACTGCGAATACAGCACCTTGCCAAGTTCTTTGGTATTGGAGAGCTGCGCGGCTGCGCCTACTCCGTTGGCAAGGCTGTTGTTTGTAGCGACATCTGCCGTTCGGAAGCCGCCCATCAACACCGCAGCCATTTCAAGCGCGATGATGGCGCCCAGCGTGCCGGCCACAGGGAAATGCCTCCAGAAGCCCTGCCTGATGCTGTCTACATCGATGTCGAGCATCATCACAACGAACAGGAACAACACCATCACAGCGCCCACATACACCAGCACCAACGTGATCGCGAGGAACTCGGCTTTGAGCAACATCCACAAAGCCGCCGCCTGCGAAAAAGCCAGCACCAAATAAAGCGCGGCGTACACCGTGTTGCGCGCCGTGATGACGCGAAACGAGGCGAACAGCAGCACCGCTGAAAACAGGTAGAAAAAGGCGGTCTTGGTATCCATTATTTGTTCAGCGTCAGGGCAGCGTGCAATTCTTGGCGTTGATTAGCGGTATTTGGCATCAACTGCGCGGCTGGCGGCGATTTCAGCTTCATAACGGTCGCCCACGGCCAGCAGCATGTCTTTGGTGAAATATAAATCGCCACGTTTTTCGCCGTGGTATTCAAGAATGTGGGTCTCGACAATCGAGTCAACCGGGCAACTCTCTTCGCAAAAGCCGCAGAAGATGCACTTGGTCAAGTCAATGTCGTAACGCGTGGTGCGGCGTGAACCGTCATCCCGCACCTCAGACTCAATGGTGATGGCCATCGCCGGGCACACCGCTTCGCAGAGTTTGCAGGCGATGCAACGCTCCTCGCCGTTTTCATAACGACGCAAAGCGTGCAGACCGCGAAAGCGCGGGCTCAACGGCGTTTTTTCCTCAGGAAACTGGATGGTGACTTTGCGGCGAAAGGCGTATTTGCCAGTCAGCGCCAAGCCCTTGAACAACTCCACCAGCATGAAACTGGAGAGGAAGTCTTTGATCGAAAAGGCGGGCACGGCCATGGATGCATTGGTAGACATGATTTACTCCACTTACTTCCAGATGGTGAACGGCGTCTGCATCCACAGACCAATCACGATCAGCCAGACCAGCGTCAACGGAATGAAGATCTTCCAGCCCAAACGCATGATCTGGTCGTAACGGAACCGCGGCAGGGTGGCGCGAATCCAGATGAACAGGGTGACGACCGCGCAGGTCTTGATGCCAAGCCAGATCCAGCCCGGGATCCAATTGAAGAAGTCACTGTCGATTGGTGGCAACCACCCGCCCAGGAACATGATCGAGGCCAAGACGGAGATCAACCACATGTTGGCGTATTCAGCCAGGTAGAACATGGCGTACGACATGCCGGAATATTCGACCATGTGGCCGGCCACGATTTCAGACTCACCCTCCACCACGTCAAACGGGTGGCGATTGGTTTCAGCCAGGCCCGAGATGATGTAAACCATGAAGATCGGCAACAAAGGCAACCAGTTCCATGACAGGAAGTTGAGCCCCTTGTCGGCAAACTGGCCGACCGCCTGGCCGGTGACGATGTCCGTCAGGTTCATGCTGCTGGAGATCATCAACACAACAACGAGGCAAAAACCCATGGCGATTTCGTAACTCACCATTTGCGCCGAAGCCCGCAGGGCGCCCAAGAATGCGTACTTGGAGTTGGACGACCAGCCCGCAATGACCACGCCATACACCTCCATGGAGGTGATCGCCATGATGAACAACAGGCCGGCATTTATGTTGGACAGCGCCACGTCCGGGCCAAAGGGAATCACCGCCCAGGCGGCCATGGCTGGCATGATGGTGAGCACGGGCCCAAGCAGGAACAGGCCTTTGTTGCCCGCTGTTGGAATCAAAATTTCCTTGCCCATCAGCTTCAGGGCGTCAGCAATCGGCTGCAACAAACCGAACGGGCCAACGCGATTCGGGCCAATTCGAATCTGGATCCAGCCGATAAGTTTGCGCTCCCACAGCGTCAAATAAGCAACCGCGCCCAACAGCGGCAACACCACCGCAACAATCTTGATCAGGTTCCAGATCACCGGCCAGGCCATGCCCGCCCACCATGGCGCATTGACCAGGCCCTGCCCGGTAGCGAACATCATGTCGATCATGCCGCGACTCCTTCGCGGGCCACTGCCGGTTTGGCGTCGGCCGTCAACTGGAGGGAAGCTGCGCGACGGACGATGCCGTCAAGCTGGTAGATCGACACGGACGTTGTCGCGCCGGTCGCAGGCGTCAAATCATTGGATGTCGCTGCCGAATTGGACAAAACCGCGCTTGGCAAATGGCCAGGTGCTGCCTCATCTGCTTTCAGCACTTTGGCCGCCACGTCTTGCGCCGATTCAGACTCAAACCCAGCCAGCCCCAACATATTGCCCAACACGCGCAAGACCTTCCAGCCGGGGCGAGTGTCGCCAAGCGGCTTCACGACGGCGTGGAAACTTTGCACGCGCCCTTCGGCGTTCACAAAGGTTCCGGGCGTCTCGGTGAACGGCGATATGGGTAGCAGTACGTCACTGAAGGCCATATTGGCTTTGAACGGGCTTAAGCTGACGACCATCTGGCAGTTGCCCAGACTCTTGACCGCAGCGGCACCGACACTTGAGTCAAACTCAGGTTCAGTATTGAGCAAGACAACGGCTTTCAACCCGCCATCAACGCCGCCCGCCAACATTTGAGCCGCATTCAAGCCGCCCGAACCGGGCAAAGCGTTTGTGAACTGCGCGCCCACAGTGTTGGCGGCCTCTGTCAAAAACCCGACACTTGCGCCAGTTTGATCACCGATCCAGTTTGCTAGCGCCAGCAGACTGGACGCCTTGCTGTGGTGAGCGGCCGCATTGCCGAGCAGAATTGCTTTGCGCTCACCGCCTAGCAACGACTTGGCAATGGCTTTGGCGACATCTCCTGAAGCCACCGCAACTGGCGCAGCAATTGACTTTTCAGAAGCCACGGCTGCAGCAACTTCCGCCAGCGCCTGTGCCCAATTCCTGGAGTCTGAAAGCAATGTATTGGCAACCGGCATCGCCCAGTCGCAAGCTACTGAATTAATAGCACTTATTGCACACCCTACGCGACTTGATTGCCGGATTCTCTGCGCAAACAACGGATGATCCTTGCGCAGGTCAGAGCCAATGACCAAGACACGTTGCAACTTTGACAAAGACGAAATCGACGTTCCGAGCCACCGAATCGCAGAAGGGCTGGCGGGCGCAAATTCGGTGTTGCGCAAGCGGTAGTCAATGTTTTCGCTGCCCAGGCCGCGCACCAAACCCGCCGCCAGCGTCAACTCTTCAAGCGTACTGTGCGGGCTCACCAAGGCGCCAATGCTTTTTGCGCCATGGTCGGTTTTAATTTGTTTCAGGCCGTTGGCGACGTATTCCAGCGCGATCTGCCAATCGACGGTCTTCCAAGCGCCACCCTGCTTGATCATCGGTGCGGTGAGACGTTCGTCGCTGTTGAGCGCTTCGTATGAGAAGCGGTCGCGGTCAGCGATCCAGCATTCGTTAACCGCTTCGTTTTCAAGCGGAACCACGCGCAAAACTTTGTTGCCTTTGACTTGAACGATCAAATTGGCGCCGGTGGAATCGTGCGGACTGATTGATTTGCGGCGTGACAACTCCCAGGTGCGGGCGCTGTAACGGAAGGGTTTGCTGGTGAGCGCGCCCACGGGACAAATGTCGATCATGTTGCCCGACAGTTCGGAATCGATGGTGTTGCCAATGAAGGTCTCAATTTCTGCATGTTCGCCCCGATGCGACATGCCGAGTTCCATCACGCCAGCCACTTCCTGGCCAAAACGCACGCAGCGCGTGCAATGGATGCAGCGGCTCATCTCCTGCATGGAGATCAACGGGCCGACATCTTTCACGGCAACAACGCGCTTTTCTTCCTCGTAACGCGACGCCGAGCCACCGTAACCCACGGCCAGATCTTGCAGCTGGCATTCGCCGCCTTGATCACAGATCGGGCAATCCAGCGGGTGGTTGATGAGCAAAAACTCCATCACCGACTGCTGCGCCTTGATGGCTTTGTCGCTCTTGGTGCGCACGATCATGCCTTGCGACACCGGCGTGGCGCAGGCCGGCATCGGTTTGGGCATTTTCTCCACATCAACCAGGCACATGCGGCAGTTGGCAGCAATGCTGAGTTTCTTGTGGTAGCAGAAATGCGGGATATAGGTGCCCGCGTTGTCGGCGGCATGCATGATCATGCTGCCTTCTTTGGCTTCTACCTTTTTGCCGTCGAGTTCGATTTCAATCATCTTCTTGATTCTGGGTCAGACGCCTGTTCAGACGTAGGCGGGGACCATGCAGGTCTTGTGCTCAACGTGGTATTCAAACTCGTGGCGGAAATGTTTGATCATCGAGCGCACGGGCAGCGCCGCCGCGTCGCCCAGCGCGCAGATGGTGCGACCCATGATGTTATCGGCCACGGAGTTGAGCAAATCCATGTCGCTTGGGCGGCCATGGCCGGTCTCGATCCGGTCCACCATGCGCGAGAGCCAACCCGTGCCTTCGCGACAGGGCGTGCATTGCCCGCAGGACTCGTGCATGTAGAAGTAACTCAGGCGCTGCAGGGACTTCACCATGCAGCGGCTGTCGTCCAGCACAATCACTGCGCCCGAACCCAGCATGGAGCCCGCCTTGGCGATGGAGTCGTAATCCATCGTGCAGCCCATCATGATGTCGGCGGGCAAAATCGGCGCGGAGGAACCGCCTGGAATCACTGCCTTGAGCTGGCGGCCCTTGCGCACGCCGCCGGCGATTTCGAGAAGTTTTGAGAACGGCGTGCCCAGCGGCACTTCGTAATTGCCCGGCAACTCCACGTCACCGCTGACTGAATAAATCTTGGTGCCGCCATTGTTGGGTTTGCCGCAGGCGAGATAGGCCGCGCCGCCATTGCGGATGATCCAGGGCACCGCCGCGAAGGTTTCGGTGTTGTTGATCGTGGTGGGTTTGCCGTACATGCCGAAGCTAGCGGGGAACGGCGGCTTGAAGCGCGGTTGGCCTTTTTTGCCTTCGAGCGATTCAAGCAAGGCTGTTTCTTCGCCGCAGATGTAGGCGCCAAAACCGTGGAACGCGTGCAATTGAAAAGTGTAGGTGCTGCCCAGAATGTTGTCGCCCAAATAACCGGCTGCGCGGGCTTCGTCCAGCGCTTCCTCAAAACGATCGTAGCTCGCAAATATCTCACCGTGGATGTAGTTGTACCCCACGCTGATGCCCATCGCGTAGGCAGCGATGATCATGCCTTCGATCACGATGTGCGGGTTGAACTGCAGGATGTCGCGGTCTTTGCACGTGCCGGGCTCACCTTCGTCGGAATTGCACACCAGGTATTTTTGGCCTGGGAACTGGCGCGGCATGAAGCTCCACTTCAGGCCGGTTGGGAAACCCGCGCCGCCACGGCCTCGCAATGCCGATTCTTTGACGACGGCGATGACCTGGTCTTGCGTCATGCCTGCCGCTTTGCCGTCTTCAACCGGCGCGCCGTCTTTGCCCAAAATTTTGCGCAAAGCCTGGTAACCACCGCGCGCTTCGTAATCTTTCAAGCGCCAGTTGGATCCATTCAAATCGGCATAAATTTGCGGATTGATATGGCGACCATGAAAGCAGGTTTCAACGCCGTTGGCCGCGAACTGGGCCAGCACTTGGGAGGCGGTGGTCATGCGGCGTCCGCCTTGGCAGAGCGAAGGCCGTCAATCAACTGGTCCAGTTTGTCGTTGCTCATGAAACTGCACATAGTGCGGTCGTTCACCAACAACACGGGGGAGTCAGCGCAGGCGCCCAGGCACTCGCTTTGCTGCAACGTGAACATGCCGTCTTTCGTGGTTTGGCCCATGTGGATGCCGAGTTTGGCTTCCAAGTGTCGGAGCGCCGCCTGGCCGTCGCGCAATTGGCAGGGCAAATTGGTGCACACGTTGAGCTTGTATTTGCCCACAGCCCGCTGGTTGTACATGTTGTAGAAAGTGGTGACTTCATGCACCGCAATCGGGGCCATGCCCAGATAGTCAGCCACTTCTTTTTCACTTTCCACGCTCACGTGGCCCAATTCCAACTGCACAATCGCCAAGCAAGCCATCACCGCAGACTGCTTCTGGTCTGCCGGGTACTTGGCCACTTCGATGGCGAATTTAGCTTTCGCAGCCGCCGAAATCATCGGTCAATCTCCCCAAAAACAATATCCATGGTGCCGATGATGGCGACGGCGTCAGCGATCATGTGGCCGCTGGCCATTTCATTCAAACCGGCCAAGTGCGCAAAACCGGGTGCGCGAATCTTCAGGCGATACGGTTTGTTGGCACCGTCGCTGACGATGTAGATGCCAAACTCGCCCTTGGGATGCTCCACCGCCGCGTAGGCTTCGCCTTCGGGGACGTGGAATCCTTCGGTGAAAAGTTTGAAGTGGTGGATCAGTTCTTCCATGTTGGACTTCATGGATTCGCGATCCGGCCCTGCCACCTTGTGGTTGCTGGTGATCACTGGGCCAGGGTTGGCCTTGAGCCAAGTCACACACTGTTTGATGATGTTGTTGGACTGCTTCATCTCTTCCATGCGGACGAGGTAGCGGTCATAACAGTCGCCCGTCTTGCCGACAGGGATGTCGAAATCGAGCCGGTCGTACACTTCGTAAGGCTGCTTCTTGCGCAAGTCCCAGGCCACACCCGAGCCGCGCAACATGGCGCCGGTGAAGCCGAGGTTCATTGCCCGCTCTGGGGTAACGACACCAATGCCGACCGTGCGCTGCTTCCAGATGCGGTTGTCTGTCAGAAGCGTGTGGTACTCGTCGTGGTTGGCCGGGAAACGCTGCGCGAAGTCGTCGATGAAGTCGAGCAACGAGCCTTCGCGGTTGGTGTTGAGCTCTTTGATGGCACGCGCGTTGCGGATCTTGTTGACCTTGTACTGCGGCATCGCGTCGGGCAGATCGCGGTAGACGCCGCCGGGGCGGAAATACGCCGCGTGCATGCGCGCGCCGCTGGCGGCTTCGTACATGTCAAACAGGTCTTCGCGCTCCCTGAAGGCGTAGAGCAACAAAGTCATCGCGCCGCAGTCCAGGCCGTGCGCGCCCACCCACAAGAGGTGATTCAGCAGGCGCGTGATCTCGGAAAACATCACGCGGATGTACTGCGCACGCACGGGCACATCGACACCCAGCAGCTTCTCGATGGCCAAGCAATACGCGTGCTCGTTGCACATCATCGAGACGTAATCCAGCCTGTCCATGTAGGGCAGGTTCTGGATGTAGGTCTTGCTTTCGGCCAGCTTTTCGGTGGCGCGGTGCAACAGGCCAATGTGCGGATCAGCGCGCTGGATGACTTCGCCATCCAACTCCAGCACCAGACGCAACACGCCGTGCGCCGCCGGATGTTGCGGCCCGAAGTTCAGCGTGTAGTTTTTGATTTCAGCCATTCAGACCACCATAGTTGTCTTCACGGATGATGCGCGGCGTGATTTCACGCGGCTCAATCGTCACCGGCTGGTAAATCACGCGTTTCTTCTCGGCGTCATAACGCATCTCCACATGCCCTGTGGTCGGGAAATCTTTGCGGAACGGGTGGCCAATGAAACCGTAGTCGGTCAGGATGCGACGCAGGTCGTCGTGACCTTCGAACACAATGCCAAACAAGTCGAAGGCTTCGCGCTCGAACCAGCTCACCGAGCTCCAAACGCTGGTCAAGGAGTCAACCACCGGAACATCGTCGTCGGTGGCGAACACCTTGAGGCGCACGCGCTGGTTCAAGCTGATCGACAACAAATGGGACACGATGGCATAACGGCCGCCGCCAGCCACGCGGCCCTGGCCCAGGTCGCCACCCATTGAGTCGCTGTCTTGTTTGTATTCAGAATAGTCCACACCGCACAAGTCGATGAGGATTTCGAACTGGCAACCCGGCGCGTCGCGCAAAATCTTCGCGGCGTCGAGGTAGTCAGCCGCTGCCACCACCACCGCGACTTCGCCCAACGCGACACTGATTTTTTTGGCTTTGTCACCCAGCGCGACGGCCAGGGTGTTTTTTAGCGCCTGCGGGTCTACAGCAAATTGCGTCATCGGTTCATGCCTCGGTGCGGTTACGCCCGAGCGATGGTTTGTGTGCGGCGAATTTTTTGCTGCAGCTGGATGATGCCGTACAACAGCGCCTCGGCGGTGGGCGGGCAACCGGGCACGTAGACATCCACCGGCACAATGCGGTCACAACCGCGCACCACCGAATAACTGTAGTGGTAATAACCACCGCCATTGGCGCAAGAGCCCATGCTGATGACCCAGCGCGGCTCGCTCATTTGGTCGTAAACCTTGCGCAAAGCGGGCGCCATCTTGTTGCACAGGGTGCCGGCCACGATCATCAAGTCAGACTGCCGCGGGCTGGCGCGAAACACTTCCGCGCCAAAACGGCTGATGTCATACCGCGCCGCTGCAGCGTGCATCATCTCCACCGCGCAACAAGCCAGGCCGAAAGACATCGGCCAGAGCGAGCCCGTCTTGGCCCAGTTCATGACCGAGTCGTACGACGTGGTCATGAAACCTTCTTTGAAAACGCCTTCAATGGCCATAATGTGTGTCCTGCGCGCGCATGTTGTCGTCGTCGGTTCTACGTTGTCGGTTCTACGTCGTCATTCCCAGTCGAGGGCGCCTTTTTTCCACTCGTAGATGAAACCCACGACGAGGATGCCCAAGAAAACCATCACCGACCAAAACCCGACCGGGCCGATTTCTTTCAGCGCCACGGCCCAAGGGAACAGGAAGGCGATCTCCAAATCAAACAAAATGAACAAGATGGCGACGAGGTAATACCGCACGTCGAATTTCATGCGCGCGTCTTCAAAAGCTTCAAACCCGCATTCGTAAGGGGAATTTTTGGCCGCGTTGGGCCGATTGGGGCCGAGGATGAAACCGATGATCTGCGGCGCGATGCCGACCGCAATGCCGACCAGGATGAACAACAGCACCGGCAAATATTGTTCGAGGTTCATCTTGTGTTGCGGATCAAGGTATTTTTCTGATTGTCTGGTGCCGTCGGCGAGACTCGAACTCGCACAGCTTTCGCCACTACCCCCTCAAGATAGCGTGTCTACCAATTTCACCACGACGGCTGCTTTTTCAGTCTCCGAGAGCAGAGGAATCTTGCGCTAAATTGCCTCGTTGACCACATCGCATTCTATCCCCAAAAATTGATCGCCAACCCTCTTGCCCTCCTGATCTCCCTTTGAGAATGGTCGATTTCTGGCGATTATTTGGACGGGATTTGAGCCGCGCCCGAAGCTGCCGGCGCGGGAGCCGGGATTGCAGCAGCAGGCGCCGAGCTTGCACCCAGCGCGGCTGACGCCGGCGCACCCGCAGGCACTGCAGACGCAGCAGACGCAGCCCCTTCCAACACACTGCCACTGCCCGAAGGCGCCGAGGTGCGCAAATTGCCGAAATAGGCCAATGAGAGCGTCGCCACAAAAAACACCGTGGCCAGCACTGCCGTCGTGCGCGAGAGAAAGTTGGCGCTGCCGCTGGCGCCAAACAGGCTGCCCGAGCTGCCGCCGCCAAAGGCCGCGCCCATGTCGGCGCCCTTGCCGTGCTGGATCAAGATCAGGCCGATCATGGCCACCGCAGAAATCATCTGCACGGCCAAAATGATGTTAACGACAAAGTTCACAAGTACTCCTAAATAAATAGCTTATTGCGCAAGTTTCTATTGGGCTGCAGCGATGATCTGCAGAAAGTCTGCGGCTTTCAACGAAGCCCCGCCGACCAGCCCGCCGTCAATATCGGGTTGGGCCAGCAACGACGCGGCGTTGCCCGCGTTCATGCTGCCGCCGTACAAAATTTGGATGCGGTCTGAATGTTCGCTGGCCGCATGCAGCTGTGCGCGCAACACCGCGTGCACCTCCTGCGCCTGTTCTGGTGTTGCGGTTTTGCCGGTGCCGATGGCCCACACGGGCTCATAGGCGACGACAATTTCGCTGATGCAATGGCCATTGGTGTGAATCACCGCTGCCAATTGCCGCTTGACGACTTCAACCGTTTTGCCGGCTTCTCGCTCGGCCAATGTTTCGCCGACACAGACGATGGGCGTGATGCCAGCGCTCAAGGCGCGCGCGGCCTTATTCGCCACAACTTCATCGGACTCCGTATGGTACTGACGTCGCTCGGAATGGCCGACAAGGCAATAACGCACGCCGAATTCGCGCAGCATCGCTGCCGAAATTTCACCCGTGAACGCGCCGGACTCATGTTGGGACACGTCTTGCGCGCCGAATTCAATCGCGCTGCCTTTTCTTTTGAGCAATCCTTGCAGCTGCGCGAGGTACACGGCAGGCGCGCACAGCGCCACTTTGGCGCTGCTTGACCCTTTTCCTACATTGACTCCAGCCGATGCACCCACACCCGCCAGCAAAGCATTCACCAAGGCTTCATTCGCGGCCAGACTGCCGTTCATTTTCCAGTTGCCGGCGATGAGTTTTTGCTTCATGGCGAAATCGGTCAGTTCAGACAATTTAGGCGGCTCAAGCCGCCGGTTTCCAAGTCAGCACAATCTTGCCGATGTGCTGGTTGGATTCCATCAACGTGTGCCCCTTGGCAGCGCCCGAGCCTGAGGCGTCGCCGACAGCATCGAACACTGAATGAATCACCGGCTTGATGCGGCCATTGGCGATCAAAGGCCAGACGTTTTGCTTCAGCGCTTCGGCGATCTTCGCCTTGAACGCGATGGGACGCGGGCGCAGCGTGGAGCCTGTTATTTGCAAACGGTTGCGCAACACCAGGCCGGCGTTGATTTCACTCTTGATGCCGCCCTGCACCGCGATGATGGCCAAGCGGCCATCGGGCGCGAGGCATTCGATTTCGCGCGCCACGTAGGGGCCTGCGACCATGTCGAGCACGACGTTGACACCGGCGCCATTGGTGATGCGCTTGACTTCGGCAACGAAATCTTGCGTCTTGTAGTTGATGGCGTGGTCGGCACCCAGCTTCAAACACGCGGCGCATTTGTCGTCGCTGCCCGCTGTCACGATAACGGTGGAACCCAGCGCTTTGGCCATGGCAATGGCGGTCACACCAATGCCGCTGGAGCCGCCTTGGATCAACAGCGTCTCGCCCGCCGCCAAACGCGAGCGGTCGTAAACGTTGCTCCACACGGTGAAAAACGTCTCGGGCAACGAAGCCGCTTCAACATCGGTGAGATTGGCAGGAGACGGCAAACACTGCACGATGGGCGCGACACAAAACTGGGCGTAACCGCCGCCTGCAACGAGTGCGCAAACGCGGTCGCCCACCTTGAAGCCCGCCTCCGCCATGGCTGCGGCGTCACCCGATTCAATGACACCCGCCACTTCCAGACCTGGCAAATCCGAAGCGCCCGGTGGCACAGGGTAGTTGCCCGTGCGTTGCAACACATCGGGGCGGTTCACCCCGCTGGCTGCCACGCGAATCAGCAACTCGCCCGCGCCAGCCACTGGCACCGGGCGTTCACCCGCTACCAAGACCTCAGGGGCGCCATAATTTTTTATTTCAACAACATGCATGATTTTTTCGCCACCTAAGTCACGTATCTATTAATTTACTAGCTATTTTTTATATAGTATTTTTAACTTAATTTATATCAATTAAGTCAACAAAATAAATAAACAACGAAAATGGCTGCTCAATTTTAATCAGTAGCGATCAATTGCCGTTGTGCGTGGCCGGCTGGCGGTCATGCTGAGGGCGGTCACCCTGGGGACGGTCACCTTGAGGGCGGTCATTCTGCGGGCGGTCAATCAGCGCTTTCATCGACAACTTGATGCGGCCTTTTTCGTCCGTCTCCATCACTTTGACCTTGATGATCTGGCCTTCCGACAAATAGTCGGTAACCTTCTCAACCCGCTCGTGCGCTATCTGGCTGATGTGCAGCAAACCGTCTTTGCCGGGCAACAAATTGACCAGCGCGCCAAAGTCCAAGATCTTCGTGATCGGGCCTTCGTAGACCTTGCCGATTTCGACTTCAGCGGTGATTTGCATGATGCGGCGTTTGGCTTCATCGGCCTTGGTGGCGTCGGTCGCGGCGATGGTGATGGTGCCGTCTTCTTCGATGTTGATCTGGCAGCCGGTTTCTTCGGTCAGCGCGCGGATCACAGCGCCGCCTTTGCCGATCACGTCACGGATCTTCTCGGGGTTGATCTTCATGGTGAACAACTTCGGTGCGAAGCTCGACACGTCAGTTTTCGCCGCGCCCATGGCTTCTTGCATTTTGCTCAAGATGTGCATGCGCGCTTCCTTGGCCTGCGCCAATGCGACTTGCATGATCTCTTTGGTGATGCCCTGGATTTTGATGTCCATCTGCAGCGCGGTGATGCCGTTGGTGGTGCCGGCCACTTTGAAGTCCATGTCGCCCAGGTGGTCTTCGTCACCCAAAATGTCGGTCAGCACGGCGAAGCGGTTGTCTTCCTTGATCAGGCCCATGGCGATGCCGGCCACGTGGGCTTTCATTGGCACACCCGCGTCCATCAGCGACAAGCAGCCGCCGCAGACCGACGCCATTGACGACGAGCCGTTGGACTCGGTGATCTCGCTGACGACACGCATGGTGTACGGAAACTCTTCTTTGCTCGGCAGGCAAGCCGCCAAAGCGCGTTTAGCCAAACGGCCGTGGCCGATTTCGCGGCGCTTGGGCGTGCCCACGCGGCCGGTTTCGCCGGTGGCGAACGGAGGCATGTTGTAGTGCAACATGAAGCGGTCTTCGTATTCGCCGGCCAGCGCGTCGATGCGTTGCGCGTCGCGCTCGGTGCCGAGCGTGGTCACCACCAAAGCTTGCGTTTCACCCCGGGTGAACAGGGCCGAACCGTGGGTGCGCGGCAACACGCCGTTGCGGATTTCGATGGGGCGCACGGTGCGCGTGTCGCGGCCGTCGATGCGCGGCTCGCCTGCCAGGATCTGGCTGCGCACGATTTTGGCTTCGATCTCAAACAACAGGCCTTCAATGGCCACGCTGTCAAACGGCTCGCCGCTGGCTTTGAGGGCGCTCATCACCTCAGCATAAGCAACGCGGCAGGCTTGCGTGCGGGCTTGTTTATTGCGAATTTGGTAAGCGGCGGCAAGTTTGTCACCAGCGAGGCCTTGGATTTTGGCGATGAGGGGTTCGTTTTTGGCCGGGGCTTTCCAGTCCCACACCGGTTTGCCGGCGTCGCGCACGAGTTCGTGGATGGCGTTGATGGCGATGTTGCCCTGCTCGTGGCCGAAAACGACCGCGCCAAGCATGATTTCTTCGGAGAGTTGCTGCGCTTCCGACTCGACCATCAACACAGCCGATTCGGTGCCAGCCACGACCAAGTCGAGGATGGAATCTTTGCGGGCTGTTTGGCCGGGGTTCAACACATACGCGCCATTGACATAACCGACACGGGCCGCGCCAATCGGGCCGCTGAACGGAATGCCGCTGATCGACAAGGCCGCGCTCACCGCAATCATGGCGGCGATGTCGGCGTCTACTTCAGGGTTGAGCGACACGGTGTGGATCACCACGTGCACTTCATTGAAGAAACCTTCGGGGAAGAGCGGGCGAATCGGGCGGTCGATCAGGCGGCTGGTGAGCGTTTCGAATTCGCTCGGGCGGCCTTCGCGTTTGAAGAAACTGCCGGGGATTTTGCCTGCTGCGTAGGTTTTCTCAAGGTAATCGACGGTGAGCGGGAAGAAATCTTGCCCGGCTTTGCCTTCGGTTTTACCGACGACCGTGGCCAGCACGACCGTGCCATCCATGTCCAACAGCACAGCGCCGGTGGACTGGCGGGCAATTTCGCCGGTTTCCATGGTGACCTTGTGCTGGCCCCATTGAAAGGATTTGGTGACTTTGTTGAACAAGCTCATGTTGTATCTCCAGGATCGGCGACATCTTGGGTCGCCACGTTGTGGGAGGCAAGCCGCCTCGCCTTGGCCCGGAATTTCCCACCCGAATTGGCCGCACAGAACACGATGCCATTCCAGGTGAATTCAGGGCGACAAGGCCCGTACTTCAATTGGAATGACACAGCTTCGCTCCGTTTTGGCTTTGCTTGGGCAGTAGTCCGAATGTGAAACGCCCGACTTCTCGAAAACTCTTTCGTGAAGCCAGGCGCTTGTTTTTTAAACCTGCGTTTATTTACGCAGGTTCAATTTGGCGATCAAAGCGCTGTAACGCTCGTGATCTTTGGAATTCAAATAGTCCAGCAGCTTGCGGCGGCGGCTCACCATGCGCAGCAAACCCCGGCGGCCATGGTGGTCTTTGGCGTGGGTTTTGAAATGGGGCGTGAGTTCATTGATGCGCGCGGTGAGCAGGGCAACTTGAACTTCGGGGCTGCCGGTGTCACCGGCTTGGCGTGCGTTGTCTTTGACGACAGCGGCTTTGATGCTGGATGCGATCATTTGATTTCCTGTGGGTTGGGTTTTCGCCCGTTGATTAACTTGCGCACGGTGCTGGAACTGCCCCGGCGTGTGTTGAGCGCCTAAGAAGCAGATGCTGCAAGGCGCAAAACCATGGGATTGTAGCGCAGCGCCGCAATCTCCGAGCCATTTGTGTCGGGGCTGGCCCAGATAACGCCTCAGAACCTGATTTCAAGTGCGCAGGATCAAGAATAAATAGAGCGCCGATTCACTTGAAAACCCCCAGCGAACCAGCAGATTGGAGGCATGCGGCAAACACAGTGCGCGCCGCAAAATCCACCAGGAGTTTTCCATGTTTTTTGCTTCCCACACCTTGCCCAGCCTGCGTCGTTACGCCTATTCACCCACCGGCCGTTCCCTGGAGCGTTTCCTTGACGACGCCCTCGTGGCCACGCGCCAAAACAGCGGCAACTTCGAGCAGGACGAGAAGTCCTTCACCCTCACGTTTGACGTGCCTGGCATCGCCAAAGACCAGTTGGCCATCGGCATTGAAGGCGCGGTGGTGCGCATCAGCGCCAAAGAAGGCGCGCCGCGCCAGTACAAGGCGGCTTATGAACTGCCGCAAGACATCGACGTGGCGGGCAGCGAGGCCAAACTCGACAACGGCGTGTTGACCTTGAAGCTGGCGAAGAAAGTGGTTGTCAGCGCGGTGACGGAACTGGCGGTTCAGTAATGAGCCGCGCGGATCAGTGTCAGCCGCCTTGGCTGATTTGATCCAACCCCCAACGCGGCTTCACGTCAAACGCGTAAGCCGTGTTGGCGCGCTCGATGCCGGACTGCAGCCGCATCGCGCCCGCCATGGCGATCATGGCGCCGTTGTCCGAGCAGAAGTGAAGCTCGGGGTAATGCACACGCACGCCGCGCTGTGCGCACGCTGCATTCAATTGCGCGCGCAATTGGCGATTGGCGCCGACGCCGCCGGCCACCACCAGGCGTGACAGGCCCGAGTCATACACAGCGCGCAGTGATTTTTTCAACAGCACTTCCACAATCGCCGCTTCCGTCGAGGCGGCCAGATCATTCTTGCGCGCTTCCAGCCCATCGCCCAATTTCTTCGCCTGCACCATCACGGCAGTTTTCAAGCCGGCGAAAGAAAAGTCCAGGTTGCCGCTGTGCAGCAGCGGCCGGGGCAGTTTGAAAGCCGCCGGGTCGCCCTTTTCTGCCAGCCGCGCCAAGGCGGGCCCGCCGGGGTAACCCAGGCCGAGCAACTTGGCGGATTTGTCAAACGCTTCACCCGCCGCGTCGTCGATGGTTTCGCCCAGCAAGGTGTAACGCCCCACACCATCGACCCGCATCAACTGCGTGTGGCCGCCGGAGACCAGAAGCGCAATGAACGGAAACTCGGGCGGGTCGGCGCTCAGAAAGGGCGAGAGCAAGTGCCCTTCGAGGTGGTGCACGCCGAGCACCGGCTTGTTCAACGCCGCGCCCAGGGCGCAAGCCACGCCAGCGCCCACCAAGAGCGCGCCAGCCAGGCCCGGCCCGCGGGTGAAGGCCACCACGTCTATTTCTTCCAAGCGGCAGCCGGAGTCACGCAAAACCTGCTGGGTTAGGGGCAACACGCGCCGAATGTGGTCGCGGCTGGCCAGCTC
>JANOYE010000049.1:0-3226 GCA_031428695.1 Rhodoferax sp. | reverse complement strand
GCGATGCTGGCGCTGCTCAAGGGCGAGGCGCAGCAGCGTGGCGTGCCCGCCTGCGTGTTGACGTTTGAGCCGCACCCGCGCGACTACTTCGCCAAACTCACCGGCAAACCTGAGCTTGCGCCCGCGCGCATCGGCACTTTGCGCGACAAGTTATTTGACTTGGCCAACTGCGGCGTGGACCAAACCGTCGTGTTGCCTTTCAACGCGCGCCTGGCCGGGCTCTCGCCGCAAGATTTTGTAGACACCGTGCTGCTCAAAGGCCTGGGCGCGAAATACGTGCTGGTGGGTGATGATTTCCGTTACGGCGCCAAACGCGCGGGCGACTACGCGGCGCTCGACGCTGCGGGCGACCAGGCTGGTTTTGACGTGGCGCGCATGATGAGTTACGAAGTGCATAAGTTGCGGGTTTCCAGCTCCGCCGTGCGCGCCGCCTTGCATGAGGGCCGCATGGACGACGCCGCGCGCCTGCTCGGGCGGCCCTACTGCATCTCAGGCCACGTGGTGCATGGCCGCAAACTGGGGCGCACCTTGGGTGTGGAGGCATCACGGCCAAAGGGTTTTCGCACCCTCAACCTGCGTTTCAAACACTGGAAGCCGGCGGCAGACGGAATTTTTGCGGTGCTGGTGCATGGTTTGGCTGATACACCGGTGCAAGGCGTCGCCAACCTGGGCGTGCGCCCCTCGCTCGACCCGGCGGACGTGAATGGCGGGCGGGTGCTGCTGGAAACACATTGCCTCCAGTGGCCCGACTCGCTTCAAAGCCCAACTGCCCTCAACAACGAAGAGGCCTACGGTAAAATCATCCGCGTGGAACTGCTGCACAAACTGCATGGCGAATTGAAATACGACGGTCTGGAGGCCCTGACAAAAGGCATTGCCAAAGACTGTGATGACGCACGAACTTGGTTCGCGAGCGCAGGGTTCACCAGCGCGGGGTTCGCCGGTGCTGGCGCTGCCACCCGAATAGCTCCCGCCCGAATTTGACAGGGCATTCCGGCGCACCTTGCCCCGCGCCGCAAACGGCTCCTGCCTAGCCCGAACATGCGCGCCACGGGCCGCGCGCCTGCCCCAGCTTTTGAGTTTCCCGATTTCTAAGTTTTCCGATTTTGAAGATTTGAGTGTTCCCATGACCGAAAAAATTGACACCCCCAAAGCGGACTACCGCAGCACCCTGAACCTGCCCGACACACCCTTCCCCATGCGCGGCGACCTGCCCAAACGCGAGCCGGGCTGGGTGAAGGAATGGGACGACAAAGGCATCTACAAAAAGCTGCGCGATGCGCGCCTGGGCCAACCCAAATTCATCCTGCACGACGGCCCGCCCTACGCCAATGGCCAATTGCACATCGGCCACGCCGCCAACAAAATCCTCAAAGACATGATCGTCAAGGCGCGCCAGCTCAAGGGCTTGGACGCACAATACATCCCCGGCTGGGATTGCCACGGTTTGCCGATTGAAAACGCGATCGAGAAGCTGCACGGCAAAAGGCTGGCCCCCACGGTCGCTGAAGGCTCCCTGCCCCCCGAGGGGGCCGCGCAGGGCCTCGGGAGCGGCCCTACGTCCCTGCAGTCTCGCGCCGATGTGCAGGCCAAATGCCGCGCCTTCGCCACCGAACAAATCGCCCAGCAGATGGCTGATTTCAAACGCGTCGGCGTCTTGGGCCAGTGGGACAAACCTTACCGAACGATGGACTTCGCCACCGAAGCCAATGAGCTGCGCGCTTTGAAACGCGTGGTGGAACGCGGCTTTGTTTACCGCGGCTTGAAGCCCACCTACTGGTGTTTTGATTGCGGCTCCAGCCTGGCCGAATTTGAAATTGAATACGCCGACAAAAAATCGCAGACGTTGGATGTTGGATTCCTCTGCGCCGAACCAGGCAAACTCGCCGCCGCGTTCGGCTTGCCCAAGATTTCCAAAGACGCTTTCGCCGTCATCTGGACCACAACCGCCTGGACGATCCCGGCCAACCAGGCGCTGAACCTGAATCCTGCGCTGGTTTATGCGTTGGTAGACACCCCGCGCGGCCTCTTGGTGCTGGCCGAATCGCTGGTGGAGCAATGCCTGCTGCGTTACCAACTCACAGGCTCCGTGCTGGCCACCTGCGAGGGCGAAAAACTCGCGCTGTTGAAATTCAAACACCCGTTCGCCCACGTACAGACCGGCGATAAAGCAGGTTACGACCGCGAAAGCCCAGTCTTCCTCGCCGACTATGCCACGGCAGACGACGGCACCGGCGTTGTGCATTCCGCGCCCGCTTACGGCGTGGAAGACTTCAACTCCTGCATCAAAAACGGCTTCAGTTACGACGACGTGCTGAACCCGGTGCAGGGCAACGGCGTCTACGCGCCAGATTTGCCGCTCTTCGGCGGGCAATTCATCTGGAAAGCCGCGCCGGTGATCATCGACGCATTGCGCGACGCGGGCCGCCTGTTCGCCACCCAAACCATCGAACACAGCTACCCGCACTGCTGGCGCCACAAGACGCCGGTGATCTACCGCGCCTCGGCCCAATGGTTCATCCGCATGGACGAAGCGGACGAGAAAAGCGCCACAAGCGGCGCGGGCGTGTTCACCACCGACAAAGCGCCGCAGACTCTGCGCCAAACCGCGCTGGCAGCCATTGAAGCCACAAAGTTTTACCCCGAAAACGGCCGCGCGCGTTTGCGCGACATGATCGCCGGCCGGCCCGACTGGTGCATCAGCCGCCAGCGCAATTGGGGCGTGAACATCCCCTTCTTCACCCACAAAGCCACAGGCGAGTTGCACCCGCGCACGCTGGAGATCATCGACCAAGCCGCGAGCATTGTGGAGAAAGGCGGCGTCGAGGCCTGGAGCAAATTGAGCGCGGCTGACGTGTTGGGCGATGCCCCTGGCGAGGGTGCGGATTACGACAAAAGCACCGACATTCTTGAAGTCTGGTTCGACTCCGGCACCACGCACTACACGGTGCTTAAAGGCAGCCATGGCGACAAAGACGCCAATGGCCACTACCTGCACGCACATGATACGGGCCCCGAAGCCGACCTCTACCTCGAAGGCCACGACCAGCACCGCGGCTGGTTCCACTCTTCGCTCTTGACCAGCGCCGCCATGAACGGCCGCGCGCCCTACCGCGGCCTGCTCACACACGGCTTCACGGTTGATGGCGCGGGCCGCAAGATGAGCAAGAGCCTGGGCAACTACATGCCGCTGGACGCGTCGGCGCAAAAATACGGCGGCGAAATC
>JANOYE010000048.1:0-2371 GCA_031428695.1 Rhodoferax sp. | reverse complement strand
ACTTCAACGCGTCATTCAACTTTGCAGGCTCGGTGCCGCCGGCCATCGCCATGTCGGCCTTGCCGCCGCCTTTGCCGCCCACCTGAGCGGCGATGTAATTCACCAGCTCGCCGGCTTTGACGAGCGCGGTGTTGTCAGCCGTCACGCCCACGGCGATCTGCACCTTGCCGCCATCAACCACGCCGAGCACCACGACGGCAGATTTCAGCTTGTCTTTGAGCTTGTCCATGGTGTCGCGCAGGGTTTTGGCGTCTGCACCGTCAAGTTTCGCAACCAACAATTTGAAGGTTTTGCCGTCTTTGCCGGCCACGTCCGTGGCTTGACTCAACATCTCGTCACCCTGGGCTGAAGCCAGTTTGCCTTTGAGCGCGGTGACTTCTTTCTCCAGCGCTTTCATATGCTCCAGCACGTGCGTGATGCGTTCGTTGACTTCGGCCACGGGCGCCTTCACGCTGGCTGCTGCGGTGTTGACGGTGTCTTCCAGTTGCTGCAAATAGGCGAGCGCGTTGTGCCCAGTGACGGCCTCAATCCGCCGCACACCCGCAGCCACGCCGCCTTGCGCCACCACTTTGAAGAGGCCAATGTCACCGGTGCGCTGCACATGCGTGCCACCGCAGAGTTCGCGGCTGCTGCCGATGTCGAGCACGCGCACCGTGTCGCCGTACTTCTCGCCAAACAGCATCACCGCGCCGGTTTTCTGCGCCGCTTCAATGTCCATCACCCGCGCTTGGGTGGCGGCGTTGGCGAGGATTTCGGCGTTGACTTTGGCCTCGATCTCGCGCGTCTGCGCGTCTGTCACCGGGCCGTTGTGGGTGAAGTCGAAACGTGTTCTGTCGGCGTTCACCAAACTGCCTTTTTGCTGCACGTGGTCGCCCAGCACGTCCACCAGCGCCTTGTGCATGAGGTGCGTGACCGAGTGGTTGCGCATGGTCGAGGCGCGCACCTGCAGATCGACCTGCGAGTGCACGCTGTCGCCCACTTTGAGCGTGCCGTTGGCCATCGTGCCGTGGTGGCCAAACACGTCGGCCTTGATTTTTTGTGTGTCATCGACCTTGAACACGTTGTCCGCTGGCACGGCATTCGCGCCCCAGGGTTCGCTGGCGATCACGCCTTCGTCGCCCACTTGCCCGCCGCTTTCGGCATAAAACGGTGTGGTGTCCAAAACGACCACGCCGTTCTGACCCTTCTTCAGTTCAGTAACCGGGCTGCCATCTACATACAGCGCCAACACTTTGGATGCGGCGTCGAGCTTGTCGTAGCCGACAAAATCGTTGCCCTCGCCGCTGTAATCCAGCGCCTTGTCCATTTTGAATTTGCCGGCTGCGCGGGCGGTGGCTTTCTGTTTGTCCATGAACGCGTTAAACATGTCCATGTCCAAGCCGATGCCCTGCTCTCTACAAATATCCGCCGTCAGATCAACAGGGAAACCATACGTATCATGAAGTTGAAAAGCAATGCCACCAGGAAACTGATGCACTTTGCTTGCGACACCTAGCACAATGCCGTCTGCACTGCCTACACGATCTGGAGAAAGTGCATGTTGCCGGAGAGTTCTCTCAACAATCTCCATGCCAGCCGCCAGCGTCTCAAAGAAACGCTCTTCCTCGACTCGCAGCACGTCCATCACCCGAGCCGCATCGTTCTTCAAACGTGGATACGCATCCCCCATCATCTCCACCAACGTCGGCACCAGCTTATGGAAAAACGGCTTTTTGCAGCCGAGTTTGTAGCCATGGCGAATGGCGCGGCGGATGATGCGGCGCTGCACGTAACCGCGGCCGTCGCTGGAAGGAATCACTCCATCGCTCACCAGGAAGGCGGTGGCGCGAATGTGATCGGCAATCACACGCAGGGATTTGTTGTTGAGGTCGGTGCAGCCGGTCTCGTGTGCCGCGGCCTTGATCAGCGCGTCAAAAATGTCGATCTCGTAGTTGCTGTGCACGTGTTGCAGGATGGCGGCCAGGCGCTCCAGGCCCATGCCGGTGTCCACGCAGGGCGCGGGCAGTTTGACCAGGCTGCCATCGGCCCGCATGTCGAACTGCATGAAGACGTGGTTCCAGATTTCGATGAAACGGTCGCCATCTTCATCCGGGCTGCCCGGAGGGCCGCCAGGGATGTGCGGGCCGTGGTCGTAAAAGATCTCGCTACAGGGACCGCAGGGGCCAGTGTCAGCCATCATCCAGAAATTGTCTGACTTGTATTTGCCACCCTTGTTGTCGCCAATGCGGATGACGCGCTCGGGCGGCAAGCCAATCTCTTTCGTCCAGATGTCAAACGCCTCATCGTCATCGATGTAAATGGTGGCGGTGAGTTTTTCTGGCGGCAGTTTGTAGACCTGCGTCAGCAGCTCCCAGCCCCATTTGAGCGAGTC
>JANOYE010000047.1:0-3182 GCA_031428695.1 Rhodoferax sp. | reverse complement strand
ATGGTGGCCACCCAGTGTTTTTGCGGCGACAACGTGACGGCTTTGCCAGGCACGACACGGTGGGTTGTCAAGGGCGCCTCAAGCGCAGTCGAATAGAGCGTTTGATTGTGCACATGGCCGACAAAAACCTGCCGCACGTCGGGCAAAAGCGCCGCCGCAGCCAGGCATTCAATGGCCGCCTCTTCTTCGTAAACATAGGGCCAACTGGCAGGCTCATAGGCGCTGGCGTGCACCAGGAGCATCGTGCCGTTTTGCTGGGTCATCGGCAACGCATCCAAAAACTGGCGCTGCTCGGCAGACAACTGCGCGTGGGTCCACGCGGCCGTGCTGTCGCCCAGGGTGGTTGCCTGTGCAGGTGGCCGCACGGCCATCTCGTCGTGATTGCCTTTGATCAGCAGGGCGCCACGGCTGGCCAGCTCCTGCGCACGCTGCACCACAGCCACCGGGTCGGCGCCATAACCGACCAAGTCGCCCAAGAGCGCGAATTGCTCTGCGCCTTTCGCGCGGGCATGCGCCAAGCAAGCGTCCAGGCCCTGAATGTTGGCATGAATGTCTGAGATCAGGGCAAGCAGCATCGATGGGGCCTCAGCGTGTTTGCAACGTCAACATGTGGCCCACACGCGGGTCGCCCTGCCCGGCCAACACATGGGCATAGGCGGCCTTCACCTCCTCAGGCCCCCTGTGATGGGTGACGGTGATCCAGGGTTTGGCCGGATCACACGCCACGCGGGTAAAGCCAAACCAGGCCTGCACCAAACGTTTGCCAAACTCTTGCGCGCCCCATTCGCCAGCCCGTTTTTTGATTTGCGCGGGCGCAAAAAACAGGGTGGCGCGCGGCCCTGGCAAATCTTTGGCATTGCCGAGGTTTTCAACATGGGTGCCGCCAATGGAGCAACTGTATTTGAGGTTGGCAAAGCGGCTGTGGATGGCCAAACGCAATGCGGCGTTGCCGGCGAAATCCACATAGACACAAGGGCGCTCAGCCGCCAGCGTATTGAGCTGCTCATAAGTAACGACGCGGTGGTAACACCCCAGGCTCTCGCAAAACGCCACATTGCCGGGTGAAGTCAAACCCACCACTTCGATGCCAGCGCGTTTCTTGAGCCCAAACGCAGTGCCGTAGGCCGTTTTGCTCGATGCGCTGGACAACAAGGCCATGCCTGGTTCACTGTTGCCCGACTTGTTATCGCCAGTTTGTTGCGCCCCAAAAAACTGGTTGTCGGCCATAAAGTCGTCAATCAGCCAAGAGGTGGTAAACAGCGGGCGCAGCAGGGCCTGCATGTCTTCACTCTCAGGTGTGTAGAACGGGTCTGACTTGCAAAACACGTACTGGTTGTACACCGCGTGCAACTCGGCCCGATGCGCCGCGCCATCGACAAAACTCAAAGGGCTGACACGGGTGGGCTGCAACACGACACTGGCGGCCATGGGGAAGTAGCCATAGATTCGCTCGCCCGCTTCAACGCCGGGAACGTGGCTCTGCGACACCGTGCCAAAACCCCACACCGGGATCGTGCCCAAAGCAGCGTCGCCTTGACCGCTTTGATCGCCCAGACCAGCTTGCACCGGAAAAAAATTCCAGTAGTTCATGGCATCACCAAATGCCGCGTAAGTGATGTTGTTGGAGGTCAGTGCGAACTTGTCGATGCGCACCCGCACCTCACCCTCGCCCAAGGGCAATTCCGCCGTGTCGCGCAACAGCGTGTGGTGCAAGTCTTTCTTGCGAACCAGAAAACTAGAGTTGCTCATGGGGCCTCCAAAGTCATTTTTTAACGGCCAGTGAAACGCGCCGCGCGCCGCTCGACAAACGAATCGAGACCTTCTTTGGCGTCCTCAGAATTGGCCAGCCGCCGCTGAACCTCGATGAAGTCATGCATCGCCACCACCGGCCCGTGCTCCACTGCCTTGAGCACGTTTTGGCGCGTCGCCACCACGGCCAGCGGTGCCTGCTCGGCAATGCTTTGGGCGATTTTTACGGCTTCGGCGAGTGCCTGCCCGGCCGGCACCACACGCTGCACAAAGTTCAGCCGCAAAGCCTCGGCGCTGCCGAATTCATCGCCGGTGAGCAGGTGCAACATGGCATTGCCCAGGCCCGCGCGTTCGGCCATGCGCAAGGTGGCGCCGCCGGTGGCCATGATGCCGCGTTTCACTTCGAGCTGCGAGAAGCGGCAATCGTCCGCAGCCACCACCACATCGGCGGCCAGCATGAGTTCAATGCCCAAGGTGTAGGTGATGCCTTGCACAGCCACCACCATCGGTTTGACGCGGCGGCGGTACCCAGCCATGCCTAAGTCAAGCGGGTCTACCAGGCCCAAAGGCACTGACTTTTCACCCCGGCGCATCATCGGCGCGATGGAGGGCAGATCAAGCCCCGCCGTGAAGTGCGCACCCGCCGCGTGCAACACGCCCACACGCAGGTTGGCGTCATCATCTAGCCGGGTGTAGGCTTCGCCCAGCTCTTTGAACATTTTGGGCGTGAAGCCGTTGCGTTTGGCGGGGCGGTTGATGCAGATCAACAGCAGGTTGCCCTGCACCGTGCAGTCCACACTGCCTTGGGCCACATCCTGCAAAGATGCGTCAGGGTTTACGAGAGTATTCATTAAAGCTGGCTCCTTAGAGATTTTCGGTGGTTGTCGTCTATCTTTGCCGGGTCTGAAAATTATCCTTTGAACCGATTGGAACATGCCAAACATGCCTGACTACATCATTGTTGGCGGCGGCTCGGCCGGCTGTGTTTTGGCCGCCCGCCTCACTGAAGACCCAAACGTCCAGGTCGTGCTGCTCGAAGCGGGGGGCGTTGACAAAAGCGTGTTGATCCACTGCCCGGCGGGCCTGGCGCTGTTGGCCAAAGCCAGCGACGCCAATTGGAAGTTTGAAACCACGCCGCAGCCGGGCCTCAATGGCCGCAAGGGTTACCAGCCCCGGGGCAAGGTGCTGGGCGGCTCCAGCTCCATCAACGCGATGATTTACGCGCGCGGCCAGCATGGCGACTACGACGCCTGGGCCGCTGAAGGCAACCCCGGTTGGTCCTTCAACGAGGTTCTGCCCTACTTCAAACGCGCCGAAAACAACGAGCGCGGCCCGGATGCTTTTCACGCCATTGGCGGCCCGTTGAACGTGAAAGACCTCGCCAGCCCGAACCGCTTCGGCCCGATCTTCATCGAAGCTGGCCAGCAGGCCGG
>JANOYE010000046.1:0-12240 GCA_031428695.1 Rhodoferax sp. | reverse complement strand
GGAAAAGTATTTCCATAACCAAGCTTTTGACAGCATGGATGTTTTGGAGGTGCAACTTCTCAAAGGACTGAGCCACCTTGAGCAATCACCGCAAGCGGTCAAATCAATCGCAGGATGGGAGTGGATAATAAATTTAGTTTCTAATGCGAATTAGAATAAGGGGCTTTTTATATTCAAGCTCTCCAAAAGGCCGCATACGGCAGGCGTAAACATCTAACTATTTTGTAGCACCTCAACAATTCACGATGCACCATCCAGCGCTGCCTAGACACCTGCAAGTCCTTCTCTTGGTTTTCTTTGTGGCGAACTTAGCGCACTTTGTGCACAACGCAGAGTTCATCCCGTTTTACCCCGGTCTCCCTGCCTGGATGACTCGGGAAAAGGTGTACCTGGCCTGGCTCGCTGGCGCAAGTATTGGACTTGCTGGCTTGCTGGTTTCCAGAACAAAGCTGAAAATCTTGGGCTTAACGCTGATTGCAGTCTACGGCGCCCTCGGCATCGACGGGCTGGCCCACTACACCCTGGCGCTGTGCTCAGAACACACACTCGCCACGAATCTGACAATTTGGTTTGAAGTTTCGGCAGGCCTGACGCTCCTGCTGGCATCAGCCGCACTCATTGGCCGAACGCTCTCAACGCGAGTTGCAGCAAGAAACTTGGCGAGAACTTCTTAAACCACGGCGACTTCAAGACGCCGGGGGAAGTGTTGACCCGGCCAAAGCCGGGGGTTTACCTGCTTCAATTAACCGAAATTCTTCGCGGCAAAATCCCAGTTCACCAGGTTGCCGAGGAAAGTCTCGACAAATTTCTGGCGAAGGTTGCGGTAGTCGATGTAGTAGGCATGCTCCCATACGTCCACAGTCAGCAGGGCTTTGTCGGCCGTGGTCAGTGGCGTGCCAGCGGCACCGGTGTTGACGATATCGACGCTGCCATCGGGCTTCTTGACAAGCCAGGTCCAGCCGCTGCCAAAGTTGCCCACGGCGCTCTTGACAAAAGCCTCCTTGAACGCGGCGTAGCTGCCCCATTTGGCGTTGATGGCGGCCGCCAGCGCGCCAGCAGGCTCGCCACCGCCAGCGGGTTTCATGCAGTTCCAGAAGAAGGTGTGGTTCCAGATCTGGGCGCTGTTGTTGTAGATGCCGCCGCTGGACTTCTTGATGATGGACTCCAGATCCATGGACTCAAATTCAGTGCCCTTTTGCAGGTTGTTCAGGTTGACCACATAGGCGTTGTGGTGCTTGCCATGGTGGAATTCCAGCGTTTCTCTGGAGTAGTGCGGGGCCAATGCGTCGATGGCAAATGGCAAGGCGGGTAAGGTGTGTTCCATGAAGTCCTCGTGAGTTGGTGCGTAAAACGGCGATTGTAAGAAGTTCTGGCAACGCGTTAGCTGACTGGTTTGGAAACCGTCAAGTCCAGTGTGCCATCGCCCAGGGTTGCCCGCAGCGCTTGCCCGGCACTGGCCTGTGCCACATGGGTGACGGCGCGCCCAGAGAGATCCTCAAGCCAGGCGTACCCGCGCTGCAAGACCCGATGCGGATCGACGCCGTCCAGGCGCAATGCCAACCGTTCCAAGCGGTTCTGGCGGTTCAGCAGCCCGTGTTGCAGGGCCGGTGCCAGAGCGGCCTGTGACGCAGCATGGGCCCGGCTGGTGTCGGCCAGCGACCGCTGGCAGGCGTAGGCCATGCGTTGGGCCTGTGCCTGCAGGCGGGCGCGCAGACCGGCGAGCAGGGCTTGGGGTGGCTTCAGGCGCAGTCCAGCCTGGTCTGTGCGCTGCTGTTCGCGATCCAGCGGTCGGTGGACAGCCGCTTGAAGGCGCTGCGCCGCCTGGGCCAAAGCCGCCAGCCAGTCAGCCTGCGCCACGGCAGCAAACTCGGCCGCCGCCGTAGGCGTTGGGGCGCGCACATCCGCGACAAAATCAACAATGGTGAAATCGGTCTCGTGGCCGACGCCGCTGATCACCGGCACCGGGCTTCGGGCCAGGCAGCGCGCCAAGGCCTCATCGTTGAAGGCGGCCAAGTCTTCCATGGAACCGCCACCACGAACCAGCAGAATGACATCCACCACGGTTTCGCTATTTTTATAAGAAAAACCAGGCTCTAAGTCACGAATTGATTGCGTAAGGAGGTATAAATTTGATAGCGACTTGACGATCTCTGCGGCAGCGTTGACACCTTGCACCGGGGCATTTGAAATCACCACGGGAATGTGCGGCACCCGCCTTTGCAACGCCGTAGCCACATCAGCCAGGGCAGCCGCGCCAAGTGATGTGACGATGCCGATGCCACGCGGCGCGGGGGGCAGTTCGCGCTTGCGTGCCGCGTCAAACAGGCCCTCAGCCTGCAATTTGGCCTTCAAGCGCAAAAACTGCTCAAACAACGCGCCCGCCCCGGCCTGGCTCATGGATTCGACGATGAGCTGCAAATCGCCGCGCGGGCCGTAAACATCGAGCCGCCCACGCACTTCAACCTGCAGGCCTTCTCGTGGCGAGAAGTCAAGCAACATCGCTGCGCGACGAAACATGGCGCAGCGAATTTGCCCGGATTCGTCTTTCAGCACGAAATAACAATGCCCGCTGGAAGCGCGCGAGAAGCCCGAAATCTCGCCCCGAACCGCAACCGGATTGAACCTTGCCTGCAGCGCATCAGCAATGGCGCGGACGAGCGCGCCAATTTGCCAAACGGGCGGCGTATTTGCTCGATTTGTCAGCTCAGACATTGTCGTCAAGCCGCTTGCCGGACGGGATCAAGCTGCAGAGTGCTCCACAGAAGTAAGTTTATTGTCTTAACGCCGCAATACCCGTCCAAAAGTGACGGCTTCTCGTAGTAAGTGGTTGATTTCATTGAAGTTTTATTTGCTTAAATAGTCATCAATCTGTCATTCGCTAGATTTGGCGCGGCTTTGCAGGGGCATGAGGGCGACTTCTTCACAAAGTTATCCACAGATTCTGTGCGTCAATTGGCGCGAGACTTCGAGATCACCGCAGGCTAATTTTGACGCCGGGGGAGTAAGCCATAATCTGGCAGCATTTCAACCCAACAGCGAAAGACTTCCCTTGTTTTCAATCATACAAGCCGCTGGTTGGCCAATCTGGCCTTTGATTGCCTGTTCGATCCTGGCGATGGCGTTGGTCATCGAGCGTTTTGTCAGCCTCAAAACGGCCAAAGTGGCACCCCCGAAGTTGCTCGAAGAAGCCATGGCGGTGTCTCGCCACAACGTGCCTTCGATCGACGTGGTGGCCCAACTGGAGCAAAATTCGGCGCTCGGCGAGGTGCTGGCCAGCGGCTTTCGGGCGCTCAACACCAATCCGCGCTGCTCGGAGGCCGATTTGCGCGCCACCATGGAAGGCACCGGGCGCATCGTCGCGCACCGGCTGGAGCGCTACTTGAACGCGCTGGCCACCATCGCTTCGGCCGCGCCGCTGATGGGATTGTTTGGCACGGTGATCGGCATGATCGAGATTTTCGGCTCACAGGCGCCTACGGGCGGCGCAGCTGCTGGCATGGGGGTGGGCGGAGGCAATCCGGCGCAACTCGCCCATGGCATTTCGGTGGCTCTTTACAACACCGCCTTTGGCCTGATCATCGCCATCCCGTCGTTGATTTTCTGGCGCTACTTTCGCGGGCGCGTGGACGAGTATTTGATGACGCTGGAATTGGCTTCTGAGCAACTGGTTCGGCACTTGAACCTGCTGCGAAGAGTATGAATGTCATGATGTCCTCGCGGCAATTTTCCGACGGGCCGCCCCTAGGAAAATTAGCCCCACCCCAAGCGAAGCGCAGGATGGCTGCGCGGGGCAGCGCAGCACACGCAGTGGCAAGCGTGGGGTTCGCCGCCGCGCTGGGCCGCCCCAAGCAAGGCACGGCCCCCTCGGGGGGCAGCGCAGCACACGCAGTGGCAAGCGTGGGGGCCATATCCCCATGAATTTTCGCCCACGCCAGAAGGATGAGCCGGAGATCAACCTGATCCCGTTCATTGACGTGTTGCTGGTGATTCTGATTTTTCTGATGCTGTCCACCACCTACAGCAAGTTCACTGAGCTGCAACTGAACCTGCCGGTGGCCGACACGCAGGCGCAGCGCGACTACCCGAAGGAAGTGTTGGTCACCGTCTCCGCTGACGGCGCGTACAGCGTCAACCGGGTTGGGCTGGCTGGGCGGGCGATGGAAGATTTGGCCTCGGCCATGGCCAACGGCGCCAAAGCCGGTAAAGACAGCGTGGTCGTCATCAGCGCCGACGCTGCTGCCCGCCACCAGGCCGTGATCACCGTGATGGAAGCCGCACGCCGGGCCGGTTTGACGCAAATCACGTTTGCTACGCAGACCTCTGCCCAAGCAGCCCGCAAGTAATTCCATTTCCAAATAAGCCATGCAAAGCGCACCGGCGCCTGGCAGTTCTGCGTCGGGCGCGTTGATGAAAGCCTGGACAACGCGCGGGCCGCTGGCCTGGCTGTTGTGGCCGCTTTCCCTGCTCTATGGCCTTCTGGTGGCGGCACGACGCTGGGCCTACCAAACTGGTATTTTCAAATCGCGTCAGGCGGGAGCACCGGTACTGGTGGTGGGCAACGTCGTGGCCGGTGGCGCTGGCAAAACACCCGTGGTGATGCTGCTTGCGGCGCACTTCCAGGCGCGGGGCATTCGGGTGGGCGTGGTCTCGCGCGGGTATGGACGCAAGGGTGGGCGCAGCACCTTGGACTGTCGCGAGGTGTTGCCGCAGAGCCTGGCCCAAGAGGTGGGCGACGAGCCGAAACTCGTGCAGCAAACCACGGGCGCGCCGGTTTTTGTCGCCCGCAAGCGCCATACAGCTGCGGCAGCGCTGCTGACGAAATACCCGCAGACGCAGTTGATCCTTTGCGACGACGGCTTGCAGCATTTGGCGCTGTACCGCGACTTGGAGATTTGCGTGTTTGACGACCGCGGCGTGGGCAATGGCTTTTTGCTGCCCGCCGGGCCGTTGCGGGAGCCGTGGCCGCGCAGGGTCGATTTCATTCTTCACTCGGGCCGACAGCCTGCGGCGACCAGCCCACCCACAAGCATTTACGCTTCGCAACGGCGGCTGGCCGACTACGCGCTGTCCAATGAAGGCGCGCAAATTCCTTTGGCGAGTCTGGCTGGCAAACCGCTCGTCGCCGTTGCCGCCATCGCCCAGCCAGAAAACTTTTTCGCCATGTTGCGTCAACAGGGCTTGACCCTCGCGCGCACCATTGCACTTCCTGATCACTATGATTTCAATAGCTGGTCATGCTCGAAACACGAGACTTACATCCTGGTTTGCACAGAGAAAGACGCGGTGAAGCTGTGGCCGCTGCAACCCGACGCCCTGGCGGTGCCGCTGGTACTGACGCCCGAGCCCGGCTTTTTGACCGCGCTGGATTTGGCGGTGGACGGGTTGCTCAAGGCAACTGCGCCGCAGACATCGACTGCCCCGTCACGCTAATGCCGCCGCATCCCTCCTAAAATCATCGACACATGGACACCCGACTACTCGAACTGCTGGTTTGCCCCGTTACCAAAGGGCCACTCGAATACGACCGCGAAAACCAGGAGCTGACTTCGCGCAGCGCCCGCCTCGCCTACCCTGTGCGCGACGGCATTCCGATCTTGCTAGAGAACGAAGCCCGCGTGATGACCGACGAGGAACTCGGGCTGTGACGGGCCCAACCCCAACACTAGCCCCAGCCTTCACCGTGCTGATTCCAGCTCGGTTGGCCTCCACCCGCCTTCCTAACAAGCCGCTGGCCGACATCGCCGGCAAACCGATGATCGTGCGGGTGGCCGAACGTGCACGGCTGGCTTTCCCAAGCAATTCTGGGGGCAGCGCGGCCTCAGAGGTGGTAGTCGCCGCCGACAGCCCAAGCATCATCGCCGCTTGCGCCGAACACGGCGTCAAAGCGGTGCTCACACGCGTTGACCACCCCAGCGGCAGCGACCGCCTGGCCGAAGCCTGTGATCTTTTGGGGCTATCGGCTGACGCCATCGTCGTCAACGTGCAAGGCGACGAGCCGTTGATGGACCCACAACTGGTGCGCGACGTGGCGCAACTGTTGCACGATCGCCCCGAGGCGAGCATGAGCACCGCCGCCCATGCCATCGACACGATGGAAGATTTCCACAACCCCAACATCGTCAAAGTGGTGCTCGACGCCAACGGTTTGGCGCTGTATTTCAGCCGCGCGCCGATTCCCCATGCCCGTGATTTTTCAGGTGCCACGCCGGGCGCACCCTGGTGGCACACCCAAACCGGCTTGTTGACACAAGCCCAGCCCTTGCGCCACATCGGCATTTACGGTTACCGCGCTGGCTTTTTGCGCCGTTTCCCCACCTTGGCGCAGGCCCCCGCCGAAGTGGCCGAAGCACTCGAGCAATTGCGCGCCCTGTGGCACGGGCACCGCATCGCGGTGGTGGTGACGGCACACGCGCCGGGGCCGGGTGTTGACACGCCGGCTGATCTGGCGCGGGTGCGGCAAATTTTTACGGCTTAAGGCCGCACCCCCAATGGCGCACCCGGTGTTTCATGTCAGCCAATCGCTCGCCTCGCATGCTATTCTTGCGCCCTGCCAGTGTGGCTTGCGGCTGCCGCGACGCACTGTCTGCACAATAATTCGAGGAGTTTCATGAGATTGATTCTGTTGGGAGCGCCCGGCGCTGGCAAAGGCACGCAGGCCACCTTCATCTGCCAGAAATACGGCATTCCGCAAATCTCCACAGGGGACATGTTGCGCGCCGCTGTCAAGGCGGGCACGCCGCTGGGGCTGGAAGCCAAAAAGATCATGGACAGCGGCGGTTTGGTGGGTGACAACTTGATCATCAACCTCGTCAAAGAACGGCTCAAGCAGCCCGATTGCGCCAGCGGATTCCTGTTTGACGGCTTCCCCCGCACCATTCCGCAGGCAGACGCCATGAAGGCCGCCGGTGTAAGCCTGGATTACGTGCTAGAGATTGAAGTGCCTTTTGACGCCATCATCGAGCGCATGAGCGGCCGGCGCTCGCACACGCCCTCGGGGCGCACCTACCACGTGAAGTTCAACCCGCCGAAAGTCGCGGGCAAAGACGACGTGACCGGCGAGCCGCTGATTCAGCGAGTGGACGACCAGGAAGAAACCGTGAAGAACCGCCTGGCGGTCTACAGCGCGCAAACTCGGCCACTGGTGGCCTATTACTCTGACTGGGCGAAATCAGCGCCCGCCTCCGCCCCCCAATACCGTGCCATCAGCGGCGTGGGCGAGGTGGAAGCCATCAAACTGCGGGCTTTTGAAGCACTGGCGCGGTGAGTCGAAGCTCACACTGGGCTTGATCTCAACGCATAGGTTTTGCCCGCCACGAACAGGTATTCGACGCGCACAATGGCGTCGCCCTTTTCGTCCTTGAAGGTGAAGCCCAGAACGGCCACCTGGGCACCCACCTTGATCTCGGCCACCTTCCAGGCCTCCAAGCGCGTCAATGGCGCCAGCTCCACTTCCCACTTGCGGTCTTTGCGTGCGGGCACAACGGCTTTGGCCAGCAAGGCTTTGCCATCCACCGGGGCCGTCTGCGCGGGCAAGGAGCGGCCAGCCAGATCGGCGGGCAATTTCAACGCAGCGGGCACTTCAATTTCGAGCTCGGCATGCGGGTTGCTCCACTTGGCTTTGACCACCTTGCCTTCGAGGTAGACCGGCCGCTCCTGGTCAAACGAGCTCCAGCCGTGGTGCGCCCGCGCGATGAGCGGAATCTGCGCCAGTGGCAATACCAAGCTGACAGCGGCGAAGTGGCGACGTTTCATGGGAGGCTCCTCAAAGCGGTGGACAGGGAAAGACCAATGTCGGCATCATAAATAGGCAATCCAACGCCCGCAAGTGATCACACCAACCCAGATCAATGACGAGGTCACCATCAGGGCCTTCGCCGTGAAATCAAGCTTGCGCAACGAATCGCGCGAATGAAACACCACGGCGACAATGGCCGCCAGAGTCAACAGCAGCATTTTGAGGGTGAAGGCGCGGTTGGCCAGCAGTTCATTGGGTTGGGTGGCAAACATCAAGCTGCCAGACATCGCCGCCAGGGTGAACCCGATGGCCACCAGCGTCAGCCCAAGCCGCGCCAAGTCCACCACTGGCAGGGTCGGCCCCTTGCCAAAAACACGCAGCTCCAGCAACACCAGGTTGCCCACCAACAGCGCCACGCCAATGATGTGGACGATTTCCAACATGGGGTAAGCCCAAGACGAGAGCTGGATGCCGGTGAACATATCAGTGAGTATGCCTATGGCGTGCAGGTGTTCAGCCAGCAAGCATTCAACCAGCCGCAGCGCCAGACTGCCGCCGGGAATCCTGGCTCAGCAATTCCAGCGCCAGCGCGATGCGCGCCTTCACCGGCGGCAGGGTTGTGACCTCAGGCAACAGGTTGCCCGGCAGGCCCTGAACCGCGCCGTAAGCGCACCTGGTGGCTCGCCATACGCGAATGCCCGCTGCCTGCGCCAGCACCAGGGCCGCTTCCAGCGCCTGGTGCACGGTGCCGTTGCCGGTGCCCGCCACAACGATGCCGCGCACTAAATTTGCGCTACGTGAATTCACTGGCAGGTGGCCAGCGTCCAAAACTTGCGCCACCAACGCATCGACCAGCCAGCCGTTGGCGCCCGAGTGGCTCATCACAATCTCTACCCTGGGCCAAGTTGGTGCAGCAGCCAGAAGGGCCAGATCAACTAGGCCCAGTTGCGCCGCCTCCTGTGCAGGCCAGGCTGTCTCCATGGCGACCACACCTGCGCTGACGCGCCCCAGACGCGCGGCATCGCCTGAGTCAAACGCGTCGAGCCGATAGGGGTGCACCTTCTGCACATGCAACGCGGCATGAATCTGCCCGGCGCACACGGCCACCACGCCACACGCGCCCGCCTCACTAGCCAGCAGGATCGCGTCAAACAAATTCTGCGGCCCATCGGCCTCCCGGGACGTGGCAGGCCGCATGGCACAGGTCATCACCACGGGTTTGCCAGCCAAAAGCTTAGGCGGCAATGCACGGTGAAGGAAATAGGCGGTTTCTTCCAAGGTATCCGTGCCATGGGTGATGACCATGCCGGTCACGTCATCTTGCGCCAGGAAATGCGCCACGCGCTGGGCCAAGACGCGCCACACATCAAACCCCATGTCTTTGCTGTCAAGCTGCGCCACCTGCTCGGCCACCAGCCCCAATACACGTCCATTAACCTTCCCATTCACGAGCGCAGAAAGCCCTGGCACGGCCTGCAGCAGCGTTTCGATGCCGAGCTGGGCCGAGGTGTAGGCCAGAGCGTCTGCCGTCTTCGCAGTGCCCGCAATTGTGCCTCCCGTGCCCAACACAACTATCTTTTTTGTTCCATTTGCAGAAATCACTTGCATAGTCTTCAAAACTGGTTAAAAATACAGTTACTGGATATTAAGACAGGCTGACGATGAAGCCAGTGGCTGCGCTGAGAACGCCCGGAACCTTTGGTGGGCAGTCAATGGACAAGCAACGCAAGACAAGGGGAACGTCATCAGCAAATTGTCAACCATCCAGATTCTGAACTTCAGGAGCCGACATGATTGAATTGCCCAGCCTTCAGGTGAAACTCACCGCACGCCAGCAGCAGATTCTTGATCTGATCCAAAGCGCCATCGCCCGCACTGGCGCGCCGCCGACGCGGGCTGAAATTGCGTCTGAGCTGGGCTTTAAGTCCGCCAACGCCGCCGAAGAACACTTGCAGGCCCTCGCCCGCAAAGGCGTCATCGAGCTGGTCAGTGGCACGTCACGTGGCATCCGGCTCAAGCACGATGCGCTGCGGGCCATCAATGAGTCTCGCTTTAAGCAATTCTCGCTGCCGCTGCAGGGCCTGGCGCAGCTCGCCTTGCCATTGATTGGCCGCGTCGCTGCCGGTTCGCCCATCTTGGCGCAAGAGCATATTGACCAAACCTATTACGTCGAAAACAGCCTGTTCCAGCGCAAGCCAGACTACCTGCTCAAGGTGCGCGGCATGTCCATGCGCGACGCCGGCATCATGGACGGCGATTTGTTGGCCGTGCAAGCCACCAAAGACGCCAAAAACGGCCAAATCGTCGTGGCACGGCTGGGTGATGAAGTCACGGTGAAACGCTTCAAACGCAACAAGCACTTGATCGAGCTTCACCCCGAAAACCCCGACTACCAAACCATTGTGGTCGAGCCCGGCGAAGCCTTTGAAATCGAAGGCCTGGCCGTCGGCTTGATTCGCAACACCATGCTCATGTGAACGGAGAATTCTGATGAACGCTTTGCCTTTGCCAGCCGTCCAGCCTTCAGTTCAACCTTCAATCCAGTCTTCCATCCAGTCTTTGGCCCCGGCTGGCCCGCTGTCGCTTCACAACCTGATCGGTGGCGTGGCACGCTGGTTCGCCAACGGCTCAATCAACGCCGTATTGCCGATGCAGCGCACCAGCTTGCGCCAGATTCAGATCCCGCGGCAGGACAACCCACGCCCAAGCTTCAAGGCCGAAGTTGCTCATAAATTAGTAGCTGCTTACGCACAAAGTACGAAACCTAGCCTCCCGCTCAATTCAAATTTCGTGCGCGTGCTCCATGTGCGCGAGCCCGGCCAGGCGCGGTCTTGCGTGGGTCGCATGGTGATGTCTGGCCGCATGGCCGACGTGTGCGCCGAGCTAGACCGCCTGGTTGCGCGAGACGCCGCGCTGCACTGAGCGCGGCGCCAACCAAAACCGCCCTTATAGCCAGACGTATTGGCGCGCCGCAGTTTCAAACGCTCAGGCTGCTGCGCCAGCCAGGTAGTCGCGCTTGCCCACGTTCACGCCGTTGTGGCGCATGATCATGTAGGCCGCGTTGATGTGGAAATACATGTTGGGCATCATCCAATGGGTCAAGTAGGCTTGGCCCAACATGGTGCGTTTGGTGTCTGGGCCCACCGGGAAGGTAATTTCCTTGGCCTCGGTGCCGTCAAGCTTCGCGGCTGGCACTGATTTCAGGTAATCAAGCGTTTTCTGGATGCGCGCTTTGAGTTCAGCGACGCTGGTTTCGGTGTCTTCGAACTTGGGCGCTTCCACGCCAGAAATACGCGCCACGCCGTTTTTGGCGGCATCACAGGCGATCAAGATTTGCCGCGTGAAGGGCAACATGTCGGGTGCCATGCGGTACTGCAACAAAGCGTTTGGATCGCACTTCTTTTCATCAATGAAGGCCTGCATTTTGTCCAGCAAATGGCTCAAATTGCCCAGCATTGAAGCGCACACGGGCAGGCAAGCGGATGACATCGAGATTGACATGGTTTAGATTCCGAAAAGTTGATTGAGAGCGTTGATGCTAACCGCACCGCCGCCGCTTTGCCCCAAGGCACAATAGCGGCATGAATATTGTGATTTTGGACGACTATCAGGATGCCGTCCGCAAGCTTTCCTGCGCAGCCAGACTTGAGCCGTTTTCGGCCAAGGTTTACACCAACACGGTCAAGGGCCTGGGGCAACTGTCGATACGTCTGAAAGACGCCGACATCGTGGTGCTGATTCGCGAGCGCACGCACATCACACGCGCACTCATCGACAAACTGCCGCGCCTCAAACTGATCGTGCAAACCGGGCGTGTAGGCGGCCACGTTGATGTCGCTGCATGTACCGAACGCGGCATTGCCGTCGCCGACGGCGCTGGCTCACCAGTCTCGACCGCCGAGTTGACCTGGGCGCTCATTCTGGCAGCAGCGCGGCGACTGCCCCAATACATTGGCAACCTCAAGCATGGCGCGTGGCAGCAGTCCGGGCTCAAAGCTGGATCCATGCCGCCCAATTTTGGCCTGGGCACGGTCCTGCACGGCAAGACGCTCGGGATTTGGGGCTTCGGCAAGATCGGGCAACTGGTGGCTGGTTACGGCAAGGCGTTTGGCATGAACGTGTTGGTCTGGGGCCGCGAGCCGTCGCTGGAGCGTGCGGTTCTCAGTGGCTACCAGTCTGCGGCCAGCCGAGAGGCGTTTTTTGCCGAAAGTGACGTTTTGTCGTTGCATTTGCGACTGAACGATGGCACCCGCCATCTAATTCAGCACGATGACTTGGCACGCATGAAAACCACCTCTTTGCTTGTCAACACCTCGCGCGCGGAGTTGATCGAACCCGACGCCCTGATCACCGGCCTGAACCGCGGTCGCCCGGGCCTGGCAGCGATTGACGTGTTTGAAAACGAGCCTATTTTGCAAGGGCACGCGCTGTTGCGGCTGGAGAATTGCATCTGCACACCCCACATTGGGTATGTCGAACAGAACAGCTTCGAGACGTACTTCAGC
>JANOYE010000045.1:0-20260 GCA_031428695.1 Rhodoferax sp. | reverse complement strand
GCCGATGCCCTCAAGGCTTTGCTCAACGCCAGGTGGCCTGCGCTGTCGTTGGCAAAGCGGATGTCGAAGGCCTTGAACACGGTCTCGGCCTGGTGGTGGGCGTTGTCGCCCTTGAGGTTGTCGATGTGCAAGGTCACCAGGGCGTGGTTGACGAAGCCCTGGAAAAACTCATGCGTCAACTGCGTGTCGAACGCGCCAATCATGCCGCTCTTGAACGGCACATCCATAACCAGCCCCGGGCGGCCCGAAAAATCAACCACGACGCGCGACAGCGCTTCGTCCAGCGGCACATAGGCGTGGCCGTAACGGCGAATGCCTTTTTTGTCGCCCACCGCTTGGTTCACCGCCTGGCCCAGGGTGATGCCGATGTCTTCCACGGTGTGGTGGCCGTCGATGTGCAGGTCGCCCTCGGCGGCGATGTCGAGATCCAACATGCCGTGGCGGGCGATCTGGTCGAGCATGTGGTCAAAAAACCCGATGCCGGAATGAAGCTTGGCCTGGCCCGAGCCGTCGAGGTTGACGCGGACTTTGATCTTGGTTTCCGCCGTGTTGCGGCTGACGGACGCAATCCGGTCGCCGGCCAACGGGGTTGCTGCGGCAGTTGCGGCGAGAGATGTGGTTGGAATGGGGGTCATAAAGATTCTTGAAGTGCCGCTAGCATTTGCGCGTTTTGGAAGGCGGTGCCGACGGTGAGCCGCAAACAATTTGCCAGCAAAGGGTGCATTTTAGAAACGTTCTTGATCAACACGCCGCGCGCCTTCATGCCGTCAAAGGTTTTGGCGGCGTCTGGCACGCGAATGAGCGCGATGTTGGCGTCGCTGGGCCAGCTGGTCACGCCCGGCATTGCCGCCAGCGCTTTCAAAAGTGTAGCGCGCTGGGCAATCAAATCCTGGGCTTGGGCGCGGTACACATCGGCGTGTTCGATGGCAAACAGCGCGCATTCGCAGTTCAAAATGCTGATGTTGTAGGGCGGGCGCAGCTTGTTGATCTCGTCGATCAGCGCTTTTTGGCCCATCATGTAACCAATGCGCACGCCGGCCAGGCCGAATTTGGAAAGGGTGCGCATCAGCAGCACATGCTGGTGTTTTTCGGGCTGGTTCGTGATCGGCTCGATCCAGCTTTTGGACGAAAACGGCTGGTAAGCCTCGTCCATCACCACCAAACCGCCCTGCTCGCCTTGCAGCGCGATGATTTTTTGAATCGTCGCCTCGCTCCACAGTTTGGCTGTGGGGTTGTTGGGGTAGGCGAGGAAAACCATGGCTGGTTGGTGCTGCTTGATCGCCGCGAGCATCGCCGCTTCGTCCAGTTCGAAATCGGCGGTGAGCGGCACGCCCACATACTGCAGGCCCTGGAATTGTGCGCTCATGGCGTACATCACAAAACCCGGCTCGGGCGCGAGGATGACGGGCGCTTTGCCGCTGGGGTTTTGCGCTGGCGGCAGGTCTACCGCCATCGCCAGGAGCGAGATCAGCTCGTCGGAGCCGTTGCCCAGCATGATGTCGTGCCCGGGGGGCATCTTGGCGTAAGTGGCCAAGGCGGCGCGCAAGTCGTCTACCCGCGCGTTGGGGTAACGGTTCAAGGGCGTCGCGCCCAAACGCGCGCCCAGCTTGGCCTGCAGCTCGGGCGAAAGGCGGTGCGGGTTCTCCATCGCGTCCAGCTTGACCATGCCGCGCGAGTCTTGAATCGCGTAGCCGTGCATGGAGACGATGTCTTGGCGGATGCGGGTGGTGATGAGGTTTTGGAGCGGGTTTGCTGTTGATGTCATAGGGAGCGCCGGCCTGCGGGAATTTGACCCAGGAAGAACTCCTCAGGAGTGAGTTTGAATGGGTTGATCACTGTCACCGTGCCATATTGGGCGTTATGGCCCATGTCTTCACTGAGCACCGTGGCGCAGGCGCTTTGCTGGGCGGCGGCGATGATGAGGCAGTCCCACCAAGATAGGCCGTAGCGCGATTGCACACCCCAGGCGGTCTCCAGGGTTTGCGCGTCTACCACCCACGGGTTCCAGCCGCTGACATAACGACGGATCAACGCCCGCGCGTCTCCTTGGGGCAACGGAGGTTTGATTTTGGTGGTAGCGTTGAAATAAAACTCGTTGAGCACTTGCACGCCAAGGCGCCCCGCGCGACGCTGCCACAGGGCATCAAGCCACGCCTCTGCCAGGTTTTGCTTGTTTGGCTCGGACAGGTCTTCGCTGTAGATCAGCACGTTGGTGTCCACAAACACCAACGGCGTCGCGGATTCAGCGCGGGGCATTCAGGCGCCCCCGTGCGCGGGCATGCCACGGGTGTAGATTTCGTCTCGCTTGGGGTAGGGCTGCCCGTCGGACTTCCAGGTGGCGCGGTGGCTGCGCCACTCCTGGTAAGCCCTCTCGTAAGCGTCGTCGCGCCGACGCACCTCTTCCAAAAACTCACCCAACATGCGGGAAACGCTGGTATTGCGTCGCGCCGCTTCAATGCGCGCCCATTCAAGGGCAGCTTCATCGACGGTGATAGTGACGTTTTTCATGGTTCAGTGCTCTAAAGCCAAAGTCTACACGAACTTCGTGTTCCACGAAAATATCAATTGGGGTCAGATTCCAATTATGTATGCAAAATTAACATAGTTAATTGGAATCTGACCCCAATTAATTTCTATTTCAGCCGCATTTCGGCGGCACGGGCGTGGGCTTGCAGGCCTTCCCCATGTGCCAGCACGGCGGCGATCTTGCCGAGCACCTGGGCGCCTTGTTCGCTGACTTCAATCAGGCTGCTGCGTTTTTGGAAGTCGTAGACGCCCAGCGGGCTGGAAAACCGCACGGTGCCGCCGGTGGGCAAGACGTGGTTGGGGCCAGCGCAGTAGTCGCCCAGGCTTTCACTGGTGTACGCGCCCAAAAATATCGCGCCGGCGTGTTTCAAAAGCGGCTCCCAGCGATGCGGGTCGCGGCTGCTCACCTCCAGGTGCTCGGGCGCGATGCGGTTGCTGATGGCGCAGGCTTCTTCCATGCTCTTGGTGTGGATCAACGCGCCCCGGTCGTTGAGCGATTGGGCGATGATGGCGGCGCGCGGCATCTCGGGCAACAGGCGGTTCATGGCTCTTTGAACCTGTTCGATGTAACTCAGGTCGGGGCACAACAAAATGCTCTGCGCCATTTCATCGTGTTCGGCTTGGCTGAAAAGATCCATTGCCACCCAATCAACGGGTGTGCTGCCGTCTGCCAAAACCAAAATCTCCGAAGGCCCGGCGATCATGTCGATGCCGACCTGGCCAAACACCTGGCGCTTGGCCGCAGCCACGTAGGCGTTGCCGGGGCCGGTGATTTTGTCTACGGCAGGAATGGTTTGCGTGCCGTAGGCGAGTGCCCCGATGGCCTGCGCGCCGCCGATGGTGAAGGCGCGCGTGACACCTGCCACATAGGCCGCAGCGAGCACCAGATCGTTGCGTTCGCCGCGTGTGGCGGTGGCCGCGCCGCTGCCGCCGCTGCCACCCCTACCACCTGTAGCCACGCTGCCGCGCACTGGCGTGGGCACCATCATGATGATTTCTTGCACCCCGGCCACGTGGGCCGGCACGGCGCTCATGATCAGGCTCGACGGGTAGGCCGCTTTGCCGCCAGGCACATAAATACCGACACGATCCAGTGGCATGACCTTTTGGCCGAGCAAGGTGCCATCTTCGTCCCGGTAACTCCAGCTCTCGCCGCTGGCCTTTTTCTGCGCCTGGTGGTAGGTGCGCACACGCAGCGCGGCCGCCTGCAGCGCCTCGCGTTGGATGGCAGGCAGGCCGTCAAACGCGTGCTTGAAATCGGCCTGCGTGAGTTCCAGTTCGGCGACGTTGCCAGCGACGAGGCCGTCGAAACGCGCGGTGTACTCAAGCACGGCAGCGTCGCCGCGCTGTCGCACATCGGCCAGGATGCCCTGGGCAACTTTGTCGATGGCTGAATCGGCGGCGTCAGGCACATGCAAACGCGCCTTAAGGTCGGCGTCAAACGTGCTTGAGGCGGTTGATAGACGGACGGGAGCGGCTGAATATTTCATGACAAATTCAGTGCCGATTGTTCAAGCCGACAGCGCTGCCGAACGCACCTGAACGGCCTTGGCAAAGGCGTCAATGATGTGTTTGAGCGGTGCCTGTTTGAGCTTGAGCGCCGCCTGGTTGACGATCAAGCGCGAGCTGATGTCCATGATGTGCTCCACCTCCACCAGGTGGTTGGCTTTGAGCGTGTTGCCAGTGGAGACCAGATCGACAATCGCATCGGCTAGGCCGGTGAGCGGCGCCAGTTCCATGCTGCCATACAGCTTGATCATGTCCACATGCACACCTTTGGCGGCAAAAAATTCGCGGGCAATCGCGACGTATTTGGTCGCGACCCGAAGGCGGCTGCCTTGTTTCACCGCGTTGGCGTAGTCAAAATCCGCCCGCACCGCCACACTGATGCGGCATTTGGCGATCTGCAAATCAAGCGGCTGGTAGAGCCCCGCCGCAGTGGCGCTGCCACCCCAATCTGCAGCGTGTTCGATCAAGGTGTCTTTGCCGGTGATACCCAAATCGGCGCCGCCATACTGCACGTAGGTGGGCACGTCGGTCGCGCGCACGACCAGCACACGCACATCGGGTTGGTTGGTCGCCAGAATGAGTTTGTGGGACTTTTCCGGATCTTCCAAAACCTCAATACCCGCCGCTTTGAGCAGCGGCAAGGTTTCTTCGAAGATGCGGCCCTTTGATAGCGCAAGCGTAATCAAATCGTTGGTCTCCATAGCGCAAGCGTAATCAAATCATTGCTCCCCATAGCGCAAGCGTAATCAAATCGTTGCTCCCCATAGCGCAAGTGTGATCATGCAAATTTTTTATTTGATGCGTTCAATATCCGCGCCGATGCCGCGCAACTTGGCTTCCATCTGGTCATAACCGCGATCCAAATGGTAGATGCGTTCCACTACGGTTTCGCCAGCGGCCACCATGCCAGCAATCACCAGGCTGGCCGAAGCGCGCAGGTCGGTCGCCATCACCGTGGCGCCGGAGAGTTTTTCAACGCCCTCCACCACCGCCAATTTCCCGTCGATTTGAATATTCGCGCCCAGGCGCACCATTTCGTTCACGTGCATGAAGCGGTTTTCAAAAATCGTCTCCGTCACTTTGGCTGTTCCCGTCGAGATGGCATTCAGCGCCATGAATTGCGCCTGCATGTCCGTGGGAAAGCCAGGGTATTCGGTGGTGCGGAAACTTTGCGCCTTCAGCCTGCCGCTGGACTGGATGTGAATGCCATGCTCCAGTGCCGTGACAGTGGCCCCCGCGTCGCGCAGTTTTTCGATCACGGCGTCCAGGTGGTCGGCCCGCGCGTCTTTTAGCACCACATCACCACCCGCAGCTGCTACGGCGCACAAAAAGGTGCCTGCTTCGATGCGGTCAGCCACCACTTGGTGGGTGCAGCCATGCAACTTTTCGACGCCTTGGATGCGGATGCGGCTCGTGCCATGGCCTTCAATCTTTGCGCCCATTTTGATCAGCATCTCGGCGAGGTCTGGAATTTCAGGCTCCCGTGCGGCGTTTTCAAGAATCGTTTCGCCCTCGGCGAGGGTCGCGGCCATCATCAGATTTTCAGTGCCGGTCACCGTCACCATGTCGGTGGTGATGCGGGCACCCTTCATGCGGGTGCGCCCTTCAGGCAGGCGCGCGATCATGTAACCGTGTTCCACGGTGATCTCGGCACCCATGGCTTGCAGGCCCTTGATGTGCTGGTCCACTGGGCGCGAACCAATGGCGCAGCCGCCCGGCAAGGAGACGGTGGCCTCGCCAAAACGCGCCAGCAACGGCCCCAGCGCCAGCACTGAAGCCCGCATGGTTTTGACCAGCTCGTAGGGCGCTTCGGGTGTGCTCAACGCACCGGCATCCACCTGGATCGAACCATTCTCAGCGCGTTCAATATTCACACCCATATTGCCGATGAGCTTCTGCATCGTCGCCACGTCTTGCAGGCGTGGCACGTTCAAGAGCGTGCAAGGCTCGGCCGTGAGCAGAGTGGCGCACAACTGCGGCAGTGCCGCATTTTTGGCGCCACTGATTTGCACTGTTCCGTGCAAACTGCGACCACCGCGAATCAAGAGTTTGTCCATTGGTTTCAGGCCTCGGCCGCCCACTCGCCCGGCGTCAAGGTTTTCATCGACAAAGCATGCACTTCGTCGGTGTGCATTTTCGCACCCAAGGTGGCGTAAACACGCTGGTGCCGGGCGATGGCGCGTTTGCCTTCAAACTCACGCGAGACGATGGTGGCTGTCCAATGGCGGCCATCTCCGACGACCTCGCAATGTTCGCAGGGCAAGTTGGCGGTGATGATGGCTTCGAGTTCGTCTGAGGTCATAGGAGTTGCGGCCAGTTCAATGCCGGATTTTGTAGCCAATGCGCAGCAAGTGCACGGTCAACACGCTGACCACCGCCAACGCCGTGGCCACGACTGCCAAGCTGAGCCAGGGTGAGACATCACTCACGCCAAAAAAACCATATCGGAAGCCGTCAATCATGTAGAAGAACGGGTTCAAGTGGCTGACGTTTTGCCAAAACACGGGCAAGGAATGGATTGAATAAAACACGCCGCTCAAAAATGTCATGGGCATGATGGCGAAATTTTGAAAGGCGGCGAGCTGGTCGAATTTCTCGGCCCAGAGCCCGGCGATCAAGCCCAGCGTGCCCATGAGCGCCGCGCCCAAAACGGCAAACACCAAAATCCACAGGGGCGCGACAAAACTTAGCTTGGCGAACCACGCGGTCACAGCGAACACGCCCACACCCACCAAGAGCCCGCGCACGATGCTGGAGCCGACGTAGGCGACAAACCAGTTCCAGTGCGACAGCGGCGTAAGCAGCAAAAACACCAGGTTGCCCATGATCTTGCTCTGGATGAGCGACGAGGAGCTGTTGGCAAACGCGTTTTGCAACACACTCATCATCACCAGGCCGGGCACCAAAAACGCGGTGTAACTGACTTTGTCATACACCTTCACATGGTCTTCCAGCACATGGCCGAAGATCAACATGTACATCACCGCCGTGAGCACGGGCGCCGCCACGGTTTGAAACGCCACGCTCCAAAAGCGCAGCACTTCTTTGTACATGAGGGTCTGCCAGCCGTTCATGTTGCCCCCACGCTCCCCACTGCGTGTGGTTCGCTGCCCCCCGAGGGGGCTAATTTTTCTTGGGGCGGCCCGGCGGGAATTTGCGCCCCCACGCTTGCCACTTCGTGTGCTGCGCTGCCCCCCGAGGGGGCTAATTTTTCTTGGGGCGGCCCGGCGAAAAATTGCATTGCTGCCCCTGGCGTTTCGGACTTGCGCGACATCACCTCAAGGAACACATCTTCCAGATCGGCCTTGCGAATCTCCACGTCTTCGGCATGCAAACCAGCTTCGCGCACGGCTGCCAGGTAATGCTCGATCTCCGCCGCGTCATGCGCGGGAAACTGCACGATGCGGCCGGTGATACGCGCTTTGTCCCGCAATACTTTGGGCAATTCGCTGTCAATCTTGAAGCGCAACACGTTGCTGGACGCCGCTTTCAACAAGTCGGAGGTTAATGCCAACGCCACTACGCGGCCCGTCTTCAGCATGGCGATGCGGCTGCACAGCGCCTCGGCTTCTTCCAGGTAATGGGTGGTGAGCAAAACGGTGTGGCCTTGTTTGTTAAGTTTGGCGATGAATTGCCACAGGGTTTGGCGCAGCTCCACGTCAACACCGGCGGTGGGTTCGTCCAGCACGATCACCGGCGGCTTGTGCACCAGCGCTTGCGCCACCAGCACGCGGCGTTTCATGCCGCCTGAGAGTTGGCGCATGTTGGCGTTGGCTTTGTCGGCCAGGCCCAGGCTGTCGAGCAACTCGTCAATCCAGGCGTCGTTGTTTTTCACGCCGAAATAGCCAGATTGAATCCGCAACACGTCGCGCACATTGAAAAACGGGTCAAACACCAGCTCTTGGGGCACCACGCCGAGCTTTCGCCGCGCTTGGGCATAGTCGGCCTGCACGTCGTGGCCCATCACCGACACCTTGCCGCTGTTGGCGCGCGTCAAGCCCGCCAACACGCTGATCAGCGGGGTTTTGCCGGCACCGTTGGGCCCCAACAGGCCGAAGAACTCGCCTTCCTCGATGTCGAGGCTGACGTCGTCAAGCGCCAGGAAGCTGGAATCGGGGGTTTTGGAGCCATCTGCCGCCGTGTTTTTGGCACTTTTTGGCGATGGGTAGCGCTTGGAAACGTTTTTAAAGGAGATGGCAGGCATGTGAGCCCGCCATTTTAGCCGTCAGAGTTCAGGCGGGCGCGATCAACTCGGCAACGCCGTAGAGGCTGGCAAGGTTTTGCAGCCGCGCGGGCAGGCCCTTCACCACAAAACGCTTGCCCATGGCCAGGGTTTCGCGGCGAAATTCCAGTAACACCGCCAATGCGGACGAGTCAAACTGGCCGAGCTGCGAAGCGTCAACCTGCACCTCACCACCAGCTTCGGCACGCAAGGCGCCGAGCTGGGATGAAAGGCAGGCACTGGCCTGGGCTTGCGTCAATACACTGGGCAAGGTCAGCATGGTCGCTTTGAGGACGTGTCAGCCCTTCTTGGCGTTGGATTTATTGCGCTCGGTCAGCGACGCGATCAGGCCGTCAATGCCCTTGGCGTTGATCTCTTGCGAGAACTGGGTCTTGTAGGTTTCCACCAGCCAGACGCCCAACACATTGATGTTGAAGATTTTCCAACCCGCGCCCTGCCCGGCTGTTTTCTCCAAGCGGTAGTCCAACTGGATCGGGTCGCCCCGGCCTTTGATTTCCGTGCGGGCAATCACCTCTTTGTCGTCTGCAGCGGCGCGCATGGGTTTCATCACCACCGTTTGGTCAGTCACCTGCGTCAACGCGCCCGCATAGGTGCGCACCAACAGGGTTTTGAACTCTTCTTGCAGGCGTTTGCGCTGCTCAGGCGTGGCTTGGCGCCAGCCAGGGCCAACCGCAGACGCCGTCATGCGTTCGAAGTTGACGTGGGGCATCACCTTGGTTTCGACCAAAGCGATGACTTTGGCGACATCGCCCGACTGAATGCTTTTGTCGGCTTTGATGCTGTCCAGCACGTCAGCGGACAACCGTTTGACCAGCGCCTCCGGCGCCTCATCGGTGGATTGGGCGCCCGCAGTGGCAGCCAGCACCAAGCCAAGCAGGGCGCCCGCGAAAACTTTGGCCAGAAAAGTAAAACGTTTCATATTCAATTGCTCCATTGGCGGAAAGTTCCGCAGACTCCATAACGCTTCGGGTCAACCCTGGGCCGACAACCACACACCCACTTACATCGCACGCCGTTTTCACGCATTTCGACTCATTTCGACCCATTTCCGGTCATTTTGCCGGGGGTTCTTCCTCTTCGGGGGGGTCTTGCCCATCAAACACGAGCGAGCGGCGCCGTTGCAAGAAGATGTCACGGGTGAAGGTGTATTTGTCCAACGCCGCCTCGTCGAGCAACTTGCTCGCCCCCAGCAGGCTTTCGCGAAAACTCAACAAGCGCACGATCGACAACGCATCCCGTTCGGTAGACAACACCGTCGGGTCGCGGTTCAGCGGGTCGCCCTGGAAATCCACCGCCATCCCGAAGGTGTCGCGCACCGTGGTCGAACCAATTATCGGCAGCACAACGTAGGGCCCTGGCTTGGCACCCCAATAACCCAGCGTCTGCCCGAAATCTTCATGGCGCCGTTCAAGCCGCACTTCGGTGGCAATGTCGAGCACGCCACCAAAACCCAGCACGGTGTTGAAGGCGAACCGGAGCACCGTTTCAACTGCCGCCTGCCCTTTAAGCTGCAACGCGGCGTTCACAGCCACCCAAGGCTCAGCCAAATTGGCGAAGAAGTTGCGGAACCCGGTGCGCACGAAACTTGGCGTCACTGCCTGGTAAACGGTTGCGGCGGGTTTCAGCAGGATTTTGTCCAGCCCTTCATTGAAGCTGAACATCGAGCGGTTGAAGGGCTCCAAAGGATCATTCACCGCGCCGGCAGGCACGGTTGCACAACCGATAAGCAATGAAAAACCCGCCGCAACCAGCCCTAGCCGCACGCAGGATGCGGCTCTGCCTGCAACATTTTTTGCAACATCACTGGACAACATAAACCCAATCTTCATTTTTTGGAGTCGCTTCCTTCAGCAGCTTTCGCTGGTTCTTTGCTTGGCCCGTTTAATGGCTCCTTGGCGGCGCCCTCTTTGCCGTCCGCCGCTTTGCTGTACAAAAACTGGCTGATCAGATTTTCCAGGACAACTGCCGACTGGGTGGTGCTGATGTTGTCGCCAGCCGCGAGGTTTTTGTCGGCGGCGCCGGCTTCGATGCCGACATATTGCTCGCCGAGCAATCCGGCAGTGAGGATTTTAAGGGAGCTGTCTTTGGGGAAAACGTAACGGTTGTCCATCGCCAAGGTCACCCGAGCTTGGTAGGTTTTGTCGTCAAACGAGATGCCGTCAACCCTGCCGACCACCACGCCCGAGCTTTTGACGGGCGCCTTGGGCTTGATGCCACCGATGTTGTCAAACTTGGCTGTGACCCGGTAGGTCGAGCTGAAATTCAGCGACAGCAAATTGGCCGACTGCAGCGCCAAAAACAGCAGCGCTGCCGCGCCAACCAGCACAAAGAGGCCGACCCAAAAATCGTTCGCCGAGCGTTGCATTTGAAACTCCTTTTATACCTGGCTTGCGCCTTGAATGGGTTTGGTGACGTGGTGCGCGGGCCGGGTTGCCGATTTAAGTGCAGCAATTCAAATGCTGAACATCAGCGCCGTCAGCACAAAGTCCAGCCCCAATATCGCCAGTGACGCCACCACCACCGTGCGTGTGGTCGCGCGCGACACACCTTCGGGCGTCGGCTGCGCTTCAAACCCTTGCACCAGCGCCACAAACGTCACGGTGAAACCAAATACGACGCTTTTGAGCACGCCGTTGCCGACATCTTTGATGATGTCCACGCCGCCTTGCATCTGGCTCCAAAACGCGCCGGGGTCGATGCCGATCATCAATACGCCGACAACCCAGCCGCCGATCACACCCACCGCGCTGAATACTGCTGCCAACAGCGGCATGGTGATCACCCCCGCCCAAAAACGCGGCGCCAGGATGCGTTTGACTGGATCTACCGCCATCATCTCCATGGCGCTCAATTGTTCACCGGCCTTCATCAAACCGATTTCGGCGGTGAGTGATGTGCCTGCGCGTCCGGCGAAAAGAAGCGCCGTGATCACCGGCCCCAGCTCGCGCACCAGGCTCAAGGCGACCAGCAACCCCAAGGCTTCGGAAGCGCCATACCGTTGCAAGGTGTAGTAGCCCTGCAAGCCCAAAACAAACCCTACAAACAGGCCTGAAACGGTGATGATGGCCAGAGAATAGTTGCCCAAAAAATGGATCTGGTCGCGCACCAAGCCGAAGCGTTTCAGGCTCGCGCCCAAGAGCGCCAGCAGGCGAAAAAACAGCCGCGCCGACGCGCCCACATCGGCCAACTTGCGGCGCACGGCAAAACCAATGTCTGAAGGGCTGAGGAAACTCACCGCCTGCCCGCCACGTGCTGAGAGAAATCGGCGTCGATCGACGGCCCAGGGTAGTGAAACTTCACCGGGCCATCCGGCAAAGCATTGACAAATTGGTGCACCAGCTCGTTGGCGCTGTGGCGCACTTCGTCGGGCGTGCCTTGCGCAGCGATTTTTCCGTTGGCCAGGATGATCACTTTGTCGGCAATGTGAAAGGTTTCTTCCAGATCGTGCGACACGACGATGCTGGTCAGCCCCATGGTGTCGTTCAACTGGCGGATCAGCCGCGCTGCGGTGCCAAGCGAAATCGGGTCCAGCCCGGCGAACGGTTCGTCGTACATGATGAGTTCTGGGTCCAGCGCGATGGCGCGGGCCAGCGCCACACGCCGCGCCATGCCGCCAGAGATTTGGCTGGGCATCAGGTCGCGCGCGCCGCGCAGGCCCACCGCGCCCAGCTTCATGAGCACGATGTCGCGTATCAATGCCGCAGCCAAATCGGTGTGCTCGCGCAGGGGGAAAGCGACGTTGTCAAACACGCTCAAATCAGTGAACAAAGCGCCAAACTGGAACAACATGCCCATGCGACGGCGCGCGGCGTACAAACCGGCTTCGTCGAGTTTGGCCACGTCTTGCGGCGCGCCGCTGTCGCCCAAAGGGCGTGCCAGCAGCAGTTCACCCTGCTGCGCGCGGCATTGACCGCCGATGAGCCGCAACACGGTGGTTTTGCCGCCGCCGGAAGCCCCCATCAGCGCCGTGACTTTGCCGCGCGGAATGGCCAGGCTCACGCCGTCCAGAATGGCGCGTTCTGCGTACCCGAAGGTCAGGTTGTTGAGCTCAACGAGGGGGAGGTCTTCAGGGTTTGGCATTCAATCAGGCGAACTGCGCAATCGATTCGGATTCGTGCGGTGCCTGATGATAGGTGATTGACGGCGCGCGAATGCCAACGCCGCGTAAAGAGTCGGCAATGCAAAGATACCCAAAATGGGGTTTATCGGCGTCAATTTCAGCGTATTTGAAAGAATTTAATGACTAATTGGCATCCAAGTCACGAATAATGTAACTAGTTTGCTTCAATTTGTATAGCAAATTGAAGGAAGAATTCTGCCTCTTCAGGGCTGAAGCGGCGGCTCGTTTGATCGCCCGCCCAAGTCGGCCTGCCCTGAACCAAGCCAGGGCAAGGCGCATCAACCCCCCGGTTGATTCGGGTTGTTGGTGGTGGACTGCACCGCGGGCCTGGGCGGTGGCGGTGGCAACGGGCTGGCCAAGCTGCCATCGGCCAAGCGCAGTGACGCCCCTTCCACGGTCACACGGGCCCCGGCGCTGACCGGCTGCGCCAAGGAAAAGTTGCGCGTGCTGCCATTTTCCATCTGCACACTGGTGTCGTAGATGGTTACCTTTTTCACCCGTTTTTCGACTTCGTTGCCAGCCCAACCGCCGCCCAAGGCGCCCAAAACGGTGGCCGCTGTTTTGCCGCTGCCGCCGCCCACCTGGTTGCCCAACACCCCGCCGATCACGCCACCGGCCACCATGCCGACGCCGCTGCCAGACGCCGCGTTTTGCTGAACCGGCGTGGCGGCCACCACGGTGCCGCAAGCGGTGCAGACCGCCTTCGCGACCGGGGGTGGCGGCGCCACAAGCACCGGGGCGGCTGCCCCCGCCCCAGCCGCGCCCGCACCGGCGGCTGGCGCCGGCGACGGGCTGCGCGCTGGCGCCTGCGCCACCACGGCCGGCGCTGGCGGGCGGGGTTTCACCTTATCCACTTTTGGGGCTGCAGATTTAGGCGTGTCTTGCGCTTGTTTGGCGGTCGTTGTGGTCGGTTTCGACACCTCGTCCTGCTGGACAATGCTTTCACCGGCTTTGCTGTCCACGCTGTTGGCAAGCAGGCGCGAGGCCGCTGCTGCGGTTGTTTCTGCCGCGTTTTTGGACGGGCTAGTGATCGCCGCGACGGGTTCACTCCCGCCTCGGTTGCTCTGCACATAAGCCAAGGTGGCCCCCAGCGCGACGACGGCAGCGCCCAAAATGCCCACCGCTGTCCAAAGGGGTTTTTGATTCATCGCGGCCACAGAGTTGCCTGTGCCAGTTTCACTGACTGTGTTCATGTTCATCCTTTGCTGCTTTCAACCCTTCTATAACGGGCGACAGCGCCAAAGGTAAACCACTTCCCTCGTGAGAAAGTGTCCAACCTGAAATGAAACGTAACCTGGTTGGGGGAAACGCCTCAAAATCAGAGTCCGGGACTTCGAATGCAATCAAGCTTCCTCAAAAGGGCCAAAAAGGCAAGACACTGGCCAAACTATGGATGCAATGAACGGATGCAATGAACGTTTTGACAAATCAACGCCACCGAAGTAACATACACCGCCCACATACACCACTACTTCATTGCCATGCACCGCTCGCAAATTTACCTTTCTGAATCCCATCTGGGGAATTTGGCCGCTTACGCAAAAGCGCGGGCAACCACACACAGCGCGTTGATTCGCGAGGCGCTTGACGAATACCTGGCGCGGCAAGCCCCTCTGGACAAACGCGCCATCCGCGCCCAGAGCTTTGCGGCCTGGGGGCCCGCATCGGAAAGTGAAACCGCCTCATTGGGTCAGCTTCGCGCAGAGGAACGGTTCAATTTTGAGCGAACCGAATGACCAGCGCTACCATCGCTGCCATCGCATCAACCCGCAAACCTTGCCTGATTGACAGCGACGTTCTGATTGATTTTTTGCGTGGCAACACGCTGGCTAAAGCCCTGTTTGCCAAGCTGCCCGCCGACTGCGCCGTCAGCGCCGTGTCGGTGGCCGAGCTTCACGCAGGCGTGCGTGAGGGCGCAGAACGCCAGGCGCTCGATACCCTTATTTCCACTTTCGACGTGGTCGCCGTTGACGCCGAAATCGCTGCCCAGGGTGGTTTGCTCAGGCGCGATTGGGGCAAAAGCCACGGCGCAGGCCTGAATGACGGTTTGATCGCCGCCACCGCGCTGGCCACTGGGCGGGTGCTGCTGACGTTGAATGCCAAACACTTCCCCGGACTCGGCAAAGGCCAGATGGTGGTGCCGTATCAGAAGGCTTGATCTGTTTTTGCCGCCAACCAAACCGCCGCCATCCAAGTTACCTCGGCAACTCACTCGCCCCCATCAAAAACTCATCCACCGCGCGCGCCGCCTGGCGGCCTTCGCGGATGGCCCAGACCACCAGGCTTTGGCCACGGCGAATGTCGCCCGCGGCAAAAACTCTCTTCACATTGGTGGCGTAACCGCCGATGAAGTCCATGCTGGCTTTGGCGTTGCCACGGGCGTCTTTGTCCACGCCGAAGCCGTCAAGCACCGAGGCCACGGGCGAGACGAATCCCATGGCCAGCAGCACCAAGTCGGCTTTGAGGGTTTGCTCGGAACCGGCCACTTCGACCATCTTGCCGTCTTTCCACGCCACGCGCACGGTTTTCAGGCCGGTGACTTTGCCGGATTTACCGTCTTTGCTGTCGCCGATGAACTCCTTGGTGGAGATGGCGAATTCACGCTCGCAGCCTTCTTCGTGGCTGGAACTGGTGCGCAGCTTGATCGGCCAATTCGGCCAGGTCATTGGGCGGTTTTCTTCCTCGGGCGGCTGCGGCATGACTTCAAACTGCGTGACGCTGGCCGCGCCGTGGCGGTTGCTGGTGCCGACGCAGTCAGAGCCGGTGTCGCCGCCACCAATCACGATCACGTGTTTTTTGCCCGCCGTCAGTTGGCCTTTGACTTTGTCGCCCGCGTTGACCTTGTTTTGCTGCGGCAAAAATTCCATCGCGAAATGAATGCCGTCCAGTTCGCGCCCAGGCACCGGCAGATCACGTGACTGCTCGGCGCCGCCGGTGAGCAGCACTGCGTCGAAGTCTTTTTGCAGTTGCGCGGGGGTGATGGACTCCCTCGCCCAGTTGGTCACCTTCGAGGCTGGCCCTGATTTGGGCAGCTCACCGATCATCACACCGCAGCGGAAGGCAACGCCCTCTTTCTCCATCTGCGCCACCCGTTGGTCGATGTGGTGTTTTTCCATTTTGAAATCAGGAATGCCGTAACGCAACAGGCCGCCAACACGGTCGTTTTTCTCGAACAGCGTCACGTCATGCCCCACACGCGCGAGTTGCTGCGCAGCGGCCATGCCTGCGGGGCCGGAGCCGACCACGGCGATTTTTTTACCGGTTTTCACTTTCGGCAGTTGCGGCACAACCCAGCCTTCGTGCCAGGCGCGGTCGATGATGGCGTGTTCGATGGACTTGATGCCCACCGCGTCATCGTTCACGTTCAAGGTGCAAGCCGCTTCGCAAGGCGCTGGGCAAATGCGGCCGGTGAATTCGGGGAAGTTGTTGGTGCTGTGCAAAACCGTGCTGGCGTTTTTCCAGTCCGCCGGGCCGCCCTTGAACACCAAATCGTTGAAATCCGGAATGATGTTGTTCACCGGGCAGCCGCTGTTGCAAAACGGCGTGCCGCAGTCCATGCAACGCGCGGCTTGGGTTTTGGCTTGGCTGCCGTCGAGCCCGATGACAAACTCTTTGTAATTTTTGAGGCGTTCGGCGACGGGTTTGTAGCCCTCTTCAACACGCTCAAATTCCATGAATCCTGTGATTTTTCCCATAATATTGACTAATTATTATTCCAATTAAGTACCAAACTAGTAGCTAGTTCCGCTTATTTTGCGAGACTTGATTCTTGTTTTTTCTCTTTGACTGGTGTGAAAATTACTTTTCTTGCCGCAATTTCACCCAAAGCCCGCTTGTATTCGTTCGGGAACACCTTCACAAACTTGGCCCGCGCGGTCGCCCAGTCGTCCAGCAAAGCGCGCGCGCGTTTGCTGCCGGTCCAGCGGTTGTGTTCTTCGAGCAGCTTCTTGAGTTGTGACTCGTCCGTCAACCCGCGATGCCAGACGCCCGGTTTTTGGGTGTCTTGCTGCTCCGTGGCGGGCAAAACTTTCTCCAGCGACACCATGGCCGTGTTGCAGCGGCTGGCGAAGCTGCCGTCTTCGTCGTACACGTAGGCGATGCCGCCGCTCATGCCGGCAGCGAAGTTGCGGCCGGTCTTGCCCAGCACGGCCACGGTGCCGCCGGTCATGTATTCACAGCCGTGGTCGCCCGTGCCTTCCACCACCGCGGTGGCGCCCGAGAGCCGCACGGCGAAGCGTTCACCGGCCACGCCGCTCAAGAAGGCTTCGCCGCTGGTCGCGCCATACATCACGGTGTTGCCGACGATGGTGTTCTTCACCGCATCGCCCCTGAAATCAATGCTCGGCCGCACCACGATGCGGCCGCCCGAGAGGCCTTTGCCGGTGTAGTCGTTCGCGTCGCCAATCAAATACAGCGTGATGCCTTTGGCCAGGAACGCGCCGAACGATTGCCCGCCCGTGCCTTCGAGTTGAATGCGGATCGTGTCATCCGGCAAACCTTCAGGCCGCAGCTTGGTGAGCGCGCCGGACAACATGGCGCCCAAGGAGCGGTTCACGTTGCGCGCCACTTCCATGAACTGCACTTTTTCGCCGCGATCAATGGCTGCGCGGGATTTTTCGATCAACACGTTGTCGAGCGACCGCTCCAGCCCGTGGTCTTGCACGTCATTGTGGAAACGCGACACCTCGGCGGGCGCCGTGGGCAGCGCGAACAGGCGGGCGAAGTCCAGGCCCTGGGCTTTCCAATGGGTGAGGCCTTTTTTGGTGTCGAGCAGGTCGGCGCGGCCAATCAAATCATTGAACTTTCGGATGCCCAGTTGCGCCATGATCTGGCGCACTTCTTCGGCGACAAAGAAAAAATAGTTGACAACGTTTTCCGGCTTGCCGCTGAATTTTTTACGCAACACCGGGTCTTGCGTGGCGACACCCACCGGGCAGGTGTTGAGGTGGCATTTGCGCATCATGATGCAGCCTTCAACGACCAGGGGCGCGGTGGCGAAACCGAACTCATCAGCGCCGAGCAAAGCGCCAATCGCCACGTCGCGGCCAGTTTTCATCTGGCCGTCGGCCTGCACCCGGATGCGGCCGCGCAGGCGGTTCAGCACCAGTGTTTGCTGTGTTTCTGCCAGGCCAATTTCCCAAGGGCTGCCGGCGTGTTTGATCGACGACCAGGGCGACGCGCCGGTGCCGCCGTCATGCCCGGCGATCACCACGTGGTCGCTTTTGCATTTGGCCACGCCGGCAGCGATGGTGCCGACACCGATTTCGCTCACCAGTTTGACGCTGACGCTCGCATGCGGCGCGACGTTTTTCAGGTCATGGATCAGTTGCGCCAGGTCTTCAATCGAATAAATGTCGTGGTGCGGCGGCGGCGAAATCAGGCCGACGCCCGGCACGCTGTGGCGCAGTTTTCCGATGTATTCCGACACTTTGCCGCCCGGCAACTGGCCGCCTTCACCTGGCTTGGCGCCTTGCGCCATCTTGATCTGGATTTGGTCGGCGCTGCTCAAGTATTCGGCTGTCACACCGAAGCGGCCGGAGGCGATTTGTTTGATGCGGCTTCTCAGTGAATCGCCGTCTTGCAGGGGAATATCGACTTCAACAACGTCTTTGCCGATGATGTCGGCCATGCTCTGGCCCTGTTTGATGGGGATGCCTTTGAGCTCCTGCCGGTAACGGGCAGGGTCTTCGCCGCCTTCGCCGGTGTTGCTCTTGCCGCCGATGCGGTTCATCGCAATCGCCAGCGTGGCATGCGCTTCCGTGCTGATCGAGCCGAGCGACATGGCCCCCGTGGCGAAACGTTTGACGATCTCCTTGGCGCTTTCCACTTCGTCCACGGGGATGGCTTTGGCCGGGTCGATCTTGAACTCGAACAGGCCGCGCAGCGTCATGTGGCGGCGGCTTTGGTCGTTGACGAGTTGGGCGTATTCCTTGTAGGTGTTCCAGTTGTTGGCGCGGGTGCTGTGTTGCAGCTTGGCAATCACATCAGGCGTCCACATGTGTTCTTCGCCCCGCACACGCCAGGCGTATTCACCGCCGGCGTCCAACATGCCTTCAAGCACCGGGTCGCCGCTGAAGGCTTGTTTGTGCATGCGGATGGCTTCTTCGGCGATTTCGAACACGCCAATGCCGGCGACTTTGCTGGGCGTTCCGGTGAAATATTTCTCAATGGTCTCGTCGTTCAAACCAATCGCTTCAAACAACTGCGCGCCGCAATAACTCATGTAGGTGCTGACACCCATCTTCGACATGATTTTGCTGAGGCCCTTGCCAACCGCTTTCACGTAGTTGTAAATGGCTTTGTCGGCAGACATGTAGCCCCCACGCTCGCCCACTGCGTGTGGCTTGCTGCCCCCCATGGGGGCCCTCGCGCCTTGGGACGGCCCGGCGTCGCTCGAATCACCCGGCAACTCTGCGTGGATGTTGGCCAGGGTTTCCATTGCGAGGTACGGGTGAACGGCTTCCGCGCCATAACCTGCGAGCACCGCGAACTGGTGCACTTCACGCGCGGTGCCGGTTTCAACCACCAAACCTGCCGTGGTGCGCAGGCCCTCGCGCACCAGGTGCTGGTGCACAGCGCTCAAGGCGAGCAGCGCGGGAATGGCGACCTGAGTCGCGTTCAAATTGCGGTCGCTGATGATGAGGATGTTTTTGCCGCTCTTGATAGCGTCTACCGCTTCGGCACACAGCGAGGCGAGTTTGGCCTCGACCCCTTCGCGGCCCCAGGCCAACGGGTAAGTGATGTCCAGCGTGTAGCTGCGGAACTTGCCCTGCGTGTATTTTTCAATGTCGCGCAGCTTGGCCATGTCGGAGAAATCGAGCACAGGCTGCGCCACTTCCAGGCGCATGGGCGGGTTGACCTGGTTGATGTCGAGCAGGTTGGGTTTGGGGCCGATGAAACTCACCAGGCTCATCACAATCGCTTCGCGGATCGGGTCGATCGGCGGGTTGGTCACCTGGGCGAACAACTGCTTGAAGTAGTTGTAGAGCGGCTTGTTTTTGTCGCTCAATACGGCCAACGGGCTGTCGTTGCCCATGGAGCCGATGCCTTCTTCGCCCAGATGCGCCATCGGGCTCATCAGGAATTTGATGTCTTCCTGGGTGTAGCCAAAAGCCTGCTGGCGATCCAGCAATGTGACGGCCATGTCAGAGGCCGAGGCCGGCTCGCCGCCGCTGCCGCCGCCGACCACGTCATCAAGTTTGATGCGCAGGTTGTCAATCCACTGTTTGTAGGGCTTGCTGTGGGCGAGGTTGCTCTTCAATTCCTCGTCGTCGATCATGCGGCCTTGTTCCAAGTCGATCAGGAACATCTTGCCCGGCTGCAGGCGCCATTTGCGCACGATTTTGTTCTCGGGCACCGGCAACACGCCAGACTCGGAGCCCATGATGACCAAGTCGTCATCGGTGATGCAATAACGCGAAGGGCGCAGGCCGTTGCGGTCCAGCGTGGCGCCGATCTGGCGGCCATCGGTGAAGACGATGCTGGCGGGGCCGTCCCAGGGCTCCAACATCGCCGCGTGGTATTCGTAAAACGCGCGGCGGCGCTCGTCCATCGTGGTGTGTTGCTCCCACGGCTCGGGGATCATCATCATCACGGCCTGGCTGATGGGGTAACCGGCCATGGTGAGCAGTTCGAGACAGTTGTCGAAGGTCGCGGTGTCGGACTGGCTGGCGAAGCTGATCGGGTACAGCTTCTGCAAATCAGCGCCGAGCACGGGCGACGACATCACGCCTTCACGCGCCTTCATCCAGTTGTAGTTGCCTTTGACGGTGTTGATCTCGCCGTTGTGGGCGACATAGCGGTACGGGTGCGCCAGCGGCCACTCGGGGAAGGTGTTGGTGCTGAAGCGTTGGTGTACCAAG